>NZ_JBXARJ010000004.1:0-424121 GCF_058808115.1 Shinella sp. GW821-FHT11G07
CGCTACCGCCGCAAACACCGAAACCAAAAACCGCTGGAGCGAACTCAAAACTGGATAAAACTTGGGGGCAAGGTCACCTCATTACCGGGTTGAGGACCGTGCTATGCGGCCGCCGAGGCCGTAGTTGGACGACGCCAGCGGGTCGGCGCGCCACCGGGGCTATGATAAACTGGTACGCCAATCCCATCGAAATGGATGCTGACGCAAGGTCCACGGGCGGATAGCAAGGGTGGACGGCGTGCATTTGAAGGAATGGGGGAAACATGGACGAATACGACTACGTTGTTGTCGGCGCGGGATCGGCTGGCTGCGTGGTTGCCAATCGGCTTTCAGCGGGTGGCCACTATCGTGTTGCGCTGCTGGAAGCCGGCGGCAGTGACCTGAACTTCTGGGTGCGCATGCCGATCGGCTATGGCAAGGCGTTCTACCATGACACGCTGAACTGGAAATATCTGACCGAACCCGTGCCGGGTTTCGGCGGCCGCCAAAGCTATTGGCCGCGCGGAAAGGTGCTCGGCGGGTCCAGCTCGATCAACGCCATGGTTTTCATCAGGGGTCAGGCCCAGGATTTTGATGAATGGCGCGCGCTCGGAAATCCGGGCTGGAGCTACGAGGACGTGCTGCCGGCCTTCAAGCGGATGGAAAACAACCTTTCTGGGGCCGACCAATGGCGGGGGCAGGATGGACCGGTCACCGTCACCAATATCGAGAAAGTGGTGCATCCGCTTTGCGCGAATTACCTCGCGGGCGGGCAAGAGGCAGGCCTTGCGCGCAACCCGGATTTCAATGGCGCGACACAGGAAGGCATCGGTATCTATCAGATCACGACGCGCCATGGTTTCCGCTGCTCGGCCGCGACGGCCTATCTGGCCCCGGCGCGCAAGCGGCACAATCTCACTGTGATCAAGGCTGCCCAGGCGACCCGGTTGCTGTTCGACGGCAAGCGCGCGACGGGTGTCGAATACAGGCAGGGTGGAGAGATTCGACAGATCCGGGCGCGCCGTGAGGTGGTCCTGTCCACCGGAGCCGTGAACACGCCGCAGCTTCTGCAGCTCTCTGGCGTCGGCGATCCGGCCTTGCTGAAGCGCCACGGCATCGAGGTCGTGCATGCGGCCATCGGCGTCGGGCGTAATCTGCAGGATCATATCGGCTTCGACCACCTTTACAGGAGCAGACGGCCGACACTCAATGATATGCTGCGCCCCTGGTGGGGCAGGCTCATGGTGGGGCTGCGCTATGTGCTGACGCAGAGTGGCCCGTTGTCGCTCAGCGTGAACCAGGGCGGAGGGTTTTTCCGCACCAGCCCGGAGCACACGCGGCCGAACATGCAGCTCTATTTTTCGCCGGTCAGCTATACGCGCGCCCTTCCAGGGCGGCGGGCGTTGATGAGCCCGGATCCTTTCTCCGGCTTCCTCGTCGGGGTTTCCAACTGCCATCCGACGAGCCGCGGGCAGCTTGCGATCCGCTCCGCGGACCCTTTTGCCGCGCCTGAAATCCAGCCGAACTATCTCTCGACGGAGGAGGACGTGCAGGAACTGCTCGAAGCCGCGCATTTCCTGCGGCGTCTTTCCCGGACCGGCCCGATGCGCGAAATCATCGAGGACGAGATCCGGCCGGGCACTGGTATCACAGGCGATGACGAGCTGATCGCCGACATCCGGGAGCGCTCCGGGTCAGTGTTCCACCCCTGCGGCACCTGCGCCATGGGGCCGGACGCTGCGACCTCGGTGGTGGATGCGCGTCTGCGCGTGCATGGCCTCGACGGCCTGCGCGTCGTCGATGCCTCGATCTTCCCCCACATCACCTCCGGCAATCTCAATGCGCCGACGCTGATGGTCGGCGAAAAGGGTGCCGAAATGATCCTCGCCGACGCCCGATAGCGTTCAACCGGCGCGGCGGCCCTGTTCCTTGCGCATGTCCTTCAGTACGGCGCCGAGGGTTTCCGCCGCACTTGCGATCATGCGCGGTGGCGCTGAACTGAAGCCGAGCACAAGGCCGCGTTGCTTGACCGGCGTGATGGCAAAGCGGCTGATGGGGGAGACGAGGATGTTGCGCTCGGCCGCGCGGCGGGCGACAGCGAGTTCGTCGAAATCGTCGGCAAGGCGGCCGACCGTGTGAAAGCCCGTATCGGTCGGCGCGACCTCCAGCATACCCTCCATATGCCGCGTCGCGCCGTCGAGCAGCGCCTGGAGTCGTTCGGCATAGACGCGCCGCATGCGACGGATGTGGCTGGAAAAATGACCGCATTCTATGAAGCTGGCGACGACCGATTGCAGGCTTGTGGCAGACCCCTGCAAGGTTGCCCCGGCGATGCGGTAGAAGACGTCGACCAGTCCTGGCGGCGCGACGACATAACCGAGGCGAAGGGCTGCGAACAGCGCCTTGGAAAAGCTGCCGACATAGATGACGCGGCCGGACGTATCGACGCTCTTCAGCGTCGGCGGTGGATGGCCAGCATAGTGGAATTCGCCGACATAATCGTCCTCGATGATCCAGGCTCCGGCTCTTTCGGCGGCCCGCAGCAGTTCGAAGCGGCGCTGGAGGCTCATCGTCACGCCAAGTGGGTGCTGATGAGCGGGGGTGACGAAAGCGAGGCGGAAATCCGGCGCAACGGCCAACCCCTCGGCAACGTTGATGCCCTCCTCGTCGATGCTGAGCGGCACGAGTTTCGCACCGGAAGAAATCAGGCTGTTGCGCGCACCGATCGCGCCGGGATTTTCGATCCACACCGTATCACCGGGATCAAGCAGGGTGTTGCCGATGCGGTTGAAGGCATCCTGCGCGCCGTTGAAGATGAAGACCTGCTCGGGCTCGCAGGTGATGCCGCGGTTGGCGCGCAGATGCATCGCGACGGCCCGGCGCAGCTCCATCAGCCCTTCCGCCGGGGGATAGCCGAGCAGCAGGTTGCGCGGCTGGCGCCAGTAGCGCGCGACCATGCTCGCCCACAGCGCCATCGGAAACTCGTCGAAGGCCGGAATGCCGGTGATGAAGGGGCGCGGGTTTTCCGGGTGCGCCAGGCGGGGAAAGTAGTGTTCCGAAGCGTCGGCGCTGAGTTGGGCAAGGCGCGGCGGGCTGCGGATCTCGTCTTCGATACCCTTCACCGCGATCCTTGCCGGGCGACCGTCGCGCAGGGTTTCGGCCACATAGGCGCCGGCGCCTATGTTTGAGCGGATCAGCCCCTCGGCGGCGAGCTGCTCGTAGACGCTGATCGCCGTGGTGCGGGAAACCTCGTGGTCCTTTGCCAATGTGCGGCTGGAAGGCAGGCGCTCGCCGGGCTGGAGTTCGCCGGAGAGGATCATCTCGCGGAGCGCCGTACAGAGCTGTGCGCTGATCGGCGTCCTGGACGTGCGATCGAACTGCAGCGTGGGCAGCAATGCGCCGCCCGGATATTTTACCATCTCGCCCTCCCGGCCTGTCGTCCCCTCGCAATAATGGTCCGCTACTAAAAGTAAAGTGGACCTTATCGCGTGAAGATTTTGCGATGATTGTCGTACCAGTTCGCGGCGTCAAGGGCCGTTCCATCCGCCAGGCAGCTTGGCCGTCAAACAGATTAGATTGTCATGAAGATCAAACGCATCGAGACCTTCTGCAACAGATATGTCGGCTTCGTCCGCATCACCGATGAAACCGGTGCCACCGGCTGGGGCCAGGTATCGACCTACAATTCCGACATCACGTCCGAGATCCTGCATCGTCAGGTCGCGCCCAATACGCTCGGCGCCGAGATCACCGACCTCGATGATCATCTCGATCGCATCTTCGAGCGCGAGCACAAGTTTCCGGGCTCTTATCTCTACCGCGCCATATGCGGCCTCGACACGGCTATCTGGGACCTGCGCGGCAAGCAGGCCGGCAAACCGGTCGCGGCATTGCTCGGCGGCTCGGCCGGGCCGCTGCGCGCCTATGCCTCCTCCATGAAGCGCGATATCACGCCGGCCACCGAGGCCGAGCGGTTCAAGCGCCTGCGCGGCGAATATGGCTTCGATGCCTTCAAGTTCCGCGTTGGTGCCGAGTGCGGCCGCAACCACGACGAATGGCCGGGCCGCACGGAGGAGATCATCCCGACGATCGCCAAGGCCGTTGGCGCCGAGGCCGATCTGCTCGCCGATGCCAACTCCTGTTATTCGCCGGCGCGCGCCATCGAGGTCGGCCGGATCATGCAGGACAATGGCCTCGTGCACTACGAGGAGCCGTGCCCCTACTGGGAGCTCGAGCAGACGAAGGAAGTCACGGACGCCCTCGACATGGACGTGACCGGTGGCGAGCAGGATTGCGACCTGCCGACCTGGCGCCGCATGATCGAGATGAAGGCGGTCGACATCGTGCAGCCGGATATCTGCTATCTCGGCGGCATCAGCCGGACGCTGCGCGTCGTGCGCATGGCTGAAGCGGCTGGAATCCCCGTTACGCCGCATGCCGCCAATCTTTCCATGGTGACGCTTTTCACCATGCACCTGCTGCGCGCCATTCCGAATGCCGGGAAGTATCTCGAATTCTCGATCGAGGGTGAGGACTATTATCCCTGGCAGGATGGTCTGTTCCGCAAGTCGCCTTATGAGATCGTTGATGGTAAGGCGACCGTGACCGACGAACCCGGCTGGGGTGTCGAGATCGATCCGGAATGGCTGGCGCGCTCCAGCTACCAGGCAAGCGAGGCGAATTGAGATGAGCACCGAAACCCTCGTCGACGAGTATTTCTCCAGCGGCACGCTCTCCGGCTTGCCCGATGGCCATTTCATCGACGGCGCTTTCGTCGCGGCCTCCGGTGGGCGCTCGATGGAAACCTTCGATCCCGGCGCTGCCCGTGCCTTCCATGCCTTCGCCGCGGGTGACGGCAGCGACGTGGACCGCGCGGTTGATGCCGCACGCCGCGCGCAGCGTGACTGGGCGCGTACCAAGGCGAGCGCCCGTGGTGCGATCCTTTTCCGCGCGGCCCAGATCATTCGGGCGGAGGCGGCACGGCTCGCCGTGGTGGAAAGCCTCGACAGCGGCAAGGCCCTGCAGGAGGCCGAGGGGGACGTTGCGAGTGCGGCGCGCTCCTTCGAGTATTATGCCGGCGCCGCCGACAAAATCCAGGGCGACACCTTTCCGCTTGGCACCGACTATATCGGCTACTCCATCGAGGAACCGGTCGGCGTTACCGCCCATATCATTCCCTGGAACTATCCACTTTCGACGGCGGCCCGCAGCATTGCGCCGGCACTGGCCGCCGGTTGCACCGTGGTCGCCAAGCCGGCGGAGCAGACACCGCTGACGGCGCTGATGCTCGCCGACATCCTTTTTCGCGCCGGTCTGCCTGCGGGTGTGTGCAACGTCATCACCGGTACAGGCGCGGAAGCCGGCGGACCGCTGGTCGCGCATCCCGGCATTCGCCATGTCACCTTTACCGGCTCCGTGCCGACGGGCATCCGTGTCATGCAGTCTGCGGCAGCCAATGTCACCAGCGTCGTGCTCGAACTCGGCGGCAAGTCGCCGCTGATCGTCATGGCGGATGCGGATATGGATGCCGCCGTCGAAGGCGTGCTCGGCGCCATCTATGAGAATGCCGGGCAGATCTGCTCGGCCGGGTCCCGCCTCGTGGTGGAACGCAAGGTGCATGCGGAACTGGTCGAGCGCCTTGCGGTTCGCGCAAGTGGCCTGAAGCTCGGCCATGGCCTGCGCCGTCCGCAGGTCGGTGCACTGAGCTCCGGCGCCCATCTCGACAAGGTGGCGGGCTATGTGGAGGGCGCTCGCGGCCGCGGCATTACGATTGCCGCCGGCGGTGAGCGCGCAACGGACCCTGAAAGCGGCACCGGCTGGTTCTTCCAGCCGACCATTCTCGATGCCGTCCAAGCGGATGACCCGGTGATCCAGGAGGAGATTTTTGGCCCGGTGCTGTCGGTGCAGGTCGTCGAGGGCGAAGAGGAAGCCGTCGCCATCGCCAACGGTACGGATTTCGGCCTCGTCGCCGGCATCTACACCCGCGATTTCGGCCGCGCCCATCGCATGGCGCGCGATATCGACGCCGGGCAGGTTTACATCAACGAATATTTTGCCGGTGGCATCGAGGTGCCCTTCGGCGGCAACAAGCTGTCGGGTTTCGGTCGCGAAAAGGGATTTGAGGCCCTGCGCAGCTATACCCGCACGAAGAGCCTCGCCGCGAAGATCAGCTGATCGTCATACTGGTCTTACCGCAAGGAGATAATGGACCTTTCAGGGGAGCCAATCTCCCTCTTTGATGGCAATGGCTAAAAATCGGGAACTAAGGGCCATCATCGGGAGTGATGGCCCTCTTCAGAAAAGAACGCCGGAGAAACGGCGGCTTTCAACAGCCAAATGGAAGAGGAGAACAGCATGAAATCGACATTCGCGCTCGCCGCGACGACGGCGCTTGCCCTCATCGTCGCAAGCACTGCAGCTCACGCAGATACCCTGCGCCTGCTCACCTGGGGCGGCTACGCGCCCGATAACGTCATCAAGCTCTTTGAGGAAGCAAACCCAGACATCACCGTCGAGGTCACGCTTTCCAACAATGAGGAAATGGTTGCGAAGCTCCGGGCAACCGGCGGCGCCGGCTACGACCTCGCCCAGCCGAGCCATGACCGCATTTTTGCGGCCCAGCAGGAATACAACATCTACAAGCCGCTCGATCTCTCGAAGATCGACACCGCGTCGCTTGCACCGAACCTTCTCGACGGCGTGAAGGCCAATGCGACGATCGACGGCAATCTCTATGCCGTGCCGCATCAATGGGGCACATCCGGCGTCGTCGCCGATATTTCCAAGGCGCCGAACGTCAAGGGCTGGGCGGATCTCTGCAATCCGGAATACAAGGGCCGCACCTCGATGCGCCTGCGCCGCACCATCCTGCTCGGCACGGCCTTCTCGCTCGGCAAGGACCCGTTCGCGCTCTATGGCGACAAGGCCGCCTACCAGGCGATGCTCGACGAGGTGACGGAAAAGCTGATCGCCTGCAAGGACAACGTCAAGACCTATTGGAACGGCGGCGACGACCTTTCGACGCTCCTGCTCTCCGGCGAAGTCGTCGTCTCGGAAGCCTGGGATTCGACGGCCTTCAAGCTTTACGCCCAGAACAAGAACCTGGTCTATGTGCCGCCGGAAACCGGCGCGCTTGCCTGGATCGACACCTTCGTCATCCCGCGCAAGGGCGAGGCGGACGATGCCGCCTACAAGTGGATCAACTTCGTCATGAAGCCCGAGATCGTCAAGCTGATGTCGGATTCGACAGGCGCAATTGCCGCCGTCAGCAACGGCATCGATCTCCTGCCGGATGAAAAGAAGGCCGCCGTGAAGGCCGCCTTCGACGAGAAGGATCTCGCGAACCTGAAGTTCTTCGCCAATATTCCGGCGGGTCTTGAGGACATGGAAGGCAAGGCGCTCGAGCGCATCAAGGCCGCTGCGTCGAACTGATCGCCTCTGAAGGCGTGACACCAGCCGGCCGAGGGATTGCCTTGGCCGGCTGTTTTCAAAATGGCCGCCTTGCGGCCGCGATTTGCGAGCACCCATGCACGACCTTCAATGCGAAAGCCTGAGCAAGCGGTTCGGCGCCTATACTGCCGTCAACAGCGTGTCCTTCAATGTCCCGCGCGGTTCGTTCTTCTCCATTCTCGGACCCTCCGGCTGCGGAAAGACAACGCTGATGCGCATGATCGCGGGCTTCGAGGAGCCGACGAGCGGCGACATCCGCATCAAGGGGCAGTCCGTGCTCTCGACGCCGCCGAACAAGCGGCCCGTCAAGATGGTGTTCCAGCATCTCGCCCTCTTCCCGATGATGAATGTCGGCGAGAATATCGCCTATGGGCTGCGCTGCCGCGGCGAGAACAAGATGGACATTACCCGCAAGGTGGCGCAGGTGCTCGACCGCGTTGGCCTGCCAGGCACCGAGCAAAAGCAGGTCGCCCAGCTTTCGGGCGGACAGAAGCAGCGTATCGCCATTGCTCGCTGCATGGTGCTTGAACCCGACGTCCTGCTGCTCGACGAGCCGCTTGGCGCGCTCGACCTGAAGCTGCGCGAGCGCATGAAGATCGAGCTGAAGCAGCTCCAGCACCAGTTCGAGACGACGTTCCTCTACATCACCCACGACCAGTCGGAAGCGCTGCTGATGTCGGACAATGTGGCTGTCATGAATGCCGGCCAGTTCGAGCAGATCGGCTCGCCGCAGGAGCTCTACCACAATCCGAAGACCGGCTTCGTCGCCGGTTTTGTCGGCGACAGCAACCGCTGGCCGGGCCGTGCGCTTTCGGTGGCGGACGGCAAAGTGCGCGTGGCACTCGACGGCGGCGGTGAGGCGATTGCGGCGGCCGGTGACGACCGGATCGCGGCCGGGAGCGCGGTCGAGCTTTTCGTGCGCCCGGAAGTGCTTTCGGTTGGCACGGGGTCCGAAAACCGGCTTGAGGGAACCGTCGAAAGCCTGCTCTTCAACGGGGCAAGCAGCCGCATCCTGGTGCGCACACAAGGCGGCAATCTCGTCGAGGTCGGCCAGGCCGTGATGGACGGTACCAGCCGCGTTGAGCCCGGCGCAAGGGTCGATATCGGCTGGAGCCACGGCCACGGCCGCTGCTTCAGCGTGTCGAGGTAGTGGCGATGGCGCGCTCGGACGTCACGAAACTCTCCTTCATCCTGCTCTTCGCGCCCTTCGCGCTGTGGATCGCGCTGCTCATCATCCTGCCGCAAATCGGCATCGGCTATATCTCGCTCAGGGAAAAGGTGGGGCCGGGCGAATACACGTTCGGCGTCTCGAACTACGTTGCCTTCCTCTCGGAGCCGATCTACTGGAACACGCTGCTGCGCACCGCCTGGATGTCGATCCTGGTGACCGCGATGGCGCTCGTCGTCGGCTTTCCCGTCGCCTATTACATCGCGAAGATCGCGCAGCGCCGCTCGCGGGCCGCCCTCTTCCTGATGTGCCTTATCCCGCTCTGGGTGAGCGACCTCGTGCGTGCCTTCGGCTGGATCGTCATCCTTCGCGAAACCGGCCTCGTCTCGACCTTCCTGCAGAAGGTCGGCCTGGTCAGCGGTCCCGTGGAGTTTCTTTACAACGACGCCACCGTGGTGATGGGGCTCGTCTATACGGTCGTGCTGTTCATGATCGTGCCGCTCGTTTCCACGCTCGACGGCATGGACAATTCGCTGATCGAGGCGGGTTACAATCTCGGCGGCAGCCGCTTAACGGTCTTCCGCCGCATCGTCGTGCCCTATGCCATGCCCGGCATCGTCGCCGGCTGCATCATCGTCTTCATGCTGACGGCGGGCAGCTACCTCACGCCCATCCTGCTCGGCGGCAAGAACAGCATGTGGTTCACGGAGCAGATCTACGAACAGTTCGTGACGCGCTACAATTGGGAGTCGGGTGCTACCTTTGGTGTCCTGCTCCTCGTGTTCACCTCGTTCGTCGTCTGGCTTGGGCTGCGGCTGACCGGCCAGAGCCTCGCCTCTACCGTCGCAAAGGACTGACCCATGAACGTTGCGGCCCCGCAATCGCCTCTCCTCCGATGGGTCTATCGCGGCTATATGCTGGCGTTCCTCATCTATCTCGCCGCACCGCTTTTCGCCGCCGGCATGTTCGCCTTCAACGACTCGATGTTTCCGGCGCTGCCCTGGAACGGTTTTACGCTCGACTGGTTCTTCAGTAGCACGGAACCGAAGATCGGCATGTTCCATGACCGGCGACTGCTGCGCGGGCTGCAGAATTCGCTGATCATCGGCGTCGCCGTGTCCGCGATGGCGGTCGCCGCCGGCACCTGCAATGCCTTCCTGTTCGAGCGCAAGCAGTTTCCCGGCAAGAACATCTTCTACATCCTGATGATCGTGCCGCTCGTCATTCCGGGCGTCATCCTCGGCATATCGCTTCTGGTTTTCGCCAGCATGATCGCCAACGGCCTGGAGGAAACGTTTGGAATCGAATGGGACTTTTTACGCCCCGGGATTTTTCTCGTCATCCTTGGCCAGTTCTCGTTTCTCACCACCATCACCTCGCTGGTGATTGCCGCGCGGCTGAGAAAGTTCGACATCGCGCTGGAAGAAGCGGCCTTCAATCTCGGCGCGACGCGACTGCGCGTGCTGATGACGGTGACGCTGCCCTATCTGATGCCGGCGCTTTTCTCCGCCTTTGTCGTCGCCTTCCTCGTTTCGTTCGAGAATTTCAACACGACACTGATGCTGGTCGGCTCCGATGCGCCGCTGACGATCACCATGTACGATCGCATGGTGAAGGTCGGCTCGACGCCGGTGCTGAACGCTGTCTCGTTCTTCCTGATGGTGGGATCGGGGGCGCTGGCGCTGCTCAGCGTGGTCGTGCAGCGCAAGGACGAACAGGCGTAGTCCCTGCGAAAACGAGTTGACCAGCCCCGGCATTGCGCGGGGGCTGGTCTGGAGCTGTTGGTGCCGGCCGTTACTTGGCCGCGTTGTATTTCGCGTCGACCTCGTTGATCGCCTGGACGTTGCCGGCGGAGCGGCCGTTTTCGTCAAACGTCTGGGCGAGATAGGCGTCGGCGATGGCCTTGGCGAGTTCCGTGCCGATGACGCGGGCGCCCATGGTGATGATCTGGGCGTTGTTGGAGAGTGCTGCGCGCTCGGCGGAATAGGTGTCGTGCGTCAGCGCGGCGCGGATGCCCGGAACCTTGTTGGCCGAGATGCAGACGCCGATGCCCGTGCCGCAGACGAGGATCGCGCGGTCGTATTCGCCGGCGATGACGCCGGAGGCGACGCGGTCGGAGAGGGTGGCATAGAAGGTGTCCGGGCCGGCGTCGGTGCGCGAGACTTCGTGCACGTCGTGGCGGTCCTTCAGGTGATCGGCGAGAACCTTGGCGAGGCCTTCGCCCGCGCTGTCACCGGCAATAGCGAGTTTCATGAGAAGTCTCCTTTCAGATGGTGGCGGCGCATCGCGCCAGGATGTCGAGGTAACCTTCAACCTTCCAGGCTGAGCGGCCGATGAAGAGCCCGTCGATGTTCGGGCAGGCGATCAGTTCCTCGCAGTTCTGCGGGTTGACGGAACCGCCGTAGAGGCAGGGAATGCGGCGGCCGAGGATTTTTTCCGCCACGTCGGCGATCTCGGCGTGGCGCGCATCGGCGTAGTCTGCCGTTGCTGGAATACCCTTTTCACCAATTGCCCAGACGGGTTCATAGGCGAGCAGGATTTCGGCCTGTTTCTGCGTGGCGTTGAGCCGCGACAGCGCACCGCGCACCTGCTGCGCCAGCACTTCGGTCGCATGGCCGCCTTCGCGGTCGGCAAGCGTCTCGCCGATACAGATCAGCGGCACGAGGCCGTGGCGCACCGCAGCCTCGGTCTTGAGGCCGACGGTCTCGTCCGTCTCGCCGAAATGCTCACGGCGTTCGGAATGGCCGAGCTCGACGAGGTCGAGGCCGCAATCCTTCAGCATCAGCGGCGAGACCTCGCCCGTCCAGGCACCTTCGTCCGCCCAGTGCATGTTCTGCGCGCCGACCTTCACGGACGTATCGGCGAGCATCGTCTTGACTTCGCGCACGGCGGTGAACGGCGGAATGATGAAACGCTGGATGCGGGCATCGCGGCCGCTGTCGGCCGCAGCAAGACCTTCGGCGAAGACCTTTGCCTCGGCGAGCGTCTTGTTCATCTTCCAGCTCGTGCCAACCCAGAATGTCCGGCTTTGGCTCATATGGTTGTCTCCTTGTGGGCGATCCGCACCACGGTTTTTCCGTCGCCGAGTTCGGCCAGCGTGTCGTGGGGGAGGGGTTTGTCGGATAGGACGGTGTCGAATTCCGCGAGGTCGGCCAGCACATGCAGTGCCGTGTGGCCGAAGCGGCGATTGTTGATCATCAGGCAGGACTGGCGGCTGGACCTCATCATCGCCCGCTTGGTGCGCACCACGGCTTCATCCATGTGATAGGCGAGGCGTCCCGCGGCTGCGGGCGCGGAAATGAAGGCGATGTCGGCGCGCAGCCGCGACAGCGTTTCTTCCGTGACGATGCCGAAATAGGCGTTGAACTTGGCCGAATAGACGCCGCCGAGGCCGATCAAGGTGACGCCGGAGACGCCCTTGAGGCGTTCCATGATCGCCGCATTGTTGGTGATGATGGTGATCGGCTTCTTTGCCGCCAGCACGTCGCCGAGCACGGAGGCCATCGAGCCGTCGTTGATCATGACCGTCATGCCGGGCTCTACGAGGTCGGCGGCGGTTTCGGCCAGCGCGCGCTTCACATCGGCTTCCTGCAATTCGCGAAAACGGAAATCGCTCTCGAACTGGGTGCCGGCATCGATGGTGGCGCCGCCGCGCACCTTGCGCAGCACGCCGGCCCGCTCCAGGTCGTCGAGGTCACGATGGATGGTCATCTTGGAGACGCCGAAGCGCGCCGCGATGTCGTCAAGCTCGACAGCCCGGCTTTCGACCAGAAGATTGATGATCTCCTGTCTGCGCTCTTCCCGTTTCACCGTGTTCTCCATCCTCACGCTGAGTGGAAGGCTTATAACATCGTTTCAGCGAAATTATAACATGATGCTTGTGATTTTGTGATTTTTGTCGTTGGGACTTTGCAGGAGCAACCGTGCCGTCCGCTCGTCCGTAATCAATCCGTGCAGTTTGTGGCTGTGCAGGACCGCACGGATGGCCTCGGTCTTCACCGGGCCGCCGGCGATCGCCACGATGCGGTCCTTGCCATCGTCCGAGAAGGATGCGGCGAGCGTTCTTGCCGTCACCGATGTCTCGAGGATGCGGCCCTTGTTGTCGAAGAAATGGCCAAGCAGTTCTCCCACACCGCCAAGCGAGGCAATCTCCTCCAGTTCGTCCGGTTGGAGCATGCCCGATTTCACCAGATGCGCCTGGTTGTCGACCGTGCCGATGCCGACGATCTTGAGGTCGGCGCTGCGGGCAAGATTGAACACCTCGCTGACGCCGCGCTGGGAGAGCAGCACTTCGCGGTCCTCCTCCGTATTGGCGAAGAAGGGCACGGGCATCACATAGGCCTGGGTGCCGGTCTTTTCCGCGAGGCGATGCATGACGTCATAGGGATTGGCGGCATAGTTGCGGGTAAGCCCGCCGAGCAGCGAGACGAAGCGTGTGCCGCTGGCGCTGATCCGCGGCAGGTGGCGAACGGCGGCCGAAAGCGTGCGGCCGTGACCAAGGCCGATGACGGCGGATTCGCCGCGTTCGATTTCGCGCCGAAGGAAATTTGCCCCGGCATGGCCGAGCGTGGTCAGCGCGAGCGGGTCGTCGTCGATGTCGGGCGAGACCTCGCAGTAACCGAGCCCGTAGCGGGTGGAGAGTTCAACCTCCAGGTTGGCGCATTCGGCAATGTGGCCGTCTATGCTGACCTTCACCACGCCCTCGGCAACCGCCCGCGCGATCAGCCGGTGCGCCTTCACCGATGGGATGCCCAGGCGTTTTGCCACAGCGGACTGGGTGAAGCCGCCGATATAGTGCAGCCAGGCGGCGCGGACGGCGAGAGAATCTTCGTTGTCGATCATCAGTGGTGTCCTGCCTTGCTTTACACCCGGAGTGATTTTTCAGATCAAGCCTTAGCAAGCGGACCAGCAGCGGTCAGCCCAGCTTGAGATCGGAAACACCGGTATCGATATACGGCGCCCAGAAGGCAATGCTTTCGGCAATCTGCGGAATGACCTCTCTGTCGTTCGGCTCGCGCTCCTTGAAGGAGAGTTCCAGGCAAATCTCGTTGTCGACCGCGCCGCCCTCGGCGAAGGCCTTCAGCAACGGTTCCGGCTGGATTCGGCCCTTGGCGTTGAACTCGGCGGTGAACGGCCGGTGGCCACCCTTATCCATCAGGCTCTGCTTGATGTGGATGATCGGCGAGATTTTCGGCACTGCACGCGCCCAGGCATAGGGCTCGAAGTCGTCCGGGTTGCTGGAGGTCACGTCGCCGTGGTCGATATCGGCCATCATCCACATGGGGATGGCCATGTTGGCGGCGGTCAGCCGATCCTGCAGCTTGATGCATTCGGCAATGGTCTCGCCGAACTCGCGGCCGATACTCATAGGCTCCCAGAAGACATAGGAGAGGCCCGCACCCTTGGCATGTTCGGCAACTTCTGCCCAACAGTCGATCGCGATCTGGATCAGTTCCTCGCGGCGTGCCGGATCGTCAAAGTCCTTGTAGGTGAAGATGGCGAACTGGGTGCCGACGGAGGTGCCGCCGAGATCACCGATGATGTCGGCAAAGGTCTTGAACCAGTCGACATAGTAGCGCCGCACATCCGCATCCGGATGGCCGAAATGGTTGAGGCGGCCATAGGGACCGGTCATGCCTGACGTGACGCGCACGCCGGTCCGTTCCAGCGCCTTGTCCATCTGCCGTGTCAGCCGCCGGATCGTCGCCGCGTTCCAGCTCGGATTGATGAACTCGTGGGTCAGCTGGAGATCACGCAGGCGAAGGTCGCGCGCGACGGTCTCGATCAGGTCGTCGGGATCGGCGAAGCGGTTGACCAGCGGATTGGTGTTCAGCGAAAGCGTCAGCGGCATGGTCGTCCTCAGGCGGCGGCAAGGCGGGTGGCGTTGAACCATTCGGCGAAGGCCGCGCGCTCGGCTTCCGTCATATGCAGGTAGTGCTTGGTACGGCGATAGAGGATGTCTTGCGCTGTCTGCGCCCATTCGCTGGCGACGAGATAACGGGCCTCCGCCTCGTAGAACTGGCCGCCGAAATGCCGGCCGAGGCTTTCAAGGCTGGTGGCACCAGCGATGACATTCTTGGTGCGCGTGCCGTACAGGCGGCCGTAATGCTGCACCAGCTTGCGCGGCATCCACGGATAGGTGTCGCGCAGGCTGTTGGCGAAGGTCTCGTAGTCGGCGTTCGGCATGTCGCCGCCGGGAAGCGGCGCCTTCTCCGTCCAGTCGCCACCCATGCTCGGGAAGATATGCGCAAGACGGTGCATGCCGCGCTCGGCGAGTTCGCGGAAGGTGGTGATCTTGCCGCCGAAGACATTGAGCAGCGGCGCGCCGCCGGTCTCGTCGAGATCGAAGACATAGTCGCGGGTGACGGCAGAGGGGTTGCCCTTGCCGTCGTCGAACAGCGGGCGCACGCCGGAGAAGGAGTGCAGCACATCCTGCCGGCGCAGCTTTTCCTTGAAGTAGCGGTTGACCGCCTTCAGCAAGTAGTCGATTTCCGTCTCGTCGGCGGAAACATCCTCGGCGCGGCCTTCATAGGCGATATCGGTGGTGCCGATCAGCGCCTTGTCGCCCTCATAGGGGTTGATGAAGATGACGCGCTTGTCGTGGTTCTGCACCAGATAGGCGTTCGCGCCCGCCCAGAATTTCGGAACGATGATGTGGCTGCCCTTGACGAGACGCACATTGCGCGAGGAGTTCGAGCCGGCGACGCGGTTGATGACGTCGGAGACCCAGGGGCCCGCGCAGTTGACGAGGCACTTAGCGCGGAAGGTGCGCGTTTCGCCCGTCGTGCTGTTCTTTGTCGTCACCGTCCAGGCGCCGCTTTCGCGGCGGGCAGAGACAGTCGGTGAGCGCGTCAGCACCACGGCGCCTTTTTCCGCTGCACCCACGGCATTCAGCGTCACGAGGCGTGCGTCGTCCACCCAGCAGTCGGAATATTCGAAGCCGCGGGTGTACTGGTCGAGGATCGGCGTGCCTTCAGGATCGCGTGCGAGATTGAGCGTGCGCGTGCCCGGCAACTTCTTGCGGCCGCCGAGATGGTCGTAGAGGAAGAGGCCGAGCCGGACGAGCCAGGCCGGACGATCCTCAGGGCTGTGCGGCAGCACGAAGCGCATCGGCCAGATGATGTGCGGGGCGGCGTTGAGCAGCACTTCGCGTTCGATCAGCGCCTCGCGCACAAGGCGGAACTCGTAATATTCGAGATAGCGCAGGCCGCCATGTACCAGCTTGCCCGAGCGTGAAGAGGTGCCTTCGGCCAGATCGTCCTTTTCGCTCAGCACCACGGAAAGGCCACGGCCGGCCGCATCGCGCGCAATGCCGGCACCATTGATGCCGCCGCCGATCACGAAGAGGTCAATAAGCTCGGGCTCGTTCATCTCAATCTCCTTCGGCGCCTCACGGGGAGGCGCAATCGTTTTCTTCAGCGCGCGGCCAGGATGTCCCAGGCGGGTGTTATGCCCCGGCGAACATCCACATAGGCGGCAAACAGGCGCGTCATGCGTTCGGTGTCTTCGGGCTTGGGTTTTTCGGCATCGCCGAGTTCGGGGGTGACCCAGTCGGCAATGCAATCGTCCATCGTGCGGTAGGCGCCAATCGCGACGGCCGCCATCATCGAGGCGCCGGCGGCGCCGGCCTCTTCACGGGTGCTGACGCGAACCGGTGCGCCAAGGGCAGCACCCAGCGTGCCACGGATCGATGCCGAGCGGGCCGCACCGCCGCTGACGCGGAGTTCGGAGGGCAGGGCGCCCATGGCCGCATAGCAATCGCGGGTGGCCATGCCGAGGCCTTCGACGACGGCGCGCACGAGATCCGGATAGCGATGGCGGCTGGCAAGCCCGGTGAAACTGGCGCGAGCGCGCGCATTGACGAAGGGGCCGCGTTCGCCGGCCTCGGAAATGTAAGGATGGTAGAGGATGTTGCCGGGCTTGCTTGCGGCAAACCAGGCGTCGACGCGGCCGATCATGTCGTTGAGCCCGACGGTGACGCCGAATTCGCCCAAGAGGTCCGCGCCGAGTTGCAGCAGCCAGTCGAGATTAATCGTCGCGCCCATATTGGTCTGGACCTGCGTGACCACGCCGGGGATCGGCAGCGCGATGACGTAGCCGGTGCGCTCGGCATTCAACACGACGTCGGAAACCGATTTTGCCAGAAGGTGCACGCCAGTCGAGCCGATGGCGGAGCAGGCGGCGTTGCGGCCCTCGCTGCGCACACCGGCACCGAGCGCCGTCATGCACATGTCGACATAGCCGAGGCAGACGGGTGTGCCGGCGCGGAGGCCGGAGACGACAGCAGCTTCAGCCGTCAGCGGGTGGGTGGTCTCCGTGCCTTCGATGACTTCCGGCAGCAGGCCGCGGCGGTGTGTCAGGCCAAGTGCTGCAAGCACGTCGCTGTCATAGCAGCGGGTGCGGAAATTGCCGAAGGTGAAGCTGACTTCGGAAGGGTCGGTGGCGCGGATGCCGGTCAGGTTCAGGTAGAGCCAGTCCTTGCAGTGCATGGCCGTTTCGGCGCCGGCCAAAAGCTCCGGAAAATACCGGTCCATATGGGCGAGCTGCGTGCCCTGCTGGCAGGTGTTGAGGCCGGTGCCGGTCGCCTCGAACCGTGCGCGGTCGGCGTCGGTGGCGGCAAGCCGCTCGACGGTCGGCGCCGCGCGGGCATCGAGCCAGAGCCAGGCATCGCCTGCCGGGCGGTTGCCGGCTCCGACAAGCCAGGTGCCATCGCCCTGGGCGGTAATAGCAATGGCGGCGGTGCGATCGGCAAGGCGGTCGACCTTGCCCGCCAGCCCACGCAAGGCGCGCGTGCAGTCGAGCCAAGTCTGGTCGAGCGATTGCGTGACGGAGCCGTCGTCGCCGGTGGTGTAGGTGTTGCGGACGGAGGCGCTGGCGATCTGGCGGCCGGTCAGCGTGAAGGCGACGGCCTTCATGACCGAGGTGCCGGCGTCGATGCCGATGATCAGGTCTGCCGCTTCAGCCATGACGCGCACCAACGGATGCCGCGACAGCCTGCGTCGCTTCGCCTGACCCGAAACAGAGCATTCAATCCTCCTGATCGTCTTTCACGAAAGCGTGCGTGGCCTTGCAGGCCATCCGGCCGAGGCCAAATTGGCCTTCCAAGGACTTTATCACGGAACTCCCAAGTCTCGGAAGAGAACATAACACAAAGCTATCGTATGTCTCGTAAAATTTTTCGGCCTTCGAATTTTTTTTCAGGTATGATGAGTGTAGGCAAGGCGTGAGGCTTGGGTATGTTTTCCGCGATGCCCTAGTTATTCCTATGAGGGATTTATCGCGGCACTGCGACCTTTAGAATGCCAATAAAAGTGAGTTTTTTCACGTAATATCAATCAGATGAGTTTCGCTCTTTGCTTCTGCCCCGGCTTCATTCGCATGGGCGTGCCTGGATTTGCAGGGTAGAGCTAACCGTCGCTTTGCCAAGCGGAAAGCTGAAGAGGCGCCATACTCGAAGACAATGTGATCGAAAAAGGCAGATTGACAGCCTGCGTTAAGTTAACATATATACTGGGACATATAACACGCATATATCGCAACTGCGAAGATGTGTGCAATGCAGCGCAAGGCAGGTGAGGAGACCTGGCCGGCGCCTTCATGGGGAGGACATCATGACATGTTCTGTACGGAAGACAGTGACGCCCGCCTGCGACGGTGCAAGCAGGTCCGTCGGCCTGCCCCTGTGGTCGGCCCCGTGCCGGCGCAGCCACTGAAGTACCCTCCGTTCAATCGCAAGGCCAATCGACATGACTGACACCACGCTATCGAAGTCGCCGCAGTCTCCGCGAAGCTATCGCTGGATCGGCATTGCCGCCGCCGTCGTGCTGGTCGGCGCCATGGCGTTCGACACGACGATCGTGCAGATCGGCTCCGAAAGAGACGTGCAGGTGCAGAAATTCTCGCCGGAAGCCTACGGCGCCGAGCAGTTTCCGCTCATCAAGCAGAGCGTCGAGACGCGCGCCGTCGATGCTGTCGAGCTTTCGGCGGCGATCGCCGCCGACAAGAAGGCGGCAGCCGAAAAGTACGGCGTGGCGACCTCGGTCGGCCCGGTCCTTCCGGTCAAGTTCACCGGCGTCGTCGGCGAGCGCAAGGCAAATTACAACGTTGTCGCCGTCGAGGGCCTGCCGGCCGAGTTGACCGTGCGGGTGCAGACGGGCCCGGCACTCAACGGCACGGATCTTCGCGATGCGACGGGCCAGATCGAATTCGGCCAGTTCAAAAACCAGATCGAGTATCAGGACGCCGGCTCGGCGATCAACAACGAGGTCAAGAAGGTCGTGCTCGGCGGCATCGATCCCGCAGCCCTTACCGGCAAGACCGTTTCGGTCATCGGCGTCTTCAAGCTGGTCAACCCGAAGAGCTGGATCGTCATTCCCGTGAGGCTCGACGTCCAATGAGCACGCTCGCCGATACCGGCCCGAAGGGTGAAGTCGTGCTCGCCGCGCGCAACGTGGCGAAGTCCTACGGCAGCGTGCACGCCCTCAAGGGCGTCAATTTCGACATTCATCGCGGCCAGGTTACGACACTGTTCGGCGAGAACGGTGCCGGCAAGTCGACCCTTATGAAAATTCTCTCCGGCGTGGTGCAGCCCACCGCCGGCGAGATCATTCTCGATGGAGAGCCCATCGCTTTCGCGTCATCCTCCCAAGCACGTGACCGCGGTATCTCCATCATCCATCAGGAGCTCAGCCTCGCTCCCAACATGAACGTTCGCGACAACATCTTCATGGGTCGCGAAATCATGACGGCAACGGGCGTGGACTTCGCTGAAGAAGAGCGCCAGACGCGCCTCCTGATGGCTGAACTGGAAGAGGACATCGATCCTCTCACCCCCGTCGAGGAGCTTCGCCTCGGCCAGCAACAGATCGTCGAGATCGCCCGCGCCCTCTCGGTCAATTCGCGCATCCTGATCATGGACGAGCCGACCTCGGCGCTCAGTGCATCCGAAGTCGAGGTGCTGTTCAAGGTCATCCGCGACCTGATGAGCCGCGGCGTTTCCATCGTCTACATCTCGCACCATCTCGAGGAAGCCCTGCAGATCACCAACCATGCGGTGGTCCTGCGCGACGGCGCGATGACGGCCTATGCCGAGCGCAAGGACATCGACCTCGAATGGATCGTCCGCCACATGGTCGGCGACAATTTCGATCTCGGCTCGCCGCCAACCGGCTACGACAAGGGCGATGTAGCACTGTCGATCGAGGGGTTGACGGTGGCGGATCCCGGCGGCGCCGGTTATTCGGTGGTCGATGGGCTTTCGCTTTCGGTGCGTGAAGGCGAGATCGTCTGCATTTACGGCCTCATGGGGGCTGGTCGCACGGAACTGCTCGAGACGGTCGCAGGCCGCCTCAAGCCGACGGCCGGCAAGGTCGTGCTGAAGGGCCGGGACGTTACCGGCCAGTCGATTTCGGCCTGCATTCGCGACGGCCTCGTGCTCGTGCCGGAAGACCGGCAGCGCGACGGCCTGGTGCAGACGATGAGCGTCGGCCGCAACCTGTCGCTTGCCAGCCTCGGTGCCTTCACGCGGGGTTTGTTCACCTCCACCTCCCGCGAGGCAGCGTTGATCAGCGAGGCGATCCGCAAGGTGCATATCAAGACGGATGGCGGTGCCGCACCGATCGGCTCGCTCTCCGGCGGCAACCAGCAGAAGGTGGTCATCGGCAAGATGCTGGCGACCGAGCCGGAAGTCATCCTGCTCGACGAACCGAGCCGCGGTATCGATATCGGTGCCAAGGCCGAGGTCTTCAAGCTTTTGGCCGAGCGCGCCAAGCATGGGCTTGCCGTCGTCTACACCACCTCCGAGGTCGGCGAATGCCTCAGCATCGCCCACCGCATCATCGTCATGCGGCGTGGCCGCATCTCCGCCGAATTCGGTCCCGACGTGACCAAAGAACAGATCATGGCCGCCTCTGGCGAAGCCGTGCATGCCCATTAGGAGCGCTGAATCCATGTCAGTCACACCTGCAATCGACACGAAGACGGCAGTCAGCGGCGGCAAGCGCAAGAAGAGCTTCGTCGAGCTGCTGTTCGAAGGCCGCGCCTTCTTCGCGCTTATCGCCATCGTCGTCGTCTTCTCGCTGATGTCGCCGAACTATTTCACGGTCAGCAACTTCCTCATCATGGCCTCGCATGTGGCGATCTTCGGCCTCTTGGCGATTGGCATGCTGCTCGTCATCCTGAACGGCGGCATCGACCTTTCGGTCGGCTCGACGCTGGGCTTGGCCGGTGTCGTCGCGGGCTTCCTGATGCAGGGTGTCACACTGCCGCAAATTGGTGTGATCCTCTACCCATCGGTCTGGGTCGTGGTGGTTCTCACCTGCCTTATGGGTGCCGTGGTCGGCGCCGTGAACGGCGTGCTCATCGCCTATCTGCGCGTGCCGGCCTTCGTGGCGACGCTCGGCGTGCTCTATGTCGCCCGTGGCGTTGCGCTTTTGATGACCAACGGCCTCACCTATAACAATCTCGGCGGCCGTCCGGAGCTCGGCAATACCGGCTTCGACTGGCTCGGCTTCAACCGTCTTGCCGGCGTGCCGATCGGCGTGCTGGTTCTTCTGGTCTTCGCCGTCGCCTGCCACATCCTGTTGGCCCGCACGGCCTTCGGCCGCTGGCTCTATTCGTCGGGCGGCAACGAGCGGGCGGCAGAACTGTCGGGCGTTCCGGTCAAGGGTGTGAAGATCGCGGTCTACGTACTGTCAGGCATCTGCGCGGCCGTTGCCGGTCTGGTTCTGTCCTCACAGTTGACCTCGGCAGGCCCGACGGCCGGCACCACCTACGAACTGACGGCCATTGCAGCCGTCGTCATCGGCGGCGCTGCGCTGACCGGCGGCCGCGGCACCGTCATCGGCACCATGCTTGGCGCTTTCGTCATCGGCTTCCTGTCGGATGGCTTGGTCATCATCGGGGTCTCGGCCTACTGGCAGACGGTTTTCACCGGCGCCGTGATCGTTACCGCCGTTCTGCTCAACAGCTTCAAATACGGCCGCCGCTGAAAAGCGGCGACTGACCGGAACTGACTGCGACCGGGAGAGGCGGGCCACCGAGTGCCCCGGCAGCGGAAAGTATTGCCGATCATCGGCGCAAACGAACTCAACAAAGGGAGTGAGATCATGTTCAAAAAAGGTATGCGTGTACTCTTCGCAGCAACTGCCGCTTTGCCGCTGCTGTTCAGCACAGCCTGGGCCGAGGGCCTGATTACGGTCATCGTCAACGATCCGTCCAACCCGTACTGGTTCACCGAAGGCGAAGTCGCCAAGGCGACCGCCGAAAAGCTCGGCTACACGGCCAATGTTGGTGCGCACAAGGGTGACACCAACACCGAGAGCAACCTGATCGACACCGCGATCACCAACAAGTCGGTTGCCATCATCCTCGACCCAGCAAATGCCGATGGTTCTGTCGGCGCCGTGAAGAAGGCCGTTGCGGCCGGCATTCCGGTCATTCTCGTCAATGCCGAGATCAACCAGGAAGGCCTTGCCAAGGCTCAGCTCGTTTCGAACAACGCCCAGGGCGCTGCTCTCGGTGCGCAGCAGTGGGTCGAAGCGGTCGGCGACAAGGGGAAGTATGTCGAACTTTTTGGCGCGCCTGCTGACAACAACGCTGCAACCCGTTCGAACGGCTACGAAACCGTCCTGACGCAGTACCCGGACCTCGAAAAGTCCGGCAAGGAAGTGGCTGACTGGGACCGTACCAAGGGCCACGCCAAGATGCAGTCCCTGCTTCAGGCAAACCCGGACATCATCGGTGTGATCAGCGGCAATGACGAAATGGCGCTGGGTGCCATCGCGGCCCTCAAGGAAGCCGGCAAGCTCGAGCAGGTGAAGGTCGGCGGTTTCGACGGTTCGCCGGACGCAGTTGCCGCCATCAAGGCCGGTGAGCTGCAGTACACCGTCCTCCAGCCGGTCGCTGTCTTCTCGGAAGCCGCCGTCAAGCAGGCCGACAACGTGATCAAGAACGGCTCGACCGGTGTCGACACCGAAAAGCAGCTGTTCGATTGCCTGCTGATCACCAAGGATAATGTCGACAAGTACACCGCTCCGTTCGTTCTGAGCGAGTAATCAACACCGGGAGCGCCTGTCCGCGGGCGCTCCCATCCACCTTGCTTGGCATTTTCCTTGCCGCCCGATACGAGATACCAAACTTCTCTCCTCGAAGCATGGCAGGGTTCTCCGTGAACAAGAAAGTCGACGTCAAGGATTTGCTTTCGGAAGAGCTGCCGAGCGACAGCCGGCATGCGCGCCAGCTCGTGCGCCGCCAGGCGATCGCCGAAACGGTTATCGCCGAAGGGTCGATCCGCATCGAAGACCTGACCGAGCGCTTCGGCATCAGCCTGATGACGGCGCACCGCGATGTCGACGAACTCGTCAGCCGTGGCCTTTTCCGCAAGACGCGCGGCATCGTTTCGGCGGCACCCACCAGCCTTATCGAATCCTCCGATGTCTACCGCGCCACCAAACAGGCCAAGGAGAAGAAGGCGGTTGCCCGGGCTGCGATGCAGTTCGTCGAGCCGGGGCAGGCGATCTTCATGGACGACGCCACGACCGTGCACGAGATGACCCGCTTCCTGCCGGCCAAGGTACCGCTGACGGTCATCACCAATTCGCTTGTGCTGATCAACGAGTTGAAGGAGGTGAACGACCTCAACCTCATCTGTCTCGGGGGGCAGTTCTACCATTGGTGCAATGCCTTCATGGGGCATATCACCACCAACGAAATTCGCCGCCTCCGGGCGGATACAGTATTCATGTCGCTGTCGGCGATCGTCGATGACGTGGTCTACCACCAGTCGCCGGAAACCGTCACGACGAAGCGCGCGATGTTCGAGAGTTCTGCCCGGCGCGTGCTTCTGGCGGACCACACCAAGTTCGAGCGGCGCGCGCTGCACCACTTCGCGGCGCTTGAAGAATTCGACGCCGTGATCGTCGACGAGGATATCCCGATCTCCCACCTGTCGCGCATGCGCTCGAAGGGGATCAACGTCATTGTGGCGGACGGAGAACGGGCCGGCTGAGGTTTCCGCTGCCGCGGATATCCAGATGTCGGTCACCGCTCTTCTTTCGCCTGAGAATGGAGACAGCGATGCCTTGCATCATGGGTATAGACAGCGGCTTGACGGTGACCAAGGCCGTCATCTTCGATGCGAACGGCACGGTTCTGGCCATCGCCCGCCGGCGTGTTCCGCAGCTCATCCCCGCGCCACAGCATGTCGAACGCGATATGGACGGGCTGTGGTCGGCAACGGCGGACGCGATCCGCGAGGCGCTCGCCGCCTGCGGTCGTCCGGCTTCCGACATCGTGGCGATTGCCGCTACCGCCCATGGTGACGGCATCTATCTGCTCGATGACGACAAGAGGCCGCTCGGCAATGCCATTGTTTCGCTCGATACACGCGCCGGCGCGATTGCCGATGCGTGGAACGAGGGCGAGATCGGCGAACAGTCGCTGACGCTGACAGGCCAGAAGCCGCACGCCTCCGCACCCTCCGCGATTCTGCGCTGGATCCGCGAGCACCAGCCGGAGCGTTACGCCCGCATCGCCCATTTCATTGCGGCAAAAGACTGGCTGCGCTTCTGCCTGTGCGGCACGATCGGCACGGACCGCACCGAGGCGAGCACCTCCTTCACCAACGTGCAGACGCAGGACTATGCCGACGACGCTTTCCGTCTGTTCGGGTTGGAGCGGCTCGCCGGCCGGCAGCCGCCGATGGCGGGCTCCACCGAGATCGTCGGCGGTGTGACGGCCGAGACGGCGCGGCAGACGGGCCTTGTCGCGGGCACGCCGGTCATGGCCGGCCTGCATGACGTGACGGCGTCTGCGCTCGGCATGGGCGGTTATGGCGAAGGCGTGGTCGCCGTCATTGCCGGCACCTATTCGATCAACGAGACGGTGTCGCCTGCGCCAAAGGTCGATGGCCGCTGGTTCTGCCGCAACGGCATCCTGCCGGGCGAGTGGAACAACATGTCCATCTCGCCCGCCTCTACCGCCAACTACGACTGGTTCATCGAGCAGTTCTGCGCCGGCGATGCGCAGCAGGCCGAGGCGTCCGGCGAGAGCATCCATGCTATCCTCGGCAAGGAATTCGAGGTCGCACGCCAGCGCCCGTCGAGCGCCTTCTTCCATCCCTATCTCTTCGGTTCGCCCTTCGGCGGAGCGTCGAGCGCCGGCTTCTATGGGCTCAATGCCTGGCACGACCGGGGCGATCTGGTGCGGGCCGTGCTGGAGGGCATCGCCTTCAACCACCGTGTCCATGTCGATGCGCTGCGTGATGGTTTTGCGCCGACCTCGGCCCGTCTGACGGGCGGTATCTCGCGCAATCCCGCCATGGCGGGCCTTTTTGCCGATATTCTCGGCCTGCCGGTCACGGCAACGCGCACGGAGGAGGCGGCTGCCTGGGGCGCGGCGTTGTGCGCGGGTGCAGGCGCCGGGCTCTTTGCCTCGCCCACTGCCGATCCGCGCGACCTTGCATCGATCGAGACGACCTACCAGCCGGATCCAGACCGGCAGCGCGCCTATGACGAAAAATATCGGGTCTTCCTCGATCTCGCCGAGGCCATGAAGCCGCTCTGGCCGACGCTCCGGCGCCTCGGCGACGCTGCATAGCAACAGGAATACCCATCATGACGAACACAACAGCCGGCACGGTCGAGACCTTCGACGTGATCATCCTCGGCGCAGGCATCAACGGGGCCGGGCTCTTTCGGGATCTCTGCCTCCAGGGTTTGAAATGCCTGATCGTCGACAAGGCCGATTTCGGTTCCGGCACCAGCGCCGCTCCCTCGCGCCTCATCCATGGCGGCATCAAGTATCTGGAGACGGGGGAACTGGGCCTCGTCGCGCAGTCGACACTGGAGCGCAATCTGCTGCTGCGCAACGCGCCGCATTGCGTCGAGCCCCTGCCGACTTTCATTCCTTCCTTCTCGCTGATGAAGGGGGCCTTTGCGGCATTCCGCACACTGCTCGGCTCGACGACCGCGCCGCGCAGCCGTGGTGCCGTGCTGATCAAGATCGGCCTTGCGCTCTACGATCTCTACGGCGCACGTCACCGCGTCATGCCAAAACATCAGTTCTTCTTTCGCCGCAAGGCGCTGGAGGAAATGCCGGAAATCACGCCGCGCATCGTCGCCGGCGGCATCTATTACGACGCCAAGATCAGCCGGCCGGAACGGCTGGTCTGGGAACTGGTGAGGGATGGCCTCGATGCCAGCCCGGACGCCCGCGCGATGAACGACACGACGCTGCTCGGGCAAGAGGAAGGCGTGCTGCACCTTCGCGATCCGCGCGGCACGGAGCGGCTGGTGCGTGCGGCCACCATCGTGAACGGCGCCGGTCCGTGGATCGATCAGGTCAATGCGACGCTGGGCGTTCCCGGAAAACTGATCGGTGGCACGAAGGGATCGCATATCCTCCTCAGGCACCCCGATCTCGTCAAAAGCCTCAAGGGCCGGATGATCTATTTCGAGGCCGATGACGGGCGCATCTGCCTGGTCTACGATTTCCTCGGTCTCGCGTTGGTCGGCTCGACGGACACCAAGGCCGACAATCCCGAGACGGTGCGCTGCGAGGAGGAGGAGATCGACTACTTCCTTGCCAGCCTGCGTTCTCTCCTGCCCAAGCTGGACTTCGGTCGCGAGCAGATCGTCTATGCCTATAGCGGCATCCGGCCTCTGCCGGCGTCGGACGCCAGCAATCCCGGCCTGATCAGCCGCGACCATTCGGCACCCGTGGCGGAACCTGCCGAGAGGCGGCCGTTTTCCGTCATCTCGCTGGTCGGCGGCAAGTGGACCACCTTCCGCGGTTTCGCCGAGGAGGTCTCAGATACGATCCTTGCGCGCATGGGCCGTACACGCAAGATCAGCACACAGATGCTGCCGATCGGCGGCGGGCGCGCCTTCCCGGTGGATGATGCTGCGCGGCGCGCCTGGGTTTCCGCGCGATCCGCGAAAAGCGGCCTGCCTGCCGCGATGGTTGACGCGCTGCTTGGGCGTTACGGCACGACCGCCGATGCGGTGCTGGCCCATATCGGCGGGGAGGGTGGCGCTGCGCCGCTCGCCCATGTGGATGGTTACAGCAGGGCGGAAATCGACTGGATCGTGCGCAGCGAAATGGTCGAACATCTCGCTGATATCGTCATGCGGCGAACGACGCTTGCCATCGAAGGGCGGCTCAGCGCAGCCGGACTGGACGAGATCGCAACCGTCGCCGCGTCTGCGCTGGGCTGGGATGAACGCCGGCGGGCGGAGGAGCTTGCGGCCGTTACCGAACACCTCACCGCCTTCAACCGCGTCAGCCTTTGACACCTTACGTGCGTAAAGCGCGTGACCTCGAGCCGGCCGTCGCGAGACGGTCGGCTTTTTCTTTGCGCTGTCGGAATGAGAAGCCGGATTTGCCCATGTCACTTATTCTGAGAGATAGTTATTGACTTGTTATACCAGTTGGGAAATATAGGCCCACGCCGGGTGACCGGTGGAGGAAATTTCGGCTGGACAGGATTTTGGATCCGGCCGCTCGCATTCAGGGAGGTCTTCGATGACATCGATCGCGCTGTTCGGTGCCGGTGGCAAAATGGGCTATCGGCTCGCCAAGAATCTCAAGGGTTCGCGTTTCGATGTCCGGCATATCGAAGTGAGCGATGCCGGCAAGGCGCGCCTTGCCGACGATCTCGGGCTCTCCTGCGTATCCGCCGATGAAGGTCTCGATGGCGCTGATGTCGTCATTCTCGCGGTTCCGGATACGGCGATTGGCAAGGTCGCAGCCGGCATCGTCGATAAGCTGAAGCCGGGCACCATGGTCGTGGCGCTCGATGCTGCCGCCCCCTTCGCCGGCCACCTGCCGGAGCGCGCGGACCTGACCTATTTCGTCACGCATCCCTGCCACCCGCCGATCTTCAACGATGAGACGGACCCGGCGGCCAAGCGCGATTTCTTCGGTGGTGTCGCGGCCAAGCAGCACATCGTGTCCGCGCTGATGCAGGGTCCTGAAGAGGCCTATGCGCTCGGTGAAGAGATCGCCAAGGTGATCTGGGCACCGGTCATGCGTTCTCACCGCGTGACGGTCGAACAGATGGCGCTGCTGGAGCCGGGCTTGTCCGAGACAGTCTGTGCCTCGCTGCTCGTCGTGATGCGCGAAGCCATGGACGAATGCGTGCGCCGCGGCGTTGCCAAGGAAGCCGCCCGCGACTTCCTGCTCGGCCACATGAACGTGCTCGGCGCGGTGATCTTCGAGGAGACACCGGGCGTCTTCTCCGATGCCTGCAACAAGGCGATCGAGTTCGGCAAGCCCGTGCTCATGAAGGACGATTGGAAGCGCGTGTTCGAGCCTGCGGAAATCGCAGCCAGCATCCAGCGTATCACCTGATTTCCGGCGGGCCTGGCCCGCCGCGGCCGGCGTCACGCGCCGGCTAAAGATCGCACCGGGGCGGCCATTTTCAATGGAGGGATGGCTGCTGGAATTCGGTGCCTAACCGGGAGGAGAGACTATGAACATTACCCGCAGACTGATCACCGTCGGCTTTGCCGCCGTCATGGCCGCAAGCGTTGCCATGCCGTCTTTCGCGGCCGACCTCATCGCCATCATCACGCCAAGCCACGACAACCCGTTCTTCAAGGCGGAAGCTGTCGGCGCGGAAGCCAAGGCCAAGGAACTCGGCTACGAGACGCTGGTTCTGGTGCATGACGACGACGCCAACAAGCAGTCGCAGCTGATCGACACCGCCATCGGTCGCGGCGCCAAGGCGATCATCCTCGACAATGCCGGCTCGGAAGCCTCGATCGCCGCCGTCCAAAAGGCCAAGGATGCGGGCATTCCCTCCTTCCTGATCGACCGTGAAATCAACGCTACCGGCGTCGCCGTCTCGCAGATCGTTTCGAACAACTATCAGGGCGCGCAGCTCGGTGCCGAAGAGTTCGTCAAGCTGATGGGCGAGAAGGGCAACTATGTCGAGTTGCTCGGCCGCGAAGCCGATCTCAATGCCGGCATCCGCTCCAAGGGCTACCACGACGTCATGGACGAATATCCTGACATGAAGATGGTCGCCCAGCAGTCGGCCAACTGGAGCCAGACGGAAGGCTACTCCAAGATGGAGACCATCCTTCAGGCGAACCCGGACATCCAAGGCGTCATCGCCGGCAACGACACGATGGCCATGGGCGCGATTGCAGCCCTTCAGGCTGCCGGCCGCAAGGATGTCATCGTCGTCGGCTTCGACGGTTCGAACGACGTGCGCGACTCCATCAAGGCAGGCGGCATCAAGGCGACCGTCATGCAGCCGGCCTATGCCCAGGCCCAGCTCGCCGTCACCCAGGCGCATGAGTACATCACGACCGGCAAGGCGCCGGCCGAGGAAAAGCAGCTCATGGACTGCGTGCTCATCACCGCGGACAATGCCGGTAAGCTCGAGACCTTCGCGCTCTCCGAGTAATCCTATCCGCGATGGCGCGAGGCGGGGTGCGGTCCCACCTCGCGTTTTCTGTTTGTGACGGAGAATGGGAATGCTGAGGTTCAACGCTGCCTGTACACTCGTGCTTGCGGGCGCACTCGCGCTCGGCGGCTGCAAGTTCGTCAAGACAGAGGACGAACAGAAACAGGCGGCGGCGGGCGCCTTCAACCCCGACAAGCTGGTTGCCGATATCTGGGACGCCAAGGTCGTGCCCTATCTCGAGGAGCGCGGTGGCGCCTTCCAGGACGTCGCGGCGCTTGCGGCAAGCGATTTGAACGCGGCCGCTGAAAAATACGGCCACAAGGAAAAGCAGGGCAATGCGCCCTGGACTTTCGCCGCCAAGATCGATGGCGTGATCGTCGGCGAAGAGACCAAGTCACGCGCCGGGTATGTCGACGTGGATGTCGACGGCGACAAAAAGGCCGATGTGCGCGTCTCGATCGGCCCGGCGATCCGCGGCACGGCGCTGCGCGACAGCCTGAAATTCGTGAACTTCAACGAGTTCAAGAACCAGATCGAATGGGCGCAGTACGGCAAGTCGTTCAACACCTATGTGAATGGCGCGCTGCTGGAGAAACTGTCGCGCGAAGGCCTGACCGGCAAGACGATCAAGGCGACCGGCGCCTACCCGCTACCCGCCAAGGGCCAGCTGCCGCAGTTCGTGCCGGCCACCATCACCGTGGGAGGCTGACGATGGCCGAGCAGGACGATGGCGACGTCATTCTCGAACTCAAGGACATCACGAAGGCTTATTCGGGCATCGTGGCGCTGAAGAAGGCGGACCTGAAACTTCGGCGCGGTGCGGTGAACGTGCTCGTCGGTGAAAACGGCGCCGGCAAATCCACCATGATGCGCATCATCGCCGGCGTCGAGCGGCCGACGCTCGGCGAGATCTGGATGGATGGCGAGCGTATTCATCTCAACAGTCCGGCGGATGCGGTGCGGCACGGCATCGGTATCGTTTTCCAGGAGCTGAACCTCTTCGGCAACCTCTCTGTCGCCGAGAACATTTTTGCCACCCGCGAGATCACCCGCGGCCTGCGCGGTATCGACCACAAGGCCCAGGTGGAGAAAGCCAACGAATTCCTGAACCGTCTCGAGGCCGGAATTTCCGCCGATACGCTGGCGGAAGACCTGCCGATCGGCCAGCAGCAGCTTGTCGAGATCGCCCGCGCCGTCTCGCTCGATACCCGCATCCTCATCATGGACGAGCCCACTTCGGCGCTGAGCGCTGCCGAAGTCGACGTGCTGTTCCGCGTCATCGCGGACCTCAAGGCGCGCGGCGTCGCCATCGTCTATATCTCGCACCGGCTGGAAGAGCTGATGCGCATCGGCGACTATATTACCGTCCTGAAGGACGGGCAGATCACCGGCCATGCCATGGTCAAGGACATCGACACGCGCTGGATCGTGCGCTCCATGATCGGCTCGGATGCCAAGGACTTTGCCAAGCAGGTCGATCATGCGCCGGGCGAGGAAGTCTTTCGCACGGAAGATATCTGCCTACCGCGCGCGCAGGGTGGCTATGCGGTCGATCATGTCTCGATCGGCGTGCGCAAGGGCGAGATCCTCGGCATCTACGGCCTGATGGGCGCGGGGCGTTCCGAGCTTTTCGAATGCATCATGGGCCGGCACGAGCATTACACGGGAAAAATCTTCGTCGAGGACGAGGAGTTGAAGGGTCGTGACACGACCCGGCGTATCCGCGAGGGCCTTGCGCTGATCCCGGAGGATCGCCAGCGCGAAGGGCTCGTGCAGTCCATGTCGATTGCCGACAACCTGTCCATGGCAAGCCTTGGCCAGTTTCTGAAAGCCGGCTTCCATATCGACCTGAAGCTGGAGAAGGCGGCGATCCTTGAGGCGATCCGCAATCTTTCCATCAAGGCGAAGAACCCGGATTTCGACGTTACCTCCATGTCGGGCGGCAACCAGCAGAAGGTCGTCATCGGCAAGGCGCTGATGACCGGTCCGAAGGTGCTGCTGATGGACGAGCCGAGCCGCGGCATCGACGTCGGCGCCAAGGCGGACGTCTTTCGCACCATGCGGCGGCTGGCGGGCGAGGGCCTCGCCATCCTGTTTTCCACCTCGGACCTCGAAGAGGTCATGGCGCTGTCCGATCGCATTGCGGTGATGAGCAACGGACGGCTGGTGACGGTCGTCGACCGTAAGGACGCCACCGAAGAGATGATCGTCTCGGCCTCCGCAGAGGGACATAAAACCAAAAGGATGCATGCGTGATGACGACAGCAACGCACACTGCCGCCACCGGCAACCACCTCTCCACCGGCGCCGCCCTGCTCACGCTGATGAAGCTTCGAACCTTCATTGCGCTCTTTGCGGTGATCATCTTCTTCTCAATCTTCGCGCCGAACTTCCTGTCGACCGCCAACATGATCCTGATGTCGAAACATGCGACGCAGAATGCGTTTCTGGCGATCGGCATGACCTTCGTCATCATCACCGGCGGCATCGACCTCTCGGTCGGCTCGATCGTCGGCCTCTGCGGCATGATCGCCGGCGGGCTCATCATGTATGGCGTCGCGCTGCCGCTGGGCTACACGGTCTATTTCAACATCGTCGAGGTGGCTGTTATCGTCATGGTCGTCGGCATCCTGATCGGCGCGGTCAACGGCCTGCTGATTACCCGGCTAAATGTCGCCCCCTTCATCGCGACGCTCGGCACGCTCTATGTGGCGCGCGGCATGGCGCTGCTCTATTCTGACGGTCAGACGCTGCCCAATCTCACGGGGCGCGAAGACCTCGGCAACCAGGGTTTTTCCTATCTGGGCTCCGGCTCGATCCTGGGACTGCCGGTCTCGGTCTGGATCCTCATCGTCGTGGCGCTGGGGGCCGCCTACTTCGCCCGCTTCGTGCCGCTCGGCCGGCATATCTTTGCGGTCGGTGGCAATGAGCGCGCGTCCCGCATGTCGGGTATCCGCGTCAACCGCGTAAAAATGATCGTCTACATGTTTTCCGGCTTCTGCGCGGCGATCGTCGGCCTGATCATCTCCTCGGAACTGATGGCCTCGCACCCCGCGACCGGCACGAACCTCGAACTCAACGCCATTGCGGCGGCGGTTCTCGGTGGTACATCCATGTCGGGCGGGCGCGGCACGATCGGCGGAACGATTATCGGCGCCTTCGTGATCGGCATTCTCTCGGACGGGTTGGTGATGATGGGCGTGAGTTCCTTCTGGCAGATGGTGATCAAGGGTCTCGTCATCATCGTCGCTGTTGTTGTCGACCAGGCGCAGCGCCGCTTGCAGCAGCGCGTTACCCTGATGCAGATGGCAAAGGCAGGCTGAATATGGCGAAGGTAAAGGGTGCGCTGATCGGCTGCGGCTTCTTCGCTGTCAACCAGATGCATGGCTGGCAGGATTTGGCCAATGTGGAGATCGTGGCGATCTGCGACCGTGATCCGCAACGGCTTGCGATCGTCGGCGACCAGTTCGGCGTAGCGCGGCGTTATCACTCGGCGGACGATATGTTTGCCGATGGCGGCTTCGATTTCGTCGATATCGCAACGACGGTCGGCAGCCATCAGGCGCTGGTCGAGCTTGCCGCCAGCCACAAGGTGCCTGCGATCTGCCAAAAACCGTTTGCGCCGACGCTGGCCGATGCCCAGGCGATGGTTGCTGCCGCTGACAATGCCGGCGTTCCCCTGATGATCCACGAAAATTTCCGCTGGCAGACGCCCATTCTTGCGGTGAAGGCGGTGCTGGACGGCGGCGCGATCGGCGATCCCTTCTGGGGCCGCGTCTCCTTCCGCTCCGGCTTCGATGTCTTCTCCGGCCAACCCTATCTAGCGAAGGGCAAGCGCTTCATCATCGAAGACCTCGGCATCCATTCGCTCGATATCGCCCGCTTCCTGTTCGGCGATGCCGGCCGCATGACTGCCCGTACGCGCCGCATCAATCCGGACATTGCCGGCGAGGACGTGGCGACCATGCTGCTCGACCACGACAACGGCATCACCTCGATCATCGATGTCAGCTATGCGACGAAGTTGCCGGAAGAACCGTTCCCGGAAACGTTTGTCGAGATTGATGGCAGCGCGGGCACCCTCAGGCTCGGCAAGGACTACAAGTTGATCGTCCATGGGCCTGATGGCACGACGGAAAGCATCGTCGCGCCGACCCTGCTGCCCTGGGCCTCGCGCCCATGGCACAATATCCAGGAGAGTGTGGCCCTTATCCAGAAACACTGGATCGAGCGGCTGACAACCGGTCAGGCGCCGGATACGTCGGGCCGCGACAATCTGAAAACCTTTGCCCTTGTCGAAGCCGCCTACTTGAGCGCCGAGCGTGGGGAGACCGTTTCGCTGCGGGACCTGCTGGGATGAGCGAGGACCTGCTGCGGCTCTACGGCACAGGCGAACGGGAACCGGAAAGCCGGACACTCGTTGCGGGCGATCTCAGTGTGGAGCTTCAGGGCGGGAACCTTCGCACCCTGCGTTTCCGCGGACACGAGGTTCTCCGGGCCATCGCCTTTCTCGTGCGCGACAAGGATTGGGGCACATGCAGCGCCACGATCGCCGATCTGGCCGTCGCGGAAACGGGACTGGGCTTTTCCGTTACCTATAACGCCCGCTTCACCGCGCCCTCGGGTGCCAATCTCGATTGCGCCATCGCGATTTCGGGCACGGCAAAAACCATTAGGTTCTCTGCCCATTGTGTCAGCGATGCCGATTTTGAAACGGCCCGTGCCGGCTTCGTCGTGCTGCACCCGGTCGTCGGTGTTGCGGGAGAGCCTGTCGAGGTCCGGCATGGCAACGGCAGCATCGAACGGTCGCACTGGCCACAAGAGATCGAGCCATGGCAGCCGTTCAAGGACATCGTCGCGATTACCCATCAGGTCGCGCCCGGTATCGCGGCGATGACGGCCTTCGATGGTGACATCTTCGAGATGGAGGATCAGCGCAACTGGACCGATGGCTCCTACAAGACCTATGTGCGTCCTCTGGCGCTGCCATGGCCGTATCGTGTGGCGAAAAACGAGCCGTTCAGCCAGACGATCGCCGTTGAAATTCGGGCGGAAGACGATGCTGCACGCGCTGTCGATGCATCTGATATTATCGCCCTGCAACTGGTGCCGACGGGCTTCCGCTTTCCTGAAATCGGTGTCGGTCTGCGGCCGGAATGCCCTGCGCAGGAGCTGGCCGCGCTCGAAACCCTGAAAACCATCGGCGCACGGCACCTGATCGGCCATTTCGATCCGGGGGCGGGGCATGGCCTTGCCGCGCTGAAGGGCTACGCGGAGATCGCGGAAAAATCCGGGCTCCGGATGACGCTGGAACTTGCCGTACCGTGCAAGCGTCCGCTGCAGGAGGAAATGGCCGGGTTCGCAGCGCTTGTGCAGGAGGCCGGCCTGACGCTCGATACCCTGTTCGTCTGCCCCTCGGTCGATCGCCAGTCGACGCCGCCCGGGAGCCCGTGGCCGGAATGCCCACTGCTGGAGGAGGTCTATGCCGCCGCGCGCGCGGCTTTTCCCGGTGTACGGCTCGGCGGTGGCATGATGAGCTATTTCACTGAACTCAACCGCAAGCGCGTGCCGGCCGACCCTATCGATTATGTCAGCCATTGCACCAATCCGATCGTGCATGCGGCCGATGATCTGTCCGTCATGCAGACGTTTGAAGCGCTGCGCCATGTCGTCAGCTCGACCCGTGCGATCTATGGCGACAAGCCCTATCGCATCGGCCCGTCGACGATCGCCATGCGGCAGAACCCCTACGGCAGTGCGACGAAGGACAACCGGGCGGGTGGGCGCATTCCCATGGCCAATGTCGATCCGCGGCACAACGGCCAGTTCGGTGCAGCATGGACGCTGGCATACGCCGCAACGGTCGTCCCTGCCGGGCTGGAGGTGGTGACACTGTCGACGCTTGCCGGTCCCTACGGCCTGGTCGCAGGGGAGGGCGAGGCAACGGTACAGGGTGATTTGCGGCCGCTCGCGCATGTTCTGGCGTGCCTTGGCATCTTGGCAGGTGAGGCAGTGCATGCCGTCGAGACGTCTCGCGCGGATGCGTTGCTCGGGCTCGCTTCCAAGGAGCGCTTGCTTTTGGCGAACATCACCGCAAACCCGCAGGTGGCCGCCTTGTCCCAACCGCCGCGCCGGGTCTCGCTCATCGGGGCAGAGAGTGTCGATTTGCCGGCAGGCGAACGGATCGTCGTGCCGTCCTATGGCTGCGTCGAGATCGTGCTCTGAACCCTACGTCCGCTCCTTGAGGGCATAGAGCGCGCGGGAGCGTTCGAGATGTTTGATCATCGCCTTTTCCGCGAGGTCGGCATTGCCCTTCTCGATCGTGCGGATGATTTCCGCGTGTTCGGCGAGCGTAAAGTTTTCGCGGCCCGTCCAGATGAGCATTTCCGTATGATAGGACTTCAGCCAGCCCAGCATTGCACCACTGACCGCCGCGAAGATCGGATTGCCGGAAATCTGCGCGATATACTGGTGGAACTCCATGTCGGCTTCGATGAAGGCGTCCGCATCGCCAAGGCTCTGCTTCTGCTTGTCGAGGAGGGCATTGAGTTGCGCGATGTGGTCAGGTGTGGCCTTGGCGGCCGCTTCCCGGATCATGCCGCGTTCGAAGAAGATACGGGCGCTCTTCAGATGCTCCAGCGAGTCGGAGGAGCCGGAGAGCATCATCTTGGCCGGCAGATCGACCTGCCGGAAGATGGATTCGGCGGTGATGCGCAGCACCTTGGCGCGCTCGCCCTGCGAAATCTCGACAAGGCCCTTTCCGGCAAGCGCCTGCATCGCCTCGCGGATCGCCGGGCGGCCGACGCCGTAGCGCTCCATGAGTTCGCGTTCGGAGGGCATGTCGTCGCCCGCCTTCAGCTCGCCGGTTTCGATCATGTGCTTCAGCCGCGCGAAGACTTCGTCGGAGAGTTTTTTGCGGACGATCGGTTCGGAAACGACGTTCATGGATCACCTGATTTCGACAGGTTGGAATATGCACCAAGTTGGTTCGCCGCAACAGCTTTTGCGGCAATCGGCTTGCAATAACATAAATACTCATTATACCAGTTGACGAAAGCAAACAAGCACGCGCCTGCGCTCGAGAGGAAAAACCGTGATCCGTCTGACCTATCGGATAGAGACGCCCGGTTCGGTGGAAGCGATGGCGACGAAGATCGCCAGCGACCAGTCGACCGGCACCTTCGTGGCCTTGCCGGGTGAAACGGAAGAGTTGAAGGCACGGGTGGCGGCGCGTGTCGTCGCGATCCGCCCGCTGCCGCCGACCGATCGTGCCTCGTTCCCGGAGGAGGCGGGCGGTGCGACGCTGTTCAATCGGGCCGATGTCGATATCGAATTCCCGATGGATGCTGTTGGTACCGATCTTTCCGCGCTGATGACCATCGCGATCGGCGGCGTCTTTTCCATCAAGGGCATGACGGGCATCCGCATCGTCGACATGAAGCTGCCGCAGGAGTTTGCCGCCGCCCATCTGGGTCCGCAGTTCGGCGTGCCGGGCAGTTTTGCGCTGACCGGCGTGAAGGACCGTCCGATCATCGGCACCATCGTCAAGCCGGCGCTTGGTCTCAGGCCGCATGAGACGGCCGAGATGGTCGGCGAACTGATCGAAGCGGGCGTCGATTTCATCAAGGACGACGAAAAATTGATGAGCCCGGCCTATTCGCCGCTCAAGGACCGGGTGGCGGCGATCATGCCGAAAATCCTCGATCACGAGCAGAAGACCGGCAAGAAGGTCATGTACGCCTTCGGCATCAGCCATGCCGACCCGGACGAAATGATGCGCAACCACGATCTGGTGGCTGCCGCAGGCGGTAATTGCGCCGTCGTCAACATCAACTCGATTGGTTTCGGTGGCATCGCCTTCCTGCGCAGGCGCTCCAGTCTCGTGCTGCATGCCCACCGCAACGGCTGGGATGTCTTAACGCGTCATGCCGGCTTCGGTTTCGAATTCTCCGTCTGGCAGCAGTTCTGGCGCCTGCTTGGCGTCGACCAATTCCAGATCAACGGCATTCGCGTGAAATACTGGGAGCCGGACGAGAGCTTCGTGCGCTCTTACAAGGCGGTTACCACGCCGCTCTTTTTTGAAGGCGATGTCGCGCTGCCGGTGATCGGTTCCGGCCAGTGGGGCGGGCAGGCGCCCGATACGATTGCGGCAACGGGTGGCTCAACCGACCTGCTCTATCTCTGCGGCGGCGGCATTGTCAGCCATCCCGGTGGGCCGGGTGCGGGTGTGAAGGCGGTCAAGCAGGCCTGGGAGGCGGCGGTTGCGGGCATTCCGCTCGAGACCTATGCGAAGGACCATGCCGAGCTTGCGCAATCCATCGACAAGTTCGCCGACGGCAGGGCGGCCTGAGCCATGACGCGCCAGCTGATCAGCTATTATGGCGACGATTTCACCGGCTCGACCGACGTCATGGAGGCGCTTGCCTCGAACGGCGTGGAAACCGTGCTGTTCCTGAATGTGCCCGACGAAGCGCTCGTGTCGCGGTTCTCCGATGCACGCGCCTTCGGTCTTGCCGGTACCAGCCGCAGCGAGACACCGGAATGGATGGACGTGCACCTCCGCGCGGCTTTCGGGTGGTTGAAGGCACTTGATGCCGAGCTTTGCCACTACAAGGTCTGCTCCACTTTCGATTCCGCGCCGCATATCGGCAATATCGGTCGGGCGATCGAGATCGGGCGGACGGTATGTGGCGAGGCGACCGTGCCGCTCATCGTCGGTGCACCGCAGATTCGTCGCTACACGGCGTTCGGAGACCTCTTTGCCGCCTACCAGGGGCGTAACTATCGGATCGACCGTCATCCTGTCATGTCCCGCCACCCTGTTACGCCGATGGATGAGGCCAATCTGCTGATGCATCTTGCGCGGCAGACGAACCTGTCGTCCGCGCTTATCGACATGGTTGCCCTGTCCGGTCGGCCGGAACCAGAGGCGGCGGATATTCTGCTGATCGACGTGCTCGACGCGGCGACGCAGGCCGCTGCCGGCACATTGTTGTGGAATGAATTGCGCCAGAAAAGCCGCTTCGTCTGTGGTTCTTCCGGTGTGGAATATGCGCTGATCCCGGCATGGCGGGCCGAAGGACTGATCGGCGAAAAACCGGTTTTTGCCGAGGCCGGTCCGGTGGATCGCATTGCCGTCGTCTCGGGCAGCGTTTCACCCACGACGGAGCGGCAGATCCGCCACGCGCTCGCCGACGGCTTTGGCGGCGTGACGCTGGATCCACTCCTGCTGTCCGGTGACAGCGGCGCGGCGGCGATGGACGCGGCGGTCGAGGATGGTCTCAAGGTGCTGGGGAGCGGACGGAGCGTCCTGCTGTATACGGCGCTCGGCCCCTCGGCGGATCGCGGCGGTGAACTCGACATATTCGCTCGCCACCGCCTGGGCAGGGCGCTTGGCCGTATCCAGCGCGAACTCGTTGCGCGCGCCGGCCTTTCCCGCGCCGTGGTGGCAGGGGGGGACACGTCGAGCCATGCGCTGGGCGAGATGGGCATTGCGGCGCTGACGTTGAAAATGCCGCTGCCGCAGACACCGGGCTCGCCGCTCTGCATCGCGCATGGCGGTGCGCTGGATGGTTTGCAGATCGCGCTGAAAGGCGGCCAGGTCGGCGGAGACGACTATTTTTCAATGATCCGGGCCGGCCGCCCCTGATCTGGCCCGACCGGGCAGATCCTATGTCGGAAACTGCCGGTAACATTCTTCGGCGATCTGCTGGAGAAGCGTGCGCGGAATGTCGCCGGTCACCGCATAGCCGAGGTCGCCGTCGATCCAGTAGAAGGTCTCGACACCGCCCGTGGAGGCGAAGCGGAAACTCGTGGTCCGGTTCTCCCCATTGCGGCCGACGAGGACGGTGACCCGGCGCCCGGCGTCGTTTTCGAACATGAACATCGCGCCCGGCTTGTCTGCGACCGGGAGAAGGCGGCCACCGACCAGCTTGAAGCCGACCGATTGCAGGTTCGGCACCTTGAGATCGGTGATATCGAGGCGTTTTCCAAGCCATTTGGCCAGATGCGCCTCCTGGTCGGCAAAAACCTCGACCGGATGGCGAACCTCGCTTGCATAGATCAGATAGGCATTGCGCGCCTCGTGCGGCAGCGCGTCCATGGCCGTCAGGGTCGGCGCCTTGTCGAAGACCATCGGCGCGAAATGGCCGGCGAGACCACCGAGCATGAAGATGAGCGCTGCCGCTGCTGCCATGGCAAGCTGGCGCGGCTTGCCCGATTTCGCCGCTGTCGACGGGCCGGCGATCAACTCGACATCCGAGGGGCGGGAAACGGAATAGGGGGCGAAGGCGTTCTTCAGGCCTTCGTTCTGGGCCTGCCAGTCGGCCATCACGCGCGCCGCCTCGGGGTTTTCGGCGAGATGGTCTTCCACGCGCTTGCGATCGGCCTCGTCGAGGAAGCCGTCGGCATAGGCGTGCAGGTCCGCTTCGGAAACGGGTCGGCTCTCGCTCATCGGGGGCTCCGCAGGTGAATGACGTTTTCCTCCTGCAGCTGCCGGCGCAGCATCTGGCGCGCGCGCGACAGGCGCGACATGACGGTGCCGATGGGAACGTCCATGATGTCGGCGACCTCCTGATAGGAATGGCCCTCCACGGCGACCAGCATCAGCACGGCGCGTGCCTCCTTCGGCAGGATTTCGAGGGCCTGGACGAGCCGGTTGCGCTCCAGCGGATCCGATACGGCAATGGGGGCCGCGGTGGTTTCCGCTGCCTCTATACCGACGGAGGGGCGCCGCGCGAGGGCGCGGCGGGTGTTGAGATGCAGATTGGTCATGATCCGATAGGCCCAGGAACGGATATTCGCGCCGCGCCATTGCGCCCTGTGGGTGAGCGCCTTCTCGACGCAGTCCTGCAACAGGTCCTCGCTATCGGCATCCGAACGGGTCAGGCTGCGCGAATAACGCCGGAGCTGCGGCAGGAGCGCCAGGATTTCGGCGTCGAAGGACAGGGGTGGGGAGGCGGGGCCTTCCCGTCCGCCGCCCTCGCCCGAGCCGTGCGGGTCAGGGCTTCGCGACATTCCAGACGTCGTTCACGCCATCGCCGGTCGCATCGCCTTCCTTGGTGTCCTTGATCCAGTAGTAGAGCGGCATGCCGTCCTTGGCCCATTGTTTCGCCCCGTCCTTGCGGGTGACGAGGGAATATGCACCCTCTGCCTTCGCATCGGAAGCGGCGATCGCCGGCGGCCAGTTCGTGGCGCATTTGTCGTAGCAGTTTGAGGTGCCGGCCTCGTCCTTCTTGAAGGTGTAGAGGGTCATGCCCTTCTCGCCGGCGAGCACCTCGCCCTTGTCGGTCTTGACGGTCGTGAACGGTTCGGCGGCGAAGGCCGTGCCTGCCAGGGCGGCAATGGCGAATGGCACGAGGATGAGAAACTTCATGGTCGTCTCCTGTCGTTACGACGGCTTTTTCCAGCCGCCCATGCCAAGACACCGAAGCCCGTGGAATTATTCCGCCCCCGCTTCAAAAAAATGGCAACAGCCAATAAAGCTCTTTTCGCCGATGTCGGTTCCGGCTCGGCGAAGCGAGCGTGAACGTGCTAGAGCTAACCCGCGCTGTGCGCATCTGGGAATTCGAGAGGAAGAATGGCGGAAGAGGATCGCGACGAACGCCGCAGGGCGGATCCCGATGCGTTGCTTGCATTGGCGGACAAGGATCGCCGGGGCAAGCTGACCGTTTTTCTGGGCGCAGCGCCCGGGGTCGGAAAGACCTATGCCATGCTCTCCCGGGCGAGGCGATTGAAGGCCGAAGGCGCGGATATCGTCGTCGGGCTGGTCGAAACCCATGGACGCAGCGAAACCGCCGCCCTTCTCGATGGCCTGGAGGTGCTGCCCCGCGCGTCCATCCCCTACCGTGGTCGGACGCTCGAGGAGTTCGATCTCGACGGTGCTCTGGCCCGACGGCCGCGCATCGTGCTTGTCGACGAACTTGCCCATTCCAACCCGGAAGGCAGCCGGCACCCCAAGCGCCACCAGGACATCGAGGAACTGATCGCCGCCGGCATCGATGTCTGGACGGCCGTCAATATCCAGCATCTCGAAAGCCTGGCCGATCTCGTCGCGCAGATCACCGGGGTCACGGTGCGCGAACGCGTGCCGGACGTCGTGCTGAAGAAGGCCGACGAGGTCGTGCTGGTCGACCTGCCGCCGACCGAGCTCATCGAGCGGCTGAAGGAAGGCAAGGTCTATCTGCCTGAAAGCGCCAGCCGCGCCATAGACCGCTTCTTCCGGCTCGGAAACCTGACGGCGCTGCGCGAACTGGCGCTGCGGCGCACGGCGGACCGGGTCGACGAGCAGGTGGTCGACTATCTGAAGCAGCACGCGATCGAAGGCCCCTGGGCGACCGGCGAACGGCTGCTCGTCTGCGTCGGGCCGGACGATCTTTCGGAAAAGGTGGTGCGGGTCGCAAGCCGCCTCGCCTCCGGCCTCAACGCCCCCTGGCTCGTCGTGTCGATCGACCGGGCGGACCGCGACGTGGAGACCAAGGAGCACCTGCAGCGCATCGAAGCGCTGTTTCGCCTCGCCGAGCAGTTGGGTGCCGAAACGCGCCGGGTGGTCGGCAACGACTTCGTCGCGGAAATCCTCAAGCTGGCCCGGCGCGAGCACGCCACCCAGATCGTCATCGGTGCCAAACGCAACCGCGGCTGGACGCGGTTTCTGTCCCGGTCACTGCCGGATGCGCTGTCACACCGGGCGGCCGGCCTCGGGGTCTATTTCGTCACGCCGGAGAAAAATGAAAAACCTCCGGTGCAAGCGCGCCCTGCCATGCCCGGCGTCGCATCGTTCCGTCAGGCTGCGTTGATCGCAACGGGCCTCGTTGCCGTCACGGCGCTGGCGGGCAAGTTGATCCACCTCGCCGCCGAATTGCCGAACATCTCGCTGCTCTTCCTGCTCGCCGTTCTCGGCGCGGCGGTGATGGGCGGTTATATGTCTGCCTTTATCGCCGCCATCCTGTCGGCGCTTGCCTACAACTTCCTGTTCATCGACCCGCTGCACACCTTCACGATCACCGCGCCGCACGAGGTTTTTGCGCTCGTCGTTTTCCTCTCGGTCGCGATCATTGCCGGCGGTTTCGCCTCCCGCATCAAGGAGCAGGCAGAGGTCGCACGCGTGCGTGCGACGGCATTGCAATCGCTCTACGATTTCTCGCGAAAGCTTTCGACGACGGCGAAGGCCGACGATGCGATCTGGGTCGCGGTCTCTCATCTTCAGGCGAGCCTGAAGCGCAACATCGTGCTGCTGCTGCCGGAGGGGAGCAATCTGAAGGTGGCGGCCGTCTGGCCGCCCGACACGGAACTGGACGTGACCGATTTCACGGCGGCGCGCTGGACGCGTGACAAGCAGGAGATTGCCGGTTCCGGCACCAGCACTCTGCCGAACAGCCGCTTCGAGTTCCGCCCGCTGATGGGCCCGCACGGCCTGGTCGGCGTCTGCGGCATCCAGCAGACGGACGACCGCCTCGATATCAACGCCGAACGCGCGCTGTCGGCCATTCTCGACCAGACGGCAATCGCGCTCGATCGCGCGCGACTTTCCGAAGACAGCGTCGCGCAGGCCGCAAGGCAGGAGGGCGAACGCTACCGCGATGCCCTGTTGTCCTCCGTTTCGCATGACCTGCGGACGCCGCTTGCCACCATCGTGGATGCTGCCGGCAACCTGCGCCAGACCGGCGGAGAGGTCAGTCCCGAGCGCCGCGACGGCCTCCTTCGATCGATCGAGGAAGAGGCGGGCCGGATGAGCCAGTTCGTTGCCAACCTGCTCGACATGACCCGCATCGCCGCCGGCACGCTCAAGCCGAAGCGGGATCGGATCGATGTCACCGAAGCCGTACAGTCGGCCGTAGAGCGGGCGCGCAAATATTTTCCCGACAGGCTCATCGAGGCGGGCATCGCGGCCGATTTGCCGTTCATCGAAGGCGATAGCGTGTTGCTCGGCCAGGCGCTGTTCAACCTGCTCGACAATGCGGTGAAGTACGGTGGCGATGAGCCGGTCAACATCTATGCCCGATGCGACGGGCAGGAGGTGATCATCTCGGTGACCGACCTCGGCAAGGGCATTCCGCCGGCGGAAATCGATCGTGTGTTCGAAAAATTCTACCGGCGGGGCAAGCCGGACGGGCGTTCGTCGGGCACCGGTCTTGGCCTATCCATCGCCCGCGGTTTCATCGACGCTATGGGCGGGAAAATTCACGCCGAAAGTCCGGCGGTGAAGAAGCGCGGTACGCGTATCGTTGTGCGCATGCCCGCCGGTGAAAAGGCGAAGGCGGGCAAGACAGGCCCATGAAGGACTGGCATCGCGGTATCCGCGTGCACGAGTGACGTCGCCGGCTCTTGTTCGCCGCCTCTCGGAGGGCGTTTCGGCTTTCAGGTGCTCCGGTGCCGCGTCATCAGCTTGGCCTGCAGCACGACCACGACAAGCAGGAAGGCGCCGCGGATGACGGACTGCCAGTAGGCGGAGAGCGAGATCCAGCCGAGGCCGTTTTCGAAGTTCAGGATGTTGAAGACCATGGCGAGCAGCAGCGCGCCGGCAAGTGTGGCGCCGACAGAGCCGGAGCCGCCGGTCAACAGCGTGCCGCCCACCACCACCGAGGCAATGGCGAAGAGCTCCCAGCCGACGCCCTCCGTCGGCTGGCCGGCGCCGAACTGCGAGGCAAGGATGACGCCCGCAAGGCCGGCAAGCGTGCCGGAGGCGAGATAGACGGCAGCGAGCGTGCGCTCGACCTTAAGCCCCATCAGGCCCGCCGTCGCCTCGCCGTCGCCGATCGCCAGGACATGGCGGCCGACGGGGAGCTTTTCCAGCACCAGCCAGCCGAGGATGTAGGCGGCAAGCGCAATCCAGGCTGGGATGGGGAAGCCGAGGAAATCGTCCTGGCCGATGATGGTGAAGCCGGTGTCATAGGAGACGGAGACTGACTGGTTGTTGGCAAGCAGCAGGCCTGTGCCGTAGGCCGCGAGCATGGTCGCGAGCGTCGCAATGAAGGGCTGGATGCGCATCCTGGTGATGATTAAGCCGTTGAGCGCGCCGACGGCCAGGCCGGCTGCCATGCCGCCCAGGAGGCCAGCCGCCCAATGATAGGGGGAGAACAGGGCTGCCACCACACTTGCCATCGCCGCCGTGCCCCCGACCGAAAGATCGATGCCGCCGGTGATGATGACGAAGGCCATGCCGAGTGCGATCAGCGCGAACATGGAGTTGTAGCGCAGGAAGCTGAGGATGTTGAAGGGCGACACGAAGTTGTCGTAGCGCAGCGCCCCGAAGAGGATGAGGCCGAAAAGCGCGAGAATGACGCCGAGCCGGGCGAGATCGACGGACGATTTGATGGCGAAGGGACGGAGGAGCGCATGCATGGTTGTTCTCCTCAATGCCTGTCGGCGCGCTGCTGGATGAAGACGGCGAGCACGATCAGCCCCGCCTTGACGATGAGTGCTGCCGCATCCGGCACACCATTGGCCAGCAGCGTGTAGCGCACGAGCTGGATGACGAAGGCGCCGAGCAGGGTGCCGATGATGTTGGCGCGGCCACCCGTCAGCAGTGTGCCGCCGACGGCGACGGCGGCGATGGCGTCGAGTTCCATGCCGAGGCCGACGAGATTGGCGTCGCTCGCGGAATTGCGGGCCACCACGATGAGGCCGGCAAGACCGGCAAGCGCACCACTGATCATGTAGACGAGCATTTTGACGCGCTTCACCGGTATGCCGGTCAGTCGCGCGGCTTTCTCGTTGCCGCCGACGGCAATGATCTGGCGGCCGATGACCGTGTAGCGGATCATCGCGGAGGCCAGCGCGACGATGACGATCATCAGCACGACCTGCGCCGGAATGCCGGCGATGCGGCCCATGGCGATGAACTGAAAGCCCTCGTTCTTGAAGACCTGCAGATTGCCGTTGGTCATGACCTGCGCGATGCCGCGGCCGGCGATGAAGAGTACCAGTGTGGCGATGATCGGCTGGATGGAAAAGCGAGTGACAAGCAGTCCGTTGAAGAGGCCGAACAGGCTGGCGACGATCACGGGCAGAAGAAAGGCGAGCGTCACGGCGAAGGCCATGCTTTCCACCGGCCAGAACTGGCCCATGAAGATCATCGGCGCCAGCGCCCCGGAAATCGCCATCAGCGAGCCGACGGAAAGGTCGATGCCGCCGGTGGCGATGACGAGTGTCATGCCGGTCGCGACGATGACGATGGTGGCGACCTGCGTGAGGTTCACGTTGAGCGTCTGCCAGGACAGGAAGTTCGGCGTCACGGCGATGTTGACGACGATGAGCGCCAGGAAGGCGACGAAGGTGCCGTATCGGCTCGCCAGCGTGAACAGCCGGCTACCGGAGGAAAGCGCGCCGGATTGCTGCGGGGCAGGGGTTTCGATCGTCGTCATGCCAAATCACCCGATGGGTCTGCCTGATGGGCCATGGCGGAGAGCAGCGCCGCCTCGCTCAAGTCCTTGCGGGGCAGCGTCGCGACCGACGTGCCGTCGCTGAGCACGGTGACGCGGTCGGCGGCGGCGAGGAGTTCTTCCAGTTCGGAGGAGATCATCAGCACGCTCAATCCCTCGTCGGCGAGGCTGCGCAGCAGCTTGAGGATTTCCGATTTGGCGCCGATGTCGATGCCGCGGGTCGGCTCGTCGATGATGAGGATGCGCGGGTCAGTGGCGAGCCAGCGGGCGAGCAGCACCTTCTGCTGGTTGCCACCGGAAAGCTCCTTGATCGGCTGGTCGGGCGAGGCGCATTTGACGCCGAGCGCCCGGATATAGCGGGTAACGATCTCGTCCTGCCGGGCACGGTCGACGATGCCGCCCTTCCTGAGTTTCGGCAGGAGCGCCAGCGTCATGTTCTCGCGGATGCTCATGTCCGGCACGATGCCGTCGATCTTGCGGTCCTCCGAAACGAGGCCGATACCGTCGGCAATGGCGTCTGCCGGCTCGCGGTAGGTGCGATGCCGGCCGTCCATGCGGATCGTGCCGTGCTGCATCGGGTCGGCGCCGAAGATGAGGCGGGCGGTCTCCGTTCGGCCGGAGCCAAGCAGGCCCGCAAGGCCGGAAATTTCGCCCTCGCGCACGTCGAGGCTGACATTGCGCACGCGAACGCCGGCGCCGGCATTTTCGACGGCGAGGCGCACGGGTCGGTCGGGCACGTCCTGGTCCGGCGCCATGGCCTGGAAGGCGGCGAGTTCCTTGCCGAGCATGTGGCGCACCAGCGCCATTTTCGGCATTTCCGCCATCGTGCTTTTCGCAACCGTCTGGCCGTCCCGCATGATCGTCACGCGGTCGCAGATGGCATAGAGTTCATCCAGCCTGTGGCCGATGAAGATGACGGCGACGCCAGAGCGTTTCAGGGTGCGGATCGTCTCGAAGAGCACCGCGACCTCGCGCTCGTCGAGTGAGGAGGTCGGCTCGTCCATGATGACGAGGCGGGCATTCTGGGTGACGGCGCGGGCAATGGCCACCATCTGCCGGGTCGCCACATCGAAATGCGCGACGGGCCGCTCGACGTCGATATCGAGGTTGAAGGTTTTCAGCACGGCTTCGGCGCCGCGCCGCATGGCGGCCTGGTCGATCAGGCCGAAGCGTTTCGGCTCGCGGGAGAGATAGATGTTCTCCGCCACCGAGCGCTGCGGGGCGAGGTTGATTTCCTGGTAGATCGTTGCGATGCCGGCAGCCTGTGCTTCGGCAGGCATGGTGAAATCCACCGCCTTGCCGTCGAAAGTAATACTGCCCTCGTCGCGCCGATAGACGCCCGTCAGAATCTTGATTAGCGTCGATTTTCCCGCGCCGTTCTGGCCGACCAGCGCCATGATCTCCGCCGGCCCGACCTCGAGGGAGGCGGATTTCAGCGCTGCGACGCCGGCAAACGCCTTGGAAATGCCCTGCATGGACAGAAGCATCGGGGTTCTCCTCTATCCGCCCTCCGGGACGGGCTTTTCCAGCCTACACCCGAACGAACCAAAGGTCAGGCTCGTTCAAAAAACGGCCGAGACGGTGATGCCGCCCCGGCCGCAAAGTGCTTGGGAGATGAGATCAATACGCGTTGGCGAGTTCGGCCGCGGCGTTGGACGCGTCGTAGAACTTGTCCTCGTTGACGAGAGCCGGATCGATTGCCTCGCCCTTGGCGTAACGCAGCATGGTTTCGAACGCCTTCGGCCCGAAGCGCGGGTTGCATTCGACGACGGCTGCGATCTTGCCGTCGACCACCGCCTGCACGGCTTCCTTGCCGCCGTCGATGGAGAGCACGAGCACATCCTTGCCCGGCACCTTGCCGGCGGCTTCGAGCGCTGCGATGGCGCCCATCGCCATTTCGTCGTTGTGGGCGTAGATGATATCGGCATCCGGATGGGCCTGAAGCAGGGCTTCGGCCACCTGGCGGCCCTTGTCGCGGGCGAAGTCGCCGGTCTGCGAGGCGACGATCTCGAAGCCGCCGGCCGCCTGGATCGCCTCGTCAAAACCCTTCTTGCGGTCGTTGGCGGGTGACGAGCCGGTCGTGCCTTCCAATTCGATGATCTTCGACTTGCCGTTGGCGTTCTTCGCCAGCCATTCGGCCACGCGTTTTCCCTCCTCGACGAAGTTCGAGCCGATGAAGGTGAGATAATCCTCGCCGGCCTTGGCGAGTGACGGATCGACCGAGCGGTCGAGCAGGATCACCGGAATGCCTGCCTTCTTGGCGGCCATGACGGCGGGGATCAGCGGCTTTTCCTCGCGCGGTGCTAGAAAGATGACGTCGACGCCCTGCGCGATCATGGCGTTGACGTCGGCGACCTGCTTGGCGGCCGAGCCGGCGGCATCGGTATAGACGAGCTGGAAGCCGAGCTTTTCGGCCTCGGCCTTCATGCTGTTCGTCTGTGCGATGCGCCAGGGATTGTTGGATTCGGTCTGCGCGAAGCCGACCTTGTAGGTGTCCTTCTGCGCCAGCTTCGGCACTTCGGCGATTGCGACGCCGGCCACGGCAAGCGCGCCGACGGCCGTTGCCGCAAGCATGAAGGTGCGACGGGAAATCATGGTCATGAGCGGGTTCTCCTCCCAATGTATTGGCCGGTGCTCCTCTACCGGACGTGAGCATTTTGTGCTTCACATGCGCAAATCTTGCGCTAATAATATTAGCAGTCAAGAGCCAAAATTATGAGCACTTGCAAAAAATCCGCGTGCAGTGCAAAGCACGCCGAGGGGCGAGGGACAGTGCATGGCCAGGGGACACGGGCGCAATTCGGATAAAGAGGGCAGCGGGCGCCCGACGATGACGGACATCGCCCGTATAGCCGGGGTTTCCCAGTCCAGCGTCTCACTCGTGCTCAATGAAATGTCCGGCTCGCGCATCTCGCCGGAAACGCAGCAGAAAGTGCGCGAGGCTGCTCATAAAATCGGTTATAAACTGCCGGCGACCCGCGGCGCGGTCGCCGCGACCCCGGTGGTCGAGAAGGACACGATCGCCTTCATCGTTGATGAAATCTCGACCAGCCCCCATCCCGTCGTCAGTCTGGATGGCATCCGCGACTATGCCTTCGAGCAGGGCTTTCTGGTTTCGGCGCATGCGACCCGTTCCAATCCGGATCTCGAACAGGCGGTGCTGCGCTCGGTGCTACGCGATCCGTCGATCGTCGGCGTCATCTACGCGACCATCTTCACCCGCAAGGTGCACATGCCGCCCGAACTGAACGCCCTACCCACCGTGCTGCTCAACTGCTACGCGGAACCGCGCCAGCAGGTGGCGATCGTGCCGGGGGAGGTGGCGGGTGGTTTTGCGGCAACGGCACACCTGACGTCGCTTGGTCACAAGCGCATCGGCTTCATCAATGGCGAGCCGTGGATGGATGCGGCGATCGACCGCCTCAAGGGCTACAAGCAGGCGCTCGCCACGGCCGACATCGCCTTCGATGACAGCCTCGTGCGCGATGGCGACTGGCTGCCGTTGCGCGGCTATGAGGCGGGGCTGGAGCTGTTGTCCATGCCCAATCCGCCGACCGCCATCCTCTGCGGCAACGATCTCATGGCGATCGGCGTGATGGAGGCCGCGCAGGAAAAGGGGCTGCGTGTGCCGGATGACCTTTCCGTCATGGGCTACGACGACCAGGAACTGGCGCGCTACACCCATCCGCCGCTCTCGACACTGGTTCTGCCGAACTATGAGATGGGCCAGAAGGCGGCGGAAATCCTGATCGACATGGCCGTGCACGGCAAGCAGACCCGGGCAATGACCTTCAAGATCGATGGCCCGCTCGTCGTGCGAACATCCACCGCCAGGCCGCGGGTCTAGGGCACATTCACTGGAATTGCTTTAGCCGATCTTCTCGACAATCGGCGGGATTTGCACGACCGTGATGTCCGTGGCACCGGAATCGATGATACCGAACACGGCCTCCAGCATTTTCGGCACATCCTGCCGCACCATCTCGATATGGTCGCCCAGCATGGCGACGAACGGATCCCAGTCGAAGCAGCCGAGCTGAGGCACGCGGTCGGCATAGTGGCCCGAGCGGCGGATCCAGCGCATCACGCCTTCCAGCGAAATGGTCGAGTTGACGAACATGCCGCGGGGCAGATTGCTCGTCCGTTCGGCCAGCTGCTGCATGGCGTTTTCCGCCTTTTCGGGAGCGTAGCCGCAGGTTTGCACCAGCGTTTCGTCGACCGTGACGCCGGCTTCGGCATGGGCGTCGCGAAAGCCGCGCACACGTTCCATCGTGTTGTGATCCGAGCCACGACCGCCGACGAAGAGCAGGGGTGTCTTCTCGCCATATTCCTTCTCGCAATTGGCGAGAACGCGCCGTGTCAGCTCCAGCGCACCGCCGTAATTGTCGGAGATAACGGAAGGCGCGCGGGAGCCGGGCAGGTCGAGGTTGATGGTGCGCACGCCGGCGGCGGCGCAGAGGTCCATGACGCGGTCGGGGTCCGTGGCGCCGGTCGCGACCAGGCAGTCGACCTGGTAGGACAGCATGGCGCGCGCCGCTTCGAGCTCCAGCGCGGGATCGCGCATCGTGCAGGTGATGATCGGGAAAAGGCCGCGCGCGCGGGCCAGCGCCTCGAACTGCTCGACGATCGAGCCAAAATAACGGTTATCGTATTTCGGCACGATCATACCGATGATTTTCGAGCGGTCGCGGCGCAACACGCTCGCCTGCATGTTGAGGGCGTAGCCCTGCTCTTCGGCGAGTTTTGTGATCTTCTCGGCGAGCTTGGCGCTGATGCGGCGCTTCTTCCAGTTGCCGTTCAGGACAGCACTCACGGCACTGGCCGAGGTGCCCGCCAGTTCCGCCAGATCATAGATCGTCGTCCGTTTCGTCTGCGTCGTCCGATTCACATTTCATCTCCATTTCGAGAGCCACCTTGACACCAATGGGGATTGGTGGCAATTCTTGCTTCATCGATTGAGCAAGCATGCTCCATCGATGAAGTTGCCTGAACAGCAAGGCTGACCCAAGGGAGGAGTCAGATGGAGCATCGACGAACCGGACGTTGCGGCATCCCCGCAGCGAACGATGAACTGCGCGCTTTGGCGCTCGGACTGCGTCGGTTCTGTCGCCCTTGGCGGCTTGAGGTCGCCGGCGAACCGAATTGAAAATCAACCGTGGAGGAACCCAATGAAAACGCTTACCCTTCTGCTCGCATCGACTGGCCTCGCCCTGTCGCTCGGCAGCGCCGCTTTCGCTCAGGAAAACGCAACCGTCGCCTTCCTGATGCCCGACCAGGCTTCGACCCGCTACGAGCAGCACGACTATCCCGGCTTCAAGGCTGAGATGGAGAAGCTTTGCCCGAGCTGCACGGTGATCTACCAGAACGCCAATGCCGACGTGGCACTCCAGCAGCAGCAGTTCAACTCGGTGATCGCGCAGGGCGCCAAGGTCATCGTGCTCGACCCGGTCGATTCCGCCGCTGCCGCAGGGCTTGTCGAAATCGCCCAGTCGCAGGACGTCAAGGTCATCGCCTATGACCGCCCGATCCCCGACAAGCCGGCCGACTACTACGTCTCCTTCGACAACCAGGGCATCGGCAAGGCCATCGCGCAGTCGCTGGTTGACCACCTGAAGGCCAAGGGCGTTCCGGACGGCTCCGGCGTTCTCCAGATCAACGGTTCGCCGACCGATGCCGCTGCCGGCCTCATCCGCGACGGCATCGATTCCGCACTCGACGCTTCGCCCTACAAGACGCTCGCCGAATTCGACACGCCGGACTGGGCGCCGCCGAAGGCGCAGGAATGGGCGGCCGGCCAGATCACCCGCTTCGGCGACCAGATCACCGGCATCGTCGCGGCAAACGACGGCACGGGCGGCGGTGCCATCGCGGCGCTGAAGGCAGCCGGCGTCAAGGTCATACCACCGGTCACCGGCAATGACGCGACGATCGCAGCCCTTCAGCTGATCATCTCGGGCGATCAGTACAACACGATCTCCAAGCCCTCCGAAATCGTTGCGGCGGCTGCGGCCGGCGTGGCGGTGAAGCTGCTCAAGGGCGAAACCCCGGAAGCGACCCACAAGCTCTACGAAACGCCGTCGCAGCTGTTCGTACCGGCAGTGGTGACGGCGGAGAACATCAAGGCTGAAATCTTCGACAAGGGCATCAACAAGCCGGAAGAAGTCTGCACCGGCGAATATGTTGAAGGTTGCCGCAAACTCGGCATCATCAACTAATCCAGCCCATCAGGTGTCCGGCCGTTGACGCGGCCGGACACCCCGATAGTCGAGGTCAGCCTAGAGGTTCCAGGGCCATGACAGCCATGCTTCAAAATATCCCTGCCAAGGGGGAATCGGTGCTGCGCCTGAGCGGCATATCCAAGAATTTCGGCGCCGTGTCCGCATTGACGGATATCGATCTCGACGTGAAGGCCGGCGAAGTCGTCGCCCTCGTCGGCGACAATGGCGCCGGCAAGTCGACGCTGGTCAAGGTGCTGGCCGGCGTGCACCAGGCATCCTCCGGCACGATCGAATTCTGCGGCCAGCCGGTGACGCTCGACAGCCCCGCCAAGGCGCTGGAGCTCGGCATTGCCACCGTCTTCCAGGATCTTGCGCTCTGCGAAAACCTCGATGTCGTGGCCAATCTCTTCCTCGGGCATGAAATGTCGCCCTGGGCGCTCGACGAAGTTGCCATGGAAGTGCGCGCCTGGACGCTGCTGCGCGAGCTTGCCGCGCGCATTCCCTCCGTCCGGGAGCCGATCGCCTCGCTCTCCGGCGGCCAGCGGCAGACCGTCGCCATCGCGCGCTCGCTGCTGCTCAATCCGCGGCTCATCATGCTGGACGAACCGACGGCAGCCCTTGGCGTCGCACAGACCGCCGAAGTGCTGAACCTCATCGAACGGGTGCGCGACCGCGGCCTCGGCGTCATCATCATCAGCCACAATATGGAAGACGTTCGCGCCGTTGCCGATCGCATCGTCGTGCTCCGGCTCGGGCGCAACAACGGTGTCTTCACGCCGGATTCGTCGAACCAGGAGCTTGTCTCCGCCATCACGGGTGCAACGGACAACTCCGTTTCGCGCCGCGCCGACCGCAAGTCCGGTCACGTCCAAGAAAATCACGCTCACGAAAACAATGGGGGAGCCGCATGAGCCAGAACCCTTCCAGCAATACCCAGCCGACGCTGGACCGCAGCGATGAGCGTGTGCGCCACGACGATAGCCTCGCCGCCATGGTGAAAGGCTTTTTTGACCGCGTGCGCTCCGGCGATCTCGGCATGCTGCCGGTCGCCGTTGGCCTCGTTGTCATCTCCGTCGTCTTCTCGGCGCTCAACCCGATCTTCCTCGCGCCCAACAACCTGGTGAACCTGCTGTTCGATTGCGCCACGGTCGGCGTCATCTCGCTCGGCATCGTCTGTGTGTTGGTGCTCGGCGAAATCGACCTTTCAGTCGGCTCGATGAGCGGTCTCGCCTCGGCCATGGTCGGCGTGCTCTGGGTGAACCAGGGCTGGCCGATCGTCGGCGCCATTCTTGCCGCCCTCGTTGTCGGTGCGGGCGTCGGCCTCCTCTATGCAACGCTCTACAACCGGCTGGGCATGCCGAGCTTCGTCGCGACGCTTGCCGGCCTCTTGGCGCTGCTCGGCCTGCAGCTCTACATCCTCGGCCCGACGGGTTCGATCAATCTGCCCTATGCCTCGCCGCTCGTGCGCTTCGGCCAGATTCTGATCATGCCGGACTGGCTCTCCTACATGCTGGCGCTCGTGCCCGGTCTTGTCATGGTCGGCCGGGGGCTGCGCGCCCGAACTCAGCGCCTTGCCGCGAACCTGTCGGCCCAGCCGATGCAGGCGCTGATCCTCAAGGCCGTCGTGCTGACCGTCGCGCTGGAAGCCGCCGTCTTCTACCTCAACCTCGGCCGCGGTATTCCGTGGATGTTTGCGCTGTTCGTGGCCCTTGCCGTCCTGCTCAACTACGGGCTGACGCGCACCAAGTGGGGACGCTCGATGTTCGCCGTTGGCGGCAACAAGGAAGCTGCACGGCGCTCGGGCATCAATGTGCGCCGCATCTACATGAGTGCCTTCATGCTCTGCTCGACGCTCGCGGCACTTGGCGGCATCCTCTCGGCCTCGCGCCTTGCTTCGTCCAGCCAACAGGCCGGCACGGGCGACGTCAACCTCAATGCCATCGCGGCTGCGGTCATCGGCGGCACCAGCCTGTTCGGCGGACGCGGCAGCGCCTATTCGGCCCTGCTCGGCATCATCGTCATCCAGGCGATCTCGAATGGCCTGACGCTGCTCAACCTGAGTTCCTCGCTGCGCTACATGATCACCGGCGGTGTTCTTGCCATCGCTGTTATCGTCGACTCGCTTGCGCGTCGCTCCCGTGTCAGCCACGGCCGCGCGTAACATCACTGGAATGGAGTTTTTACCATGGCTGATCTCATGAAGGGCAAGATTGCCGCCATCACCGGTGCCGCATCCGGCATCGGCCTCGAATGTGCCCGCACGCTGCTTGCCGAAGGGGCGAAGGTGGTGCTCGTCGATCGTGCGCAGGACAAGCTGGAACAGCTCTGCAAGGAGCTCGGCCCCAACGCCCTGCCGCTCGTCGTCGATCTGCTGAAGCCGTCCGAAGTGTCCGGCATGCTGCCGCGCATCCTCAAGATTGCCGGCGGGCTGGACGTCTTCCACGCCAATGCCGGCGCCTATATCGGCGGGCCGGTGGCGGAGGGCGATCCGGATGCCTGGGACCGCATGCTCAACCTCAACATCAATGCGGCCTTTCGCTCGGTCCATGCAGTGCTGCCCTACATGATCGAGAAGAAGACGGGCGATATCCTGTTCACCAGCTCGATTGCCGGTGTCGTGCCTGTCGTCTGGGAGCCGATCTACACCGCCTCGAAATTCGCGGTGCAGGCCTTCGTGCATTCGACGCGGCGTCAGGTGGCGCAGCACGGCGTGCGCGTCGGCGCGGTCCTGCCGGGGCCGGTGGTGACGGCGCTGCTCGATGACTGGCCGAAGGAGAAGATGGATGAGGCGCTGGCCAATGGCAGCCTGATGCAGCCGAAGGAAGTGGCCGATGCCGTGCTCTTCATGCTGACGCGGCCGCGCAACGTGACGATCCGCGACCTGGTGATCCTGCCCAACAGCGTCGATCTCTAAGACGAAACGGCGGGCGGCACGACGTCGCCCGCATCAAACATTCCTGATTGCAGGCGGTAGACCCATGAGCAACATTTCCTCCGCACGCCCCGCGGGCGGCGAACGCTACTTTGTCGGCGTCGATGTCGGCACGGGAAGCGCCAGAGCCGGCCTGTTCGACCTCACCGGCCGCATGCTGGCCTCGGGAAAACGCGACATTTCGCTGTTCCGCGAGGCGGGCGCGATGGTCGAACAGTCGAGCACCGAAATCTGGGCCGCGGTCTGCGCCGCTGTGCGCGAGGCCGTCGGCAAGGCGGGTGTTGCACCCGAGCAAATCGCCGGCATCGGCTTCGATGCGACCTGCTCGCTGGTCGTGCTCGGCAAGGGTGGTGCGCCGCTGCCGGTCGGCCCGTCGGAGAACTCGGAGCGTGACATCATCGTCTGGATGGACCACCGCGCGGTCGATCAGGTCGAGCGCATCAATGCGCAGGGCCACGAGGTCTTGCGCTATGTCGGTGGTCGTATCTCGCCGGAAATGGAAACACCGAAGCTGCTGTGGCTGAAGGAAAACCGCCCGCAGGTTTTCGACGCAGCCTGGCAGTTCTTCGACCTCGCCGATTTCCTCACCTGGCGTGCAACGGGTGATCTTGCCCGCTCGACCTGCACGGTGACCTGCAAATGGACCTATCTGGCGCATGAGAAGCGCTGGGACCCCACCTATTTCCACGGCGTCGGCCTCGGCATTCTGGCCGAAGAAGATTTTTCGCGCATCGGCCAGCGCGTCGTCGAGCCCGGCACGTCGCTTGGAAACGGTCTGACCGAACAGGCGGCGGCAGACCTCGGCCTTGCAGCCGGCACGCCCGTCGCAGCCGGCATGATCGATGCCCATGCGGGCGGCATCGGGACCGTCGGCGTCGATGGCCCGCCGGAAAACAATCTCGGTTACGTCTTCGGCACGTCCTCCTGCACCATGACTTCGACCCATGAGCCGGTCTTCGTGCCAGGTGTGTGGGGACCGTATTTCTCGGCGATGGTGCCGGGCATGTGGTTGAACGAGGGCGGACAGTCGGCGGCTGGTGCGGCGATAGAACAGCTCCTCTCCTTTCATCCCGCAGCTGGCGAAGCGTCTGCATTGGCAAAGACGCGGGGCGCCTCGCTCCCTGTCCTGCTTGCCGACCTGGCATCTGAAAGGGCTGAAACGCTCTCCGCCGTTGTTGCCTTGGCAGACGGCCTGCACGTCGTACCCGAATTCCTCGGGAACCGTGCGCCCTTTGCCGATCCGCATGCCCGTGCAGCCATTGTCGGTCTCGGCATGGAGCGCAGCCTCGACAATCTGGTCTCGCTCTACATCGCCGGGCTCTGCGGCATCGGCTACGGTCTTCGCCAGATCATCGAAACGCAGGCAGCGGCCGGCGCGCCGATCGACAAGATCGTCATCAGCGGCGGTGCCGGCCAGCTCGATCTCGTCCGCCAGCTTCTCGCCGACGCGACGGGAAAACCGCTGCTTGCGACAAAGGCGGAGGAGCCGGTTCTGCTTGGTGCTGCCATTCTCGGCAGTGTGGCTGGCGGGGCCTTTCCGGATGTCCGCGCGGCGATGGCAGCACTTTCGGCGACGGATCGCACCTACTATCCCGCCAGCGGCGATGCGGTCGCCCTTCACGCAAGGCGCTACGATGCTTTCACGCGGCTCCAGGCCATGGCGCGGGAGATCCGCTAAAGCGATCCCGCTTCGGCTGAACATGTTCTAGTCGCTGAGAAGCAGAGCGACCGGTTCGGATGCGAGGGCTTCGGCAAGCGGGAGTTCACGGCCAAGCGTCAGCGTGCGGCCGTCCAGGACAGACCGTACGGTGCGCCCCTCGAAAGCCGGGGGAAGCAAGAGCGAGATACCGAATGCCGCGTCATCCATCAGGCAAAACGCATTCGGCAGCGTCCTTCCGAACGTCAGCCGCGGGACGATCGTTATGGCAAAAGCCTCCGGCGTGCCGCGCAGGAAGGCCAGTGCCTGTCGGTCGCCATCGGAAAAGCCGAGCGGCATGTAAGGTCCAGCGAACAAATCAGAGCGCTCGTTTCGCGCGGCGAGCACGGTGGCGGCCAGCCATTGTTTGTAGTCCATGAAATGCGTTCGATAAGGCTGGGGTTTCTCCGGCACACGCAGAGAAACGACATCGAGCAAGGGCCGATTGTCAGGATCAACAAGCGAAAAGTCGCTGCGCTCGCTGCCCTGATAAATATCGGGAATGCCCGGCGCCGTGAGCTTGATCAGCGTTTGAGCCAGTGAATTCATCAGGCCGGCATCGATGAAGGGTGACAGGGTTTCGCTGAAATCGTCGAAAAACGCACCGTGTCGGAGCAGGTCGTCGACGAAACCGGCCACCTTTTTTTCATAGTCGATATCCGGCGCGGCCCAGTTCGAGCCGATCTTCGCTTCACGCAACGCCTTTTCGATATACGCCTTCATCCGTTCGCCAAGCGCACGGATTGCCGCAGGATCGTCAAGTCCGCTCGTCGGCCAGATGCCGGCGAGCGCCTGATAGATCAGCCATTCCACATCAGGTTCCGGAACCTGCCGTTCGCCATGCGACCGACGAAACCGGGCATTGAGCGAGGACCAGCGTTGTGTCGCGGCGATCCACCGGTCCGACGCCTCGCTCAGCGTATACAGGCGTGTGCGGGCATCCTCTCCCCTTTTAGTATCGTGGGTCGAGGTCGCCGACAGGCTGTGTGGCAGCGCTTCCGCGCGCGCCTGCATGGCAGCGTGGAAGGCTGCGGGGCCGCCGGTCGGTTTGCCCGGATCGCCGCCGACCTCGTTCAGCGCGATGAAGGCGTTTTCGCGGTAGAAGAGCGTGTCCTCCAGCGCCTTGGCCATGATCGGGCCGGTGAGCTGCTGGAAGCGGGTGCGAAATTCCACGCAGTCGGGCATCGTGTTGCAGGTCTTGTCGTCGGCGAGCAGCTCCCAGATGAAATCGATCGCCTCGCGGACCTCCGGGCGCACGCCCTCCTGCGCCTCGAGCCGTGCTGATGCCAGAAGCTGGCGGTCGCGCTCGGTGATGCCGGTCGTCGCGGTCAGGTAGGTGCGGTAGACGGGTAGCGCGATGATCAGGGCGCAGATCGCTTCGGCAAGCGTGCTGCGGGAGAGGTCGGCATTGGCGTGGTCGGCCATGCCCTTCGCCAGAAGGGTGACACGGCGGACCTCGCCCGTGAAATTGTCCGAGAGCATCTGCCGCTTGCTGGCCCGCATCTCCTGCCCATAGGTTCCCCGGTGCTCCTCGCCCTTCAACGGCTGGAAGGCCTGCGCCAGCCGACCGGCTTCACGCTCATCGACGAGCGCGTCCGCAAGGGCGGTGATGAATTCGTAGCCCGTCGTGCCTTGGACAGGCCATTCCGTTGCAAAGGGTTCGCTTTTCTCCAGGATCTTTTCGACGACGATGTAGACATCCGGGCCAACGGCGGTGCGCAGGCGCTCAAGGTAGCCCTGCGGATCGGCAAGGCCATCGATATGGTCGATGCGCAGGCCATCCACCGTGCCGTCCTGCACGAGGTCGAGGATCAAGCGGTGGCTGTCGTCGAAGACGTGTTGTTCCTCGACGCGCAGCCCCACGAGGCCGGCGATTTCGAAGAAACGGCGGTAGCTGAGATGACGGCTTGCCGTTCTCCAGTCCGTCAGACGCCATGGCTGTGCTGCGTGGATGGCAGCCATGCGGGTGGGATCGGCGGAAACGGCGGCGAGGTGTCTTTCCAACGCGGGGCGCGCGTCCGCGGGCGTCAGCGCGGACGAAAGAATCGCCTTGCCGCCCGGGTCGCTCTTCGGATCTGCCGTGATGGCGAGGGTGTCATAACCGTCCAGTACATCCCGGTAGGTTTCCGGGTGGAGAGGATAGACGCTGTCGTAATAGCGGAGTGCGAGCACGTCGCGTTCTGGATCGAGAGCGAGGCGGATGGCGCCTTCTGACAACTCCTCCTCGAAACCCTTGCCCAGGAAGGGAAGCGTCAGTTTCTGCGACCAGTCGATATCGAAATGGTGCGAAAAGGGGCTTTCCGCACCCCATGTCACCACGCTGCGCCACCAGGGATTTTCCAGGCTCGCGGCCATGTGATTGGGAACGATGTCGAGGATGAGGCCGATGCCGCGTTCATGAAGAGCGCCGGCAAGCGCACGCAGGCCATCAAGGCCCCCAAGGACAGGGTCAATTTCGTCCGCCCGGGTCATATCATAGCCATGGGTAGACCCGGTGGCCGCGGTCATGATGGGCGAGGCATAGAGGTGGCTGATGCCCAGTTCACAGAGATAGGGCACAAGTTGACGCGCCCTCCCGAAGTCCATGCCGTTTCGGAACTGGAGGCGATAGGTCGAGGCGGGATATGTCATAAGGCCCTGGGAGTGCGGGTTTCAGCCGCGCCCTAAACGCATATCCTCCCCATTTGTTCCATCGGGCTGATTTACGCCCCATGCCGCGCGAAGTCGGTTCGCGAAACGACGCCCGTCAGCCGTTCCTGGCGGTCGAGCACGGCAAGGCGGCGCAACTGCAGGGTCTGCATGTTGCGCAACACGCCGTCCAGTTCCTCGTCGTCGTAACAATAGGTGATGTTGCTCGTCATGATGTCGCTGACCTTGGTGGTTGCCGCATCGAGACCCGGTGCGACGGCGCGAAGGATGATGTCGCGATCCGTCAGGGTGCCCACAAGGCCGCTGGCGTCGGCGACCGGCAGGAAGGCGATGTCCCACTGCGCCATCAGCCCCGCGGCATAGTGCAGGGTTTCCTCCGGCCGCACGAGATGGACATTGCGGGTCATGATGTCGCCGATGAGCATGGGGGCCTCTTTCTGACAATTGTTTCAAGAACAGACGAACGTGCCATTGGTTCCATTGCGCTAAGGTCGGGAACGGTCGATGGCGACGATGATCGACGGGCCGGCTGCGGTACCGTTGGAAACCGCAAAAATCGTCTCGCCTTCCATCGCCGGCCACGGCGTCTCTTTCTTCGCAAAGTTTGCGCGAATGCCGAGCGTTGCCTCATGGAAGCGCCAGTTCACGGCTAAAATGCCGTCGTCCGCCGGCAGGATATGCGGCTCAGCCGTTCCCGGGCCGGCGAGCAGCGGCACGACATGCTGCCGGCGAAGCCGGATCAACTCCCTGACGAAATCCGTCTGTCGCCTGCCGTCGGGGGACGTCAGGCGCGCCCAGTCGAGTTTCGAGCGCTGAAAGGTGTCTTCGGCGCCGGGATCCGGCAGATCGCGCACGGTCTTGCCCTCGGGCATGCCGCCAAATTTCTCCGCTTCTGCCTTGCGCCCCTGTTTTACCGCGTGGGCAAGCTCTCCTTCGAAATCGGTGAAAAAGAAGAACGGCTGCTGCTCGCCGAATTCTTCGCCCATGAAGAGCATCGGTATCGGCGGGGCAAGCAGCAGAAGGGCCGTCATGACATTCAGAAGCATCGGATCGGTGAGCACCGACAGCCGTTCGCCGAACGCACGGTTGCCGATCTGGTCGTGGTTGTGCAGGAAGTTGACGTTGACCTGTGGCGGAAGGCGGTCCTGTGGTGCCGGCCCGACCCGATCCTGCGTACGATCCGCCTGCACGAACCCCATGGCAGTCGCCGTCCGCAGGACATTGTCGGTGTTTTCCGCAAAGGGTGCGTAGTGGCCCTGGCCCTCTCCGGTCGCGATGATGTGCAGGGCATGGTGGAACTCGTCGTTCCAGCCCGCCGTGTAGTGATGCACGATTCCATCATCCCGGTTCAGCAGGCTTTTGCGGCTCGTCTGGTCCTCGACGACGAGATGGACTGGACGATGCGGCAGGGCCTGCCGGACGGTCTCGGCCAGTTCGATCAGCATATGTCTCTCACTGTCGTCGACGATCTGTTCGGTTGCGTCGAAGCGCAGGCCATCGAACCGGTAGTCGACGAGCCAGTGCAATGCATTTTCGATGAAGTATCGCCGCACCGGCTCCCTTTCGAAGGCGAGCGCGGCACCCCAGGGTGTGTGGCGTTCGGGGTGAAAGAAGGCGGGCGCGATGCGTGGCAGGATGTTTCCGACCGGGCCGAAATGATTGTAGACGACGTCGAGCAGGACCATGATGCCATGGCCGTGGGCCCCGTCGATCAGCGCCTTCAAGTCCTCCGGCGTGCCGTAGGCCGTATGCGGCGCATAGTGCAGAACGCCGTCATAGCCCCAGCCGCGTTTTCCGGCAAAGTGGGCGACGGGCATGATTTCGATAGCCGTAATGCCGATATGGCGGAGATGCGGCAGGCGGCCGATGGCGGCCCGGAAGGTGCCTTCCGGCGTGAATGTACCGACATGCAATTCATAGGCGACCGCCTCTTCCCACGGGCGCCCCGTCCACCCGGTATTGCGCCAGGCATAGTCGTGATGATGGACAAGGATGGATGATCCCTCGACGTCGTCCTCCTGGGCGTGGGAGGCGGGATCGGGAATGTCAGTTCCGTCAGAAAGCCGGAAACTGTAGGTGTCGCCCGGGTGGACAAGGTTGGTTTCAACCATATGCCAGCCGTCGCCTTCCGCCTGCATTGAAATCTCCCGTGCACCCGCAAGGAGGACAATCCTCTTCTCGGCGGGTGCCCAGAGACGGAACCGCACCCTGCCATCCGCCAACACGCTCGGGCCCCAGTTTTTTGGCGTCGGTGACGGCTGTGTCATCGGCTTCCTCTGTGCGGGTCAATCACCAGCGGAACCGGCTGGCTGTAAAAAAGTTCCGGAACAATCCGGTTCTTTTCGCGTTGCACCATCGCTTTCTCGGGCCGCGATAAAGATGCCTCCCGTTCTTTCGACGAAGGTTCGTCGTACCGGCGCGATGAAGCGATGGCGATGACGGCCCTCGTTCCGACGGCGCGTTGCTCGACCGAAGGGGACAGACCGCATGAGCTATTCGTTTTCCGAACTCGATTTCATGAAGCCGGAGCTTGGCGCCGAATTCACCGGGGAGGGCACGCATTTCGCGGTCTTTTCCGCCCATGCGGAGCAGATGGAACTGTGTCTCTTCAGTGAGGACGGCAAGGAAGAGACCGCCCGCCTGCCGCTGCCTAAGCGCGAAGGCGACATCTGGTCCGGCTACATTGCCGGCCTGAAGCCCGGCACGATCTACGGCTACCGCGCCCACGGCCCCTATGAACCGAAGGCCGGCCACCGCTTCAACCCGAACAAGCTGCTGCTCGACCCCTATGCCAAGCAGATCCTCGGCGAAATCCAGTGGGACGACGCGCTCTATGGCTACCGCATCGGTGACCCGGCGGAAGACCTGTCCTTTGATGAGCGTGACAGCGCGCCCTTCATGGTGAAGGGCGTGGTGCAGGATCCGGACTTCGACTGGGCGGGCGATGCGGCGATCCGCCGGCAATGGACCGAGACGATCATCTATGAGGCGCATGTGCGTGGCATGACGATGACCCATCCCGGCGTGCCGGAAGAGTTGCGCGGCACCTTCATGGGCATGGCGAGCGATCCGATCATCGAGCATCTCATCGATCTCGGTATTTCCGCCATCGAACTCCTGCCTATCCAGTACTTCCCGGATGATCGTTACCTGCTGGAAAAGGGCCTGCGCAACTATTGGGGTTATCAGACGCTCGGCTTCTTCGCGCCGCAGCCGCGGTTCCTCTCCGGCCGCGCCGTCACCGAATTCAAGACCATGGTCAAACGCTTCCATGCCGCCGGCATCGAGGTGATCATGGACGTCGTCTACAACCACACCGCCGAGGGCTCGGAGCGCGGACCGACGCTGAGTTTCCGCGGCCTCGATAATCTGAGCTACTACCGCCTGTCGCCGGACGACCTGCGCCACAGCTACGACACGACCGGTACCGGCAACACCGTCAACATCGCCCATCCCATGGTGTTGCGCATGGTGCTCGACAGCCTGCGCTACTGGGTCGGCGTCATGCATGTCGATGGCTTCCGCTTCGACCTTGCCAGCACGCTTGGCCGCACCCGGCACATCGAGTTCGACCGTGACGGCACGTTCTTCGACGCGATCCGGCAGGACCCGATGCTGTCCGGTGTTAAGCTGATTGCTGAGCCCTGGGATGTGGGCGACGGCGGCTATCAGGTCGGCGGTTTCCCGCATCCGTTCCGCGAGTGGAACGACAAGTACCGTGACGATGTGCGGCGCTTCTGGAAAGGGGATGGCGGGCTCGTGTCGGATGTTGCGGCTCGGCTGACCGGTTCTGCACCGCAGTTCAACCATTCGGACCGCGGCGCCACCTCGTCGATCAATCTCTTGAGTGCCCATGACGGTTTCACGCTGATGGACACCGTCTCCTATGACGGCAAGCACAACGAGGCGAACGGCGAAGACAACCGCGACGGCCATTCCGACAACCATTCGCACAATATGGGGGCCGAGGGCCCGACGGAGGACCAGAACATCCTCTCCGCCCGTGCCCGCCGCCGGCGCAACATGATTGCGACGCTGATGCTGAGCCAAGGCGTGCCCATGCTGCTCGGTGGCGACGAACTCGGCAACAGCCAGAACGGCAACAACAATGTTTACTGCCAGGACAACGAGATCGGCTGGACCGACTGGAGCGGTCTTGACGATCCGTTCCTCGCCTTCTGCAAGGGGGCGATCGCCTTCCGGAAAGCCCATCCGGCGCTGCGGCAGGAACGGTTCCTCACGGGCGATCCGGCAGAGGACGGCACGATCGACATCGCCTGGTACAAGCCCGATGGCGCCTTCATGGATGACGGTGCATGGGAAGACGGTAATCTGCAGGCGCTCGGCCTCTTCGTGTCGAAGCCGGCGAATGGCGAGGGGCCGGACCAGTTGTTTATCGTCGTCAATGCCGGCGGCGATTGCCAGGTGAAGCTTCCGGAGGCGAACGGCATCAAGGCGTGGACGCGCGTGCTCGATACGGGGGCCGAGGATGATGCCTTCGCCCAACATCCCGCCGAAGGCGCCGCCACGGTCTATGGCGCCAGCGTCGCCGTCTTTGAAGCGGTGGGGTGATCTGCCCGACATGGCACCGGACAACCTCACAGCGACCGGTCTTACTTATGTCTCCGACAGCGAGCCCGGAATCCGGCGTCAGCGGTCCGGTCGCAGTTTTTGTTATCGCCTGCCGGACGGCTCTCTCGTGCGCGATGGTGCGCTGAAGGCGCGCATCGCCGGCCTTGGCCTGCCGCCGGCCTATGAAAATGTCTGGATCTGCCTCGACGGCAACGGCCATCTTCAGGCGACGGGCTACGATGCGCGCGGGCGCAAGCAATATCGCTATCACCCGGATTGGCAGGCGCTGAAGAGCGGTGACAAGTTCGATCAGCTCATCGCCTTCGGCCGGGCGCTGCCAAAGCTTCGGCGCGCGGTGCGGCGGGATCTCGACGGCACGCCCGGCGCGGTCGATACGATGTTGGCGGCGATCACCGTGCTGCTCGATGAGGCGCAGTTGCGGGTCGGCAATCGGGCCTATGTGCAGGAGAACGGCACCTATGGCGCGACGACGCTGTTGAAGCGTCACGTTTCGCTGGCCGATGGGCATATAGAGCTCCGCTTCGCGGCCAAGGGCGGCAAGCGGGTACGCCGGACGCTGAAACACCCGCGCCTCCAACGGCTGCTTGAAGACTGTGCCGATCTGCCGGGGCGCCAGCTCTTCGTCTGGAAAGACGAGACGGATCTGGTGCGGCCGATCGATTCCGGCCGGCTCAACACCTATCTCGCCGATATTTCCGGTATTGCCGTTTCCGCCAAGACATTCCGGACCTGGGCCGGCAGCCTCGCCGCCTTTTCGCTGGCGCGTCACGCGATAGAGGCAGGCGATCGACCAACGATCAAGGGGATGTCGACGGCGGCGGCAGACGTTCTGCACAACACGCCGGCTATCGCGCGGTCGAGCTACATCCATCCCGACATCATCGCACTTGCCGAAACGCCTGAGACCCTGCGGCTCGCACTGCGCCGCCCGACCCTGAAGGCAACCGGGCTACGCTCGGAGGAGGAGCGACTGTTGCGCTTCCTCGAAAGTCGGCGAAACGCCCGTCGCCGGGCATGCAGGAACATGCCAGAGAAATAGGGTAGTGAAAGCGGGGGCTTTGGAGGCTTGCGAAATGCCTTGGCTAGCTCGTTTCAATTGTGGACGGAAGGCTCCGTGTTGCTTTCCTGCGGAAGCGTGCACCGCGGGCGAGGTTGACGGCCGCGCGTGTGGCATCGTCGGCCTCATCCGAATTGCGTCTTTTCCTGAGGTGCTCCGGCAGGGCGACCTTCTCGAGTTCGGCACGTTCACGCGCCGCCTGTTCCCAATGTTCCTGGTCCTTGCCGTGCGGGCGGCCATTCGCTTCCCACAGGCCATAGGCGCGTTTGCTGATCCATTCCTGGCGGTCTTCGTTCACGGCGATGTCCCTTCGAGGTGGCGACGGTCTATGCCGCCGTCCACGAGTTCACACGGAAATCGGCTTCCTTTGCCGCTTCGATGAAGGCCCGGCGGGCAAAGGCCGGGTCGTCGTCGCTGGTCAGCCCCTGTTCGCAGACACTTTTTGCCGTCAGCGCCGCAGGGCCATCTTCGATCGGCCAGTGGTTTTTCAGGCAGAGCAGGGCGTCGCGTGTGCTCTGCACATGAAGCACCCGCTGGTCGCCCTCAAGCACGACGGCCTCGTCCCACAGCCGGTCAGTCGCAAAGATCGTCATTGCACGCCCTCCTGCGCGGGTTTTTCGGCCGGCAGGTCGACAAGGCTGACGATGCCGACGACACGCCGGTCGTCATTCACCACCACGAGGCGGCGAACGCCGAAATGACGCATGCGGGCCGCGATCGTCGCCGTGTCGTCGTCTTCGTTACACACTTCAGGTGACACGGTCATGAATTCGGCAATCGCCGTCGAGGTCGAGAGCCCCTGGGCCAGAACCGATGCAACGATGTCACGATCGGTGATGATGCCGACGATGGCGCCGACGCCGGGCACTTCGACCGGCAGCGCGCCGACTTCTGTTTCGAGCATCAGCCGGGCGGCCGACTGGGCGGTGTCGTTGGGAGAGACCGTCACGATCTGGGCGGACATCACGTCCTTCACACGCATCTGGCCGCTCCCTTCAGAGCCGGCCGTTGACGAGGCTGCGGCCGTTCGGCGTTGCGGGCACGACCACTTCGTCCCTGTTCGGCTGGTTGAGCGGCAAGTCAACCTGGTGCGGGACGATCACCTGCGGCTCCCACGCGTTACGGCGTTTGCGCGTGTCGCTGGGTATGGCATTCGGGATGGCAGCGGGTTTGCGGGCAAGCGGCTTCTTCTTCTGGCGCACGTCGAACTCCTGCGAACTGGCTTGGTGTCTTGAACAAACGCGAAGCCCTCCGCTTGGTTCCGCGAAATCGGGAACGGATTTGCCTGTCGGGCATTCCTGTCGAGCCGTAACGGATGGAGGTGCCGATGCTGTTTGCAGGAAAGGTCGTCCTCGTCACCGGTGCGGGCTCCGGCATCGGTAAGGCCACGGCGCTGGCCTTCGCCCGTCATGGTGCGAGCGTCGGCGCCCTGGGGCGCACCACGCTGGAGGTCGAGGCCGTTGCGAAGGAGATTCTCGAGCTTGGAGGTGCTGGGCTCGCGCTCACGGCGGATGTGGCGGACGAAGCTTCCATGCGCCGTTCGGTCGAACACCTCGTCAGTGCATTCGGCGGTCTCGACATTGTCGTTGCCAATGCGGGCATCAATGGCGTCTGGGCGCCGATCGACGATTTGAAACCGGCGGAATGGGACGAGACGATTGCCGTCAACCTGCGCGGCACGTATCTGACGCTTCACCTGACGGTGCCGCACCTTAAGAAGGCGGGGGAGGGCGTCATCGTCGTCGTCTCCTCGATCAATGGCACGCGCACCTTCACGACGCCGGGCGCCACCGCCTATTCCGCCACCAAGGCGGCACAGGTGGCGATGGTGCAACAACTGGCGCTGGAGCTTGGCAAGGCCGGGATCCGCGTCAACGCGGTCTGCCCCGGCGCAATCGAGACCCGCATCGACGAGAACACGGAGCAACGGGGTTCCAGCGAAACCGGCATTCCCGTCGTTTGGCCGGAGGGCGACATACCGGTTTCGCACGGCAAGCCCGGCATGGCCAGCGAGGTCGCCGACGTCATCCTGTTCCTTGCCTCCTCCAAAGCGCGACACATTACCGGCACTCCCCTGTGGATCGACGGTGGACAGGGCCTGCTTCGCTGATTCCTTTCTGCTTTTTGCCTCTGGCATCCTCGCCCGGCGATGTGACAATGTGCGGGCGAACGGGAGAGGAGATCATCCATGGCCAACCATCTTTTCGACGCGATCCGCGCGGCTGCGACGCCGGAGGCGGTCTTCATCGAGACGGCCGAGGGACGACGCTGGACCTATGGCGATATGATCCGGTTCTCCGGGCAGTTGGCTGGCGCGCTCAGTGCTCGGGGCGTGCAGCCGGGCGACCGGGTGGCGGTCCAGGTGGACAAAAGCCCCGAGGCGCTGATGCTCTATCTCGCCTGCCTGCGTGCCGGCGCGGCCTATCTGCCGCTCAACCCGGCCTATACGCTGGCAGAACTGGATTATTTCATCGGCGATGCGCAGCCGCGCCTGGTGGTCGTCGATCCGAAATCCGAAAAGGGTATCGCGGCGATCGCACAAACCCATGGCAGCGTGGTCGAGACGCTGGATGCGACCGGTGGCGGCAGCCTTCTCCAGCGGGCAGGCGGCGAGGCGGGGGATTTTGCCGATGCGGATCGCGGCCCGGATGATCTGGCCGCAATCCTCTATACGTCCGGCACGACGGGGCGCTCCAAGGGCGCGATGCTGACGCATGACAACCTGCTCTCCAATGCGCTGACGCTGCGCGACCATTGGCGCTTCACCAGCGCCGACCGGCTGATCCACGCCCTGCCGATCTTCCACACGCATGGTCTGTTCGTTGCCTCGAACGTGACGCTGCTCTCCGGCGCCTCGATGTATCTGCTGTCGAAATTCGATGCCGACCAGGCGCTCGGGCTGATGGAAAACGCGACCGTGATGATGGGGGTGCCGACCTTCTATGTCCGGCTCGTGCAGCACCTGGGCCTGACACGGGAGGCCACGGCAGGGATGCGGCTCTTCGTTTCCGGCTCAGCGCCGCTTCTTGCCGAAACCCACCGCAGTTTTGCGGAAAAGACCGGTCATGCCATCCTCGAGCGCTACGGCATGACCGAGACCAACATGAACACCTCCAACCCCTATGATGGCGACCGGATCGCCGGCACAGTGGGGTTTCCGTTGCCCGGCGTCGCGCTTCGGGTCACCCACCCGGAAACCGGCACGTCGGTGCCGGATGGCGAGACGGGCATGATCGAGGTGAAGGGGCCGAACGTCTTCAAGGGCTATTGGCGCATGCCGGAGAAGACCGCCGCAGAGTTCCGTACGGACGGTTTCTTCATCAGCGGTGACCTCGGCAAGATCGACGAGCGCGGCTACGTCCACATCGTCGGGCGCGGCAAGGACCTCGTCATTTCCGGCGGCTACAACATCTATCCAAAGGAAGTGGAAACCGAGATCGACGGCATGCAGGGCGTCATCGAAAGTGCGGTCATCGGCGTGCCACACCCGGATTTCGGCGAGGGCGTGACGGCCGTCGTGGTGCGGGCAAAGGGCTCTGCGCTGGACGAGAAGGCCGTGCTCGATGGGCTGAAGGACCGGCTGGCGCGCTACAAGCAGCCCAAGCGCGTGCTCTTCGTCGACGACCTGCCGCGCAACACGATGGGCAAGGTGCAGAAGAACGTCCTGCGCGAGACCTATGCGGATCTCTACAAGGCCTGATCCGGTCGGGCAAAATGCCGTTTGAGGATGTCGAGCACCTCGCTTGCCAGTTCCCCGACGATGCCGTTGCGTTCCCAGGCATAGAGCGAGGCGACGACCGGCGGTTCCGTGCCGAAATCGGCAAGCTGCTTGATCCGCCAACCCTTCGTCGCGTCGATCGGCAGCAGCGAGAGACCGAGGCCGGCTTCGACGGCCATCAGCACGTTGCGCAGGCTGGCGGAGGTGAAGGCGACGTACCATCGCCGCCGCTCGCGCTCCAGCCGTTCGGACATGGCATCACGGTAGAGCCCGCCGGGCGGAAAGGTGACGAGCGGCGTCGGGTCGGGCAGGTCGGGCGCCGCATCCATTGCGGTGAACCAGGCGATCGGTTCCTCGAAGCTCGCCCAGCTGTCGGCGCTCGGCGTGTCCTCCTTCAACACCACGATGTCGAGTTCGCCGGCGCGGTAGCGGCGGTTGAGGTCGGCGCGCAGGCCGGTGGTGACGTCGAGGCGTGCTTCCTTGTGGCGTTTGGTGAAGGCGGCGAAGGCACGGGCCATTTCGGGCGTGGCGATGTCATCCGGCATGCCGATGCGCACGGAGGTGGTGCCGGAGGTTTCCGCCACCAGCGTCAGCGCTTCGGTCTGGAGGGCGAGGATGCGGCGGGCGTGGCCGAGCAGGCGTTCGCCCGTCACGGTCAGGCGCACCGGCCGCGCAGCACGGTCGACCAGATCGCGCCCGATTGCCTCCTCGAGGCGGGCGATCTGCTGGCTCATGGTCGATTGCGTCATATGCAGGCGATCGGCGGCAGCCGTGAAACTCCCGGCATCGGCGATTGCCACGAAGGCCCGAAGCAGGCGCGGGTCGAGCACGACATCTCCATCGAAAATCAGAATAGTCAGCATCTAAACATCTAATTTGCGCATGATTCAAGCCGATGGTAGCGATAGGTACGATCGGCAGGCCCCCACCCTGCCGCGAACAGGCATTTTCAGCACGAGAGTCAATTCTGATGGATACCGTTGAGGCGCGCGCTGACCGTGATTGGGCAATGCTGGCATTGGTCGTGCTGATCGGGCTCAACCTGCGTCCCTTTCTCGCCGCCCCGGCGCCGATCCTCGCCGAGATTGTCGCGGATACAGGCCTCGGCTATGGCGGTATTGCGATGCTCACCCTGCTGCCGATGTTCCTGATGGGGCTCGGCGCGTTCATTGCGCCCGGCCTTCAGGTGAAGCTCGGCGCGCGGCGCGGGCTGTTAATGGCACTCTGCATTCTCCTGCTCGGTTCGGCGCTTCGCCTCGTCGCCATGGACGGGGTGTCGCTGATCCTGACGGCGGCGCTCTGCGGCATCGGCGTCGCCTTCATCCAGGCGGCCTTTCCCGGCATCATCAAGGCACGCTTCCCAACCCAGGTGCCTGTCGTCACCGGTCTCTATTCGGCGATGATCATGGCTGGCGGCGCCTTCGGCGCGCGACTGATGCCGGTGCTCGTGCATGCCGGTTTCGGCTGGCGGGCGGCACTCGCCTGGCTGGCGCTGCCGGTCGTCATCGCGCTCGCTGCTGCCTGGCGCATCCTGTCCGATGTGCAGTCGAGCAAGCCGGACGGCACGCTGACGCGCCAGCTTCTCAGCCGGCCGCGCACCTGGGTGCTGATGGCCGCCTTCGGGTTGATCAATGCCGGGTACACCTCGATGATCGCCTGGCTTGCGCCCTACTACCAAGCGCAGGGTTGGAACAGCGCCGACAGCAGCGGCCTCGTCGCCATCATGGCGATCTGCCAGGCCGTTGCGGCGCTGGGCCTCCCGATTTTAGCGCGCGGGAACATCGACCGCCGCCGCTGGCTGTGGCTGACCATTGCGTTCCAGGCCATCGGCTTTTTCGGCCTTGCGGGCCTTCCCGGCCTGGCACCGGCGGTCTGGGCGGGCCTTTGCGGTGCCGGCCTCGGTGGCAGTTTCGCGCTTGCCATCGTCACCGCGCTCGATCACCTGCCGCGGCCGGAACAGGCCGGCGCGCTTGCCGCGCTGATGCAGGGCGGCGGCTTTCTCATCGCTGCCATCGGCCCCTATGCGATGGCAGTGCTGCACGATTGGACGGGTGGTTTTGCCGCCGGCTGGGCGCTGCATCTCGGCTGCGTGCTGGTGACGGCGCTGCTCTATCTGCGCTTCGATCCGCGATCCTATCCGGACGCGATGCCGTTACCCTCATGAAAAACCCGCGCCGGTCGGGCGCGGGTTTCTAGGCGGTTTTCAGCGGCGGGAACCGAAAGGCTTCAGCGCCATGTGGCGGTTGACGTCCTTGTAGAGCAGATAGCGGAACGGGCCGGGGCCGCCGGCATAGCAGGCCTGCGGGCAGAAGGCGCGCAGCCACATGAAATCGCCGGCCTCGACTTCCACCCAGTCCTGGTTGAGGCGGTAGACGGCCTTGCCCTGCAGCACGTAGAGGCCGTGTTCCATGACATGGGTTTCGGCAAAGGGAATGACCGCGCCGGGCATCAGCGTGACGATCGTCACATGCATGTCGTGGCGAAGGTCGTTGGGATCGACGAAGCGTGTCGTCGCCCATCCGCCATTCGTGCCGGGCATTTCCGACGGCTTGATGTCTTTTTCGTTGAGGATCAGGGGTTCCGGATGCGGAAGTCCATCGACCGCCTCGTAGGCCTTGCGGATCCAGTGGAAGCGGGTATGAGCGCCCGAACGATTGTGCAGTGACCATTTCAGGCCCGGCGGCAGGAACGCATAACCGCCCGGCTCGAGCGTGTGCTTGCCGGTCGGCAAGGTCAGTTCCACCTCGCCATCGACGACGAAGAGCACGCCCTCGGCGTCCGGGTCCTGCTCCGGCCTGTCGCTGCCGCCGCCCGGTGCCACTTCCATGATGTACTGCGAAAACGTCTCGGCAAAGCCGGAAAGCGGACGCGCAATGACCCAGCAACGCGTGTCGTTCCAGAAGGGCAGGAAGCTCGTGACGATATCCTGCATGGTTCCCTTCGGAATCACCGCATAGGCCTCGGTGAAGACGGCGCGCCCGGTCAGGAGGTCGCTCTGCGGCGGGTGGCCGCCGAGGGAGGAATAGTAGCTTCTTTGCATCGTCTCAGGCCCTTTGTCTTGAGTGTTTCCGGTGTTTCCCGACGGATTTCTCTTCCGTCTTGTTCGTGAATGGCGTCACTTCGCGCCTGCTTTTTCCAGGAGTGCGACCATCTCGCCAAAGCCGCGGCCGCGCGCATGCTGGAGCGGCGTCACGCCGTCGTCGTCCGCGAGATTGACATTGGCCCCGGCCTTGATCAGGAGATCGACGATCTGGATGTGGCGCGTTCCCCCGTCGCCGAGGATGATCGCCTCCAGCAGCGCCGTCCAGCCGAGCCGGTTCACATGATCGACGTCGATACCGGCCTTGATCAGCGTGTCGACCGTCTCGACATGGCCGCGTTCAGAGGCCGGGATGAGGGCGGTGCCGCCGTAGCGGTTGATGCTTTTGAGGTCGGCGCCGTGGGAAAGCGTCAGCTTGAGAATGTCGAGATGCCCGCGTGCGCCGGCATAGAGATAGGGACTGTCGCTGATGGCGTCCTTGGCGTTGACGTCGGCGCCGGCCTCGATCAGCGCGCGGGCGGCGTTCACGCGGTTGGCATGCGTGGCGACGAGCAGGGCCGTCGCGCCGCTGTCGTCCCGCGCGTCGATTGCCACGCCTTTGGCCAGAAGCGCCTTGATGGCGACGGCGTCGTCGGCTGCGGCAGCCTTGTGCAGGTCGAGGGTCATGGCATTGTCTGTGGCAAGAAGGGGAGATGCGAGCGCGGTCAGGAAGAGCCAGGCCGAGAGCAGGACGAGTTTCAGCATGCGGATCCCGTTGGTTGTGGTCTTAAATTAACAGTGGCCTGCCGCATTAGGAAATTAAATGTGCAAATCCCTATCATTCAGAAGTTGGAATTCATGTGAGGGGCCGGCTATAAGCCGAAAGGGCCACAGAACGAGAGAAAGGGCCGATCCATGAGGACGGAACAGGGACTTCTGCGCATCTCCATTGCCGTCACCATCGTGCTCGCCGGCGTCGGCATCCTGTTCGGCATTCTCTCTGGCTCCTTCGCCATCGTCTTCGACGGCGTCTATGCGCTGACCGATGCGGCGATGACCGTGCTCGCCCTGCTCGTCTCGAACCTCATCGCATCCTCGGCGACGGGCGGGGGCAAAGGCCGGCTCGTCAAGCATTTCACGATGGGCTTCTGGCATCTGGAGCCGATGGTGCTGGGCCTCAACGGTATCCTTCTGACCGGTGCGGCGATCTACGCGCTGATCAACGCCATCGGCAGCATCATGGACGGCGGCCGGCCGCTCGATTTCGACCAGGCGATCATCTATGCCGTGCTGACGATCATCGTGACGGTCGCCATGGCGATCATCGCCACCCGCGCGAACCGCACCCTCCAGTCGGATTTCGTGGCGCTCGACGCCAAGGCCTGGATGATGTCCGCGGGCCTGACGAGTGCGCTGCTGGTCGCCTTCGTCATCGGCTATTTCATCCAGGGCACGGCCCATGAATGGCTGTCGCCCTATATCGACCCGGTGGCGCTGGCGCTCGTCTGCCTTGTCATCATCCCCATCCCCGCCGGCACCATCCGGCAGGCGCTGGCCGATATCCTGCTCGTCACGCCCGGGGACCTGAAAAGCCATGTCGATGCGATCGCCAAAACCATCGTCGAGCGGCACGGCTTTCTCTCCTACCGGGCCTATGTCGCCCGCGTCGGCCGTGGCCGGCAGATCGAGCTCTTTTTCATCGTGCCTGAGGATTTTCCGCCGCGGAAGCTGCAGGAATGGGACGATATTCGCGACGAAATCGGCATCGCCATCGGCGACGAAGGGCCGGATCGCTGGCTGACGATCGCCTTCACCACCGATCCCGAATGGGCAGACTGAAAAAACCCGAAGCGGATCGCTCCACTCCGGGTTTCGTCTCCACTTAGAACCGACCTTTAGAGACCGAGAGCCGTGATCGCGCCGTCCATGCGCTCGCGGGCCTTCTTCGGCAGCTTGCCGGTCTTGACGGCGTCGAGATTGGCCGGTGCATCGCCGACGACCACCACGCCCACCATGCCCATACCGACATGCGGCGTGCATTTGACGCCATAGGCGCCCGGCTTGTCGAAGGTAACCTTGTAGTTCTCGTTCATCTTGCTCTTGAAGGCTTCCGCACCGTCGGGGATCATGCCCTTGATCGTCTCGACATTGTGCCCCTTGTCGGTCGGGATGAAGGTGACCGTGTCGCCGGGCGCCACCTTCACGAAGGCCGGCTCGAACACCATCGCGCCTTCGGCACCCTTGTTGAGCATATGCACCTCGAAATCTGCCGCTGCGGCGGGAAGCGCGAGCGCCAGAATGACCGCTGCTGCACCGACGATGCTCTTTGCCATGATACGCACTGGAAGTTCTCCTTGCTGACGAACGTCAATCGTTCATGCGCAAGGGGTAGACCCGCGACGCCCCTCCTTCTTTGACGTTGATCAAACAACGGGGAGGGGCATGCGTGGCGTGCTGTCGCAGGTTATTGTCCTGCATGCACCGGTGGCAGCATGGCGCTCCAGGGCCGCGCCTGTTCGAGGTCGCGGGCAACGCGCACCAGTGTCCCCTCGTCGGCGAAGCGGCCGACGATCTGGATGCCGACCGGCATGTGGTTGCGGTCGAGGCCGAGCGGCAGGCTGACGGAGGGCTGGCCGGTGGCGTTGAACGTGCCGAGGAAGGTGAAGAGGGTGGTGTCGCCCTCGGCGAAGCCGGTGGCCGTAAGGTCGGGGCGCGTGGTGGAGAAGCGGCCGTGTTCCGGCGCCGTCACCGGTGTCGTCGGCGTCAGCAGGATGTCGTAGCTCGCCGTTGCCATTGCGACATCGTGGCGGATCTTGCGCATGGTCTCGAAGATGGTGACTATCTCGGCCGGTGACATGGCAAGCGTCTGGTGCATCAGCTTGAGGATGACAGGCTCCAGCGTCGTGTCGTCCAACGGGCGGCCGAGGGTGGCGGCAAGCGCCGGCAGTTCGGCAAGGCCGAGATTGAAGCCACCCATTACGCCGATCATGATGTCGTGCGAATTCACCGGCGGAGCGATCTCCTCGATCGTGTGGCCCATCGACGCGAGCAGGGCGGCCGTCGCATCGAGTGTCGCCAGCACGTCCTCGGCGATCGACACGCTGCCCCAGGCGGTGCGGGCAAGGCCCACGCGCAGCTTGCCGGTCGGCTGGGTCAGCTCGTCGAGATAGGGCCGCTCTGGTTGGCGGATGATGAACGGATCGCCCGGCTCCGGGCCGGCAAAGACGTCGAGCGCGGCGGCCATGTCGCGCACCGTGCGGCAGACGACGAATTCGCGCGCAAGGCCAAACAGCGAATCCTGCCCGTCCGGCCCGCCGGAAACGCGGCCGCGCGAGGGATTGAGGCCGACGAGGCCGCACCAGCCGGCGGGAATGCGGATCGAGCCGCCACCATCCGAGGCATGCGCGATCGGCACGATGCCGGCGGCAACCGCCGCCGCAGCACCACCAGAAGAGCCACCGGCCGAGGCGTCGAGATTCCAGGGATTGCGGGTAATCCCTTCCAGAATGGTTTCGGTGAAGCCGGCGAAGGCCAGTTCCGGCACGGCACTGCGGCCGACGATGCGCAGGCCCGCCGCCTTGGCGCGCTTTGTATAGTAGGCGTCGTGGGTGCTGACACTGCCCTTCAATAGCCGGCTGCCGCATTCCTGCAGGCGGCCTTCCTCCGTCGCGCCGATGTCCTTGCGCAGGAACGGCACGCCATTGAAGGCGCCCTCCACCGGGCCGGTCACGCTTTCCGCATCGTCATAAAACTCAACGACGGCATTGATCGCCGGATCGACCTTTTCGAAGGCCTGCCGGGCAAGGCCTGCAAGTTCCGCGGCGGTCACCTCGCCGCGCTTGACGAGCTGGGCAAGGCTGGTGGCGTCGTGGCTGACATAGTCGGAAAGGTTCATGGGAAAGACCTGGTTGAAATGGGTGCAGGCATTGAAAGGGTTTTTGGTGCGGGCGGCAAGGGCGCGCCGCTTGCGAGGCGCGCCCGGCAGACCTTGTTCAGCAGGCCGATCCAGATCGTAGAGCTGACGGCGAATGTTTGCTGCCTGATGGCTGCGCCTCATCTGGAACGGATGAAAGCTTCAGGCCTCGTAGGTCACCCGGCCGCCGCAGATCGTCATCTTCGGACGGACCTCACGGATACGCTCCGGCTCGACCGCCTCGATGTCATCGTCAAGGATGACGACGTCGGCGAAGTAGCCGGGTTTCAGCATGCCCTTGCGATCTTCGGCAAACTCCGCGTAGGCGCTGCCGATCGTATAGGCGGCGATGGCATCGTGCAGGCTGACGGAATGATCCGGATCGCCCTCCTGCCAGACCGTTCGTGTCACGGCGGCCTGGATCCCGGCGATCGGGTCGATCGGCGAGACGGGCCAGTCGGAGGAGAAGGCCAATGCTGCGCCCGTTTCCTTGATGCGCCGCCAGGCATAGGCGAGATAACGGCGCTTCTCGCCGATGCGCGAGAGGGTCGGTTCGAGCGGAAAGCACATGCCGCCCGGCGGATGCGGCGGCTGCATGGAGGCGATGACGCCGAGCTTAGCAAAGCGTGGCATGTCCTCTTCGGTGATCAGCTCGACATGCTCGATGCGATGGCGGCTGTCGCGGGTGCCATTGGCCTTCTGCGCGACCTCATAGCCGTTCAGCACGCGCCGCACGGCGCCGTCGCCGATGGCGTGTACCGCGATCTGCAGGCCGCGACGGTCGATCTCGGTGGCGAGTTCGGCGAAGTCCTCGTTGCTGAAATAGGGCTCGCCATACCAATCCGGCCGATCCGCATAGGGTTCGACGAGGAAGGCGGTGCCGGATTCCAGCACGCCGTCCATGAACACCTTGACCATGCCGGAGGAAATCCAGTCGCTGCGGTAGCGCCGGTCCATCTCGCTTGCCTTTTCGAGATCGGCGAGCGTCATCGGCTTCTTGAAATGATAGGGCACCTGGCCGCGCACGGTGATCGTGCCATCCTCTTCCAGCGCCGCCATCAGCTGGAGCTGGTAGAAATTGCCGTCCATGTTGTGAAACGAGGTGATGCCGTGTTTGGCGGCATGGGCCAGGCCGCGGCGCATGATCGCCTTGTCGGCCTCCCATTCCGCAGCACTCGGCGCGGGGTCGGGCTCGCCGCCGGTCTCGATGCCGAGATGGGTGCGGTTCGGGCCGCCGAGATGCAGGACGGGCGACATGGCTTCGGATTCACGCAGCTCGCCGGTCGCAAGGCCATCCGGTCCCATCACCACTTCGTTGCCGGGATTGACCGTCTTGCCGTGCAGGATGCCGGCCATGTCGAGCGCCTTGGTATTCGCCCAGCTGGTGTGATGATCGGCGCCGACCAGCACGACCGGTCGGTCCGCGATGATGCGGTCGATATGGTGTCGCGTCAGCGGCTCGTCTTCGGAAATCATTGTGTAACCGGCGCCGTGGCCGGTCAAAAGCGCGTCGTCGGGATGGGCGGCGGCATGGGCAAGCAGGCTCGCCTTCAGCGCCTCGAAACCTTCAATGCCGGCGAGCTGCAGGTGTCCCAGCTCCTCGGCGCCGCCGAACATGTGGATGTGGCTTTCGATGAAGCCCGGCAGCACCGAAGCGCCGCGCGCATCGATAATCCGGGTTTCTTCGCCCTTAAGCGCAAGGATATCGCCCTCGCTGCCGACGGCAGCGATCCGGCCGCCGGCAAGCGCAATGGCTTCGGCACGCGGATTGGCCTCATCCATGGTGAGGACGCGCGCATTGATAATAATGAGATCGGCGGATACGGGCATCAGGTCTCCTCCTCTTGCCACCCCTACGTCCTTTGGCGCAGGCCGAAAGACGAAGGAATACGCCAAAGGGATAGGTGCCCGCCTGCGCCGTGTCAGATCTATCCGGCGACGTTAAACGTTATCTCATCGAGCCCATCGATATGCGCGACCATCGTATCGCCCTTTTCGATAGCACCCACTCCGGCCGGCGTGCCGGCGAAAATGAGGTCGCCCGGTTGCAGCGTGAACAGAAGGGAGAGATAGGCAATCATCTCCGGCACCTTCCAGACCATCTGGTTGAGGTTGCCGTTCTGGCGAACCGCACCATTGACGGTAAGCCGGATCGCGCCCTCGCTCAGGTGACCGGTCCCGGCTGCGGGGTGGATAAAGCCACAAGGCGCGGACTGTTCGAAGGCTTTCGCGACCTCCCAGGGCCGGCCATGTTTCTTGGCTTCCGCCTGCAAATCGCGCCGCGTCATGTCGAGGCCGACGGCGTAGCCGTAGACGCAATCCAGCGCATGCTCGACCGGAATGTCGCTACCGCCGCTCTTCAGTGCGACGACCAGCTCGACCTCATGATGCACGTCCGTGCTTGCCGGGGGATAGGGAAAGTCCTCGCCGGGCAGGACCAGGGTGTCCGGGTTCTTCTGGAAGAAGAAGGGCGGCTCCTTGTCGGGATCATGACCCATCTCGATGGCATGATCGGCGAAGTTTCGGCCGACGCAATAGATGCGATGCACCGGGAAGAGTGCGTCGCTTCCCTTGATGGGCAGGGTGGGAATGGCAGCGGGCGCGAAAATATAGGTCGAGGCTGCGTTGGAAGGTTCTGACGTCATGAGAGGCCGCACTTTCAAAGGTCGTGATCTGAACGCGGACGCTAGCATGCCGGCCGGCCGCAATCGATCCGTCCTCTGTCTGATACCGCCTCGCGATTGCATGAACTTGAAAAATCACGGATAGAGGCAGGATGACGAAGGATGCCCCGGCGGACATGAACAATCCCAAAAAGACAAAGGACACCACGCCGCGCGAGCGCCGGCGTTCACTGGCGATCGGCCTCCTGAAGGCCCGCGAGGCGGTGATGAGCCATTTCCGGCCGATCCTTGCCGATCACGACGTTACCGAGCAGCAATGGCGGGTGCTGCGCGCACTGTCCGAGGCAGGCCAGCTCGATGCCACGGAGGTGGCGGAGAAAGCCTTCATTCTCGCACCCAGCCTCACGCGCATGCTGCGCTCCCTTGAAGAGCGCGGATTGATTACGCGGGAGAAGGACGAGGCAGACGGTCGCCGGGTGCTGCTGGCGCTCGCACCCGCCGGTCAGGCCGTCATCGACGAGGTGATGCCGGATTCGCGCCGCGTCTATGCGGATATCGACGCACGCTTTGGCGCCAAGCGTGTCGATGCGCTTCTCGACATGCTGGAGGAACTCGCCGCCCTCAAGCTCGATGGCAAGGCGGGCGGCGAGGAGTAGCGGTCAGCGCGCGACCTTGGCGAGACCGGCGTCGAGCGCTGCGACGATGCGCTCCACATCCGTCGCGGTAATGATGAGCGGCGGAGACAGGATGATGTTGGCGCCGGAGGTGCGCACCATCACACCGGCATCGTAGGTGCCCTCATAGATCGTCGCGACGACATCCTTTGCAGCCGACGCCTTGGTCTTGCGGTCGGCGACGAGTTCGAGCGCGCACATCAGCCCCTTTCCGCGCACGTCGCCGATGATCTCGTGTTTCGCCTTCAGTCCTTCGAGCCCGGCCATCAGTTCCAAACCGCGCGCGGCGGCATTCGTCGCGACATCGGCGCGCCTGGTTTCCTTCAGTGTCGCCAAAGCCGCCGCCGCACCCACCGGATGGCCGGAATAGGTGTAACCGTGGCCGATCGCGCCAAAACTGTTCTTGTTGGCCTCGAAGGTCTCCGCGATCCTGTCGGCGATCATCACCGCGCCGAAGGGGAAATAGCCATTGGTGATGGCCTTCGCGGTGGACATGAAGTCGGGCTTGACGCCCCAGAGGCGGGATCCGGTCCAGGCGCCGGTGCGGCCGAAGGCGGTGATCACCTCGTCGGCGATCAGCAGGATGCCGTGCCGGTCGCAGATGTCGCGCATCAGCGGCATGAATGTCTCGTGCGGCACGATCACGCCACCGGCACCCAGCACCGGTTCCATGATGAGGGCTGCGATCGTATCGGCGCCCTGGAAGGCGATCTCATCCTCAAACTGTTTGGCGATGAGGCTTGCCAGTGTCGCCGGATCCTCGGTGCCGAAGGGATTGCGGTAGAGATAGGGGCTTGCCAAATGCGTGACGCCGGGCAGCAGCGGTTCGTAGTTGCGGCGGAAATTGGCGTTGCCGTTGACCGACGCGCCGCCGAAATGAGTGCCGTGATAGCCCTTCTTCAGCGCGATGAACTTCGTGCGTTCCGGCTGGCCGTTGATCTTGTGATACTGGCGGGCGAGGCGCAGGCAGGTTTCCACCGAATCCGAGCCGCCCGAGGTGAAGAAGGCGCGTGTCAGCCCGTCCTCCTTGAACCATTCGGCCAGCTCGTACGACAGCTCGATCAGCGGCGAGTTGGTCGTGCCGCGGAAGGTGGAATAGTAGGGTAGCTGGTCGAGCTGGTCGCGGATTGCCGCTTTCACCGGCTCGCAGGAATAGCCGAGATTGACGTTCCACAGGCCGCCGACCGCATCGAGCACGGTCTTGCCTTGCAGGTCGGTGATCTCGACGCCTGCCGCGGCGTTGACGATTTTTGGCGGATTGGCGCGCATTTCCGCCGGGTGCGCCATGGGATGCCAGAGGTGGCGGGCATTGTTCTCAACGAGGAAATTGGTTTCACGCATGGGGCTTCTCCGGTTTTCTAGAGGCCGAGCATCGCTCTGGCTTCAGCATAACTTTCGGCGGGGCGGGTGACGTCGAAATGCACATTGGGCAGGCCAACCGCATCGGCGCCCTCGATGTTCTTCTTCTGGTCGTCGACGAAGACGCAGTCCGCTTTATCGACGCCGACATCGCGGATTGCCTGTTCATAGGCGCGCGGGTCGGGTTTCAGGATACCGGTATAGGTGGCGTCGACGATGACGTCGAAGAGATCGATCAGCGGAAAGCGCTTGCGGAAATCGACGCCGTAGAAGAGATCGAGTTCGTTGGAGAGGATGGCGAGCTTCACGCCGGCGGCCTTTGCCGCAAGGATCGTCTGGCGCGCTTCCGGCCGCAAGACGAGATCCGGTTCGGCGCCGCGGGCACGCTGGACGAAGGTCTTCATGTCCGTCCAGTCCTCGCCGATCAGCCGGCCTGTCTCGCGGGTGCGCTCCATCCAGTAATCGCGCTCGGTGATTTCGCGGTTCTGCATGCGCTGCCAGAGCGGGTCGGTCGCTGGATCGAACGGTCCCTTCCAGGTGAGCGTGCCGGGGGCGAGCCCCAGAGCGCGCTCGGTAACGACATGCGTTTCGAACAGCGTTCGGGTGACGACGCCGCCGAAATCGAGGATCAGCGCCTTCGTCATGCCGCTTCCGCCTTTCCACTCGGCACCACGCGGCGTGCAACCCAGCCGTCGAAAATTTCCAGCGCTTTCGCCGAAAAGGCAGGGTCGTTGATATGGGCGTTTATCTCGTGCAGCGCGACTGACACAGGCAGCGCCGAACGGAAGGCCTCGACGAGCGTAAAAAGCCCATCCGGATCGTGCAACGGCTCCTCCGGCTTGTCCCATTCCTGAATGCCGCCGGCAGGCAGGATGAAGGCGGTTTCACCTGTCGCAGCCGCAAGTTTTTCCGCGACCACGCGGGCGATATCCCGGCGGCCGTCATTGTCGGTGGTGACCGAGCCCAGCAGGCGATTGTGCGCGTGGTACGGCCGGTCGGCAAGCGATGTGGGCAGGTCGCGCCAGGCCTGGAGGTCCACCATGTCGAGACCGCCGGGTGCGACGATCTGCGGGATGCCCCGCCGGCCGGCATTTTCCAGCCGGTCCGGTCCGGAGGTGACGCAGGTGCCGTTCAGGTGGTTGTTGACCTCCTGCGTGCAGAAATCGAAGACCGCCGCAAAACCGCCCTCGGCGGCGATCGCCTCGAAGGCGCGCCCGCCCATGCCGGTGGCGTGGAAGACGGCGACGTCGTAGCCGCGCTTTTCCAGCGCCGGCTGGAGGTGCTTCATGTACTTAAGGCAGCTCGAGCCGAGCGAGGTCATGCCGATGAGCGGCCGGTCGCCGGCCGGGCGGACGCTGAACCGGGCCGCGCCGACGACGGCGCCGCAAGCCTGTGAAAGCACGGACTTGCAGATCGGGTTGAGGCCGTGCAGCCCACCGGCCCAGAGGATCATCATAAGGTCGGGGGCGATGCGCTCCGGCGGGATGAGGTGGGAATAGGCGATGGTCGAGACGACGAATTTCGGCACGCCAAGCGGAAGGCAGGCGGCGACATCCAACGCGAGGTCCGTGCCCATGGAGCCACCGAGCAGGATCACGCCGTCCACCTTGCCGTCGTCAAACAGCTTGCGGGTGAGTGTTGCGGCCCCCTTGGCCATCAGCGCCATGGCGCTGTACTCGTCGCCGCTCGTCGCGATCGCTTCGATCGTCGTTTCCGCTGCTGCGGCGATGTCGTGGCGCGTAAAATCCGGCTGGTAGGGCGGGTCGGCGAGCACGCTGACGTCGACCAGCACTGGCCGCCCGCCGGCGGTGCGGATCACCTCCGCCATGAACTGCAACTCGTCCGCCTTCGTATCGCCGGTGCCGAAGACGAGGATGTTCGGCACCTTGGGTTCGTCGCTCATGGTCTCATTCCCCTGATCATTTTGAGCGGGGCGCTTGGTGCACCCTCGTTTCCGTTCAATCGCGCCGAAAGCCGGTCGGCGGCGTCCGCCACCTTGAGGCCCAGTTCCTCAAGATGCGGCGCGTCGATGCGCACGTCCGGTGCGGCGATGGCGAGTGTGGCAATGGGCCGGCGGTCGGCGCCGAGCACGGCCGCCGCGACGCTGACGACGCCGGCTTCGAGCCCGTTGCGGTTGATCGACCAGCCGCGCTTGCGGGTCTCGTCGAGGCGCTGGCGAAGCGTTGGGAGATCCGTGACGGTGGCATCCGTGAAGGCTTCGAGGGGTTCCTTGAGCAAGGCCTCGGCGGCATCGCGTGGCAAAGGCGCAAGGAAGGCGAGGCCGGAGGCGGTGGCGTGCAGCGGCAGGGTGATGCCGACATCGACGATGACGCGGTGCGCCTTGGAGCAATCCTCGACATGCAGCGAATGCAGCGCACCGCCGGAAAATTCCGCGAGATGGCAGGTTTCACCCGTCGCTTGCGCCAGTTCCTTGACGAAGGGAATGGCGGCGCGCAGCAGCGGCACGCGGGCCTCGCGAATGCGGGCGAGCCGCACCGGGGTAGCACCGATGCGGTAGCGGCGCGTCACGGTGTCCTGTTCCAGAAAACCGTGTGCCTCCAGTTCCACCAGCATGCGCCGCGTCGTCGCCTTGTCCATGCCGGCGAGCCGGGCAAGCTCGGAAAGTCCCTTTTCCTCCTCCTCGGCGGCCACCAGGTTCAGCAGCGCGAGGGCCTTTGCGACAGTGCTCACGACTCCTCCAATTACTTAACATGCGAAATAACTTGACAGCAGTCAGGCAAGTTTGCAAGTCTATATTTAAACTACCGGTTTAATATTTGAACCGAAATCAGATCCGGCAAACCGGACATTTTTGCAGCGTTTTGGCCAATCGGCCCCCGCGTCCGGAAAGGAGGTTCCGGTCGCGCTTCACCACTGCATGAAGGGGAACGTATCATGACAGACAGCATTTCATCGGGCGACAACCGCCTCAGAAAGGACAGTCTCGGCGCTTTGGCCGTGACCTTCCTCGTCGTTTCCGCCGCCGCACCGCTGACGGCGGTCGCGGGCGGCGTTCCGCTTGCCATGTTGCTCGGCAACGGCGCCGGCATGCCGGCCACCTTCCTGGCGGTGACGGTCATCCTGCTGCTCTTTGCCGTCGGCTATGTCGCCATGGCGCGGCATATCCGCAATGCCGGCGCGTTCTATGCCTATACGACGCAGGGTTTTGGCGGTTATGTCGGCGGGGCGGCGGCGCTCATCGCCATCCTGTCCTACAATGCCATGCAGATCGGCATTTTCGGCCTGTTCGGCGCCATCACCGCCGGCTTCTTCGCCGGCCTCGGCATAGACCTGCCGTGGTGGGTCTATACGTTCCTCGGCATCGCCGCCGTCGCGGTGCTCGGCTACCGCCGGGTCGATCTTTCGGCCAAGATCCTGACGGTGCTCGTCGTGCTCGAATATCTCGTCGTGCTGGTCATCGATTTCGCGGTGATCGGCACGGGCGGAGACAGCGGTCTTTCGCTTGCGCCCTTCAGTACGGATGCCTTCTTCTCCGGCTCGCCGGCAATCGGCCTGCTGTTCGGCTTCGCCGCCTTCATCGGCTTCGAGGCGACGACGATCTATAGCGAAGAGGCACGCGAGCCGCACCGCGCCATCCCGATCGCCACCTATGCCTCGGTGCTGCTGATCGGCCTCTTCTACATGTTCACCTCCTGGCTGATGGTGAATGCCGCCGGTTACGAAAAGCTCCTGCCGGAACTGCAGGGACTGGCTGATCCGACGACCTTCCTCTTCGTGATTTCCGAGCGCTATGTCGGCGCCTGGTTGTCGCCGATCATGAATATCCTGCTGATCACCAGCCTGTTTGCCGGCGTTCTGGCCTTCCACAACGGTGTCGCACGCTACATGTATGTCGCGGGTCGCGAACGGCTGCTGCCGGCCGGCCTCGGCGTCACCCATCCGGCCTTCCAGAGCCCGCATGTCGCCTCCCTCGTCCAGACGGCGATTGCCGTTGCCGTCATCGCGCTCTTTGCGGTCACGGGGCAGGATCCGGTGCTGGCACTGTTTTCCTGGATGACCAATGTCGGCACGCTCGGCGTCATCGTGTTGATGGCGATGACGGCCTTCGCCATCGTCGTCTTCTTCAGCCGCAATCCGGGGCTCGAAAAGAATGTGCTGACGACAAAGGTGGTACCGGCCGTCACGGGCCTCATCCTGCTGGCCGTCATCGTCACGATCGTGCGCAATTTCGGCGACCTCGCCGGCGCCAGCGGGGCGCTTGCGATCATCCTGCCGGGCCTTGTCCTGCTGGCCGCGCTGCTCGGCCTCGTGCTGGCCATGCGTCTCAAGGGCGCCGATCCCGCATCCTATGCCCGCCTTGGCCTCGGTCAGGCAAACTGACAAGATTGCGGGCGGCTGTTCCGAGCCGCCCGCCCGAAGGAAAGGGAAGACCATGCAGGACCGCATCGACCACGAACGCCAGCGCCTCGCCAGTCCGGGAAAACTCTTCATCGGCGGCGGCTGGACCGATGCGGCGGACGGCCGGCGCTTGCCGACCCTGTCACCCCTCGACGGCCGGGAATTGACCACGATCGCCGATGGCGGGGCGGAGGATGTAGATCGTGCGGTGCGGGCGGCTAGGGCCGCCTTCGACAAGGGCGTATGGTCCCGCGCAGCCCCCGCCGAGCGCAGGAAGGTGTTGCTGCGCGTTGCCGAGCTGATCGAGAAACATGCCCTGGAACTGGCCGTGCTCGGCGTGCGCGACAACGGCACGGAAATCCAGATGGCGCTGAAGGCCGAGCCCGGCAGCGCCGCCGGCACGTTCCGCTACTATGCCGAGGCGATCGACAAGGTCTACGGCGAGATCGCACCCACGGCGGAAAATGTGCTCGGCCTCATCCATCGCGAACCGGTGGGTGTGGTCGGCGCTATCGTGCCGTGGAATTTCCCGTTGATGATCGGCGCCTGGAAGATCGCGCCGGCGCTTGCGGCCGGCAATTCCGTGGTGCTGAAACCGGCGGAAATCGCTTCGCTCAGCCTGCTGCGCCTTGCCGAACTCTGCGCCGAGGCGGGATTGCCGGACGGCGTTCTCAATGTCGTCACCGGCCGCGGGCAGGTGGCGGGCGAGGCGCTCGGCCTGCACATGGATGTCGACGTGCTGGTCTTCACTGGCTCCGGCCCGGTTGGCCGGCGGCTGCTCGAATATTCCGCCCGCTCCAACCTGAAGCGGGTCTATCTGGAGCTTGGCGGCAAGTCGCCGAACATTGTCTTTGCCGATGCGCCGGACCTCGACAAGGCGGCGAAAACCTCGGCCTACGGTATCTTCCGCAATGCCGGACAGGTCTGTGTCGCCGGCTCACGGCTGCTGGTCGAAAAATCGATCCACGCGGACTTCACCGCCCGCCTCGTCGCGATCACGGAGGCGATGACGCTCGGTGATCCGCTTGATCTGGCAACCGAAGCCGGTGCCGTCTCGAGTGAGGCGCAACTCCTGAAGGACATCGCCTTCATCGAGGATGCCGCACGTGAGGGCGCGACGCTGCGCACCGGCGGCAAGCGGCTGTTTGAGGAGACGGGCGGCTATTTCCTCCAGCCGACGATCTTCGACGGCGTGTCACCGGATATGCGCATCGCCCGCGAAGAAGTTTTCGGCCCGGTCCTGTCGGTCATTCCCTTCGAGGACGAAGCGGAGGCCGTGCGGATCGCCAATGGTACGGACTACGGCCTTGCCTCGGCGGTGTGGACCGGCAACCTCTCCCGCGCCCACCGCATGGTGCGGCAGGTCAAGGCCGGCGTCGTGCATGTCAACACCTATGGCGGCGCGGACAATACGGTGCCGCTCGGTGGCATGCGCCAGTCCGGCAACGGCTATGACAAGTCGTTGCACGCGCTCGACAAATATACCGAGCTGAAGACCGCCTGGATCCAGCTCTGAGGATCAGTAGACCTTGGCGGTCGCGGGGGCCTTGGCGGGCTCGGCGGCCTTGAAGTCGGCGAGCAGCTTCGTCGTGGCATTGGCGAGCAGCGTGACGTCGTTGCCGATGGCGACGAAGGTGGCGCCAAGCTCGAGGTAGCGTTTGGCGAGGCCGAGATCGCCGATCAGGATGCCTGCCGCCTTGCCGTGCGACTGGATCTTGAGGAGCGCCTTCTCCACTTCGGCCTGCACTTCCGGCGCACCGGGCCTGCCCAGAAAGCCCATGTCGGCGGCAAGATCGGCCGGGCCGATGAAGACGCCGTCGACGCCCTCCGTGCCGGCGATAGCGTCCAGCGCGTCGAGGCCGGCGCGGCTTTCGACCTGCAGCAGCAGGCAGACCTCGTCATTGGCGGTCTGGAGATAATCCGTCGTGCGGTTGAAGGCGGAGGCTCTCGCAAGGGCTGCGCCGACGCCACGCACGCCGTGCGGCGGATAGCGCACGGCCTTCACCATCGTCTCCGCCATGGCCTTGCTGTCGACCATCGGGATAAGCAACGTCTGTGCGCCGATATCGAGCAGCTGCTTGACGATCCAGGTCTCGCCGATTGGCGGGCGGATGACGGCGTGGCTCGCCGTGCCTTTCATCGCCTGAAGCTGCGAGACGAGCAGCGGCACATCGTTCGGCGCGTGCTCGGCGTCGAGCAACAGCCAGTCGTAGCCGGCGTCCGCGCAGATCTCGACTGTGTAGGGATTGGCGAGCGCCTGCCAGAGCCCGATCTGCGCGCGGCCTTCCTTCAGCGCCTGCTTGAAGCGGTTCTTTGGAGCGGGCATGGGGGAAATTCCTTCTATGCGAAGAACAGGCTGACGGTGCCGTAGGGACCGAAGTCGCCGACGATCGTATCGCCATGGCGGGCTTCGATCGGGCGGATGAAGGAACCGGCCAGCACGATCTGTCCCGCCTCGATACCGTCGCCATATTGCGCCAGCCGATTGGCGAGCCAGGCGACGCCCCGGGCCGGTTGGTTGAGCACGCCGGCGCCGAGCCCGGTTTCCTCGACCTCCGCATTGCGGCTGACGATGGCGCCCATCCAGCGCATGTCGATCTCACCGGGTCGTACCGCACGGCCGCCCGTGACGATGCCGGCATTGGCGGCATTGTCGGAAATCGTGTCGAAGATGGTGCGGGCCTTCTTTGTCTCGGGATCGACGCGCAGGATGCGCGTGTCGAGGATTTCGAGTGCGGGCGTTACATAGTCGGTGGCGTTCAACACGTCGAAGACGGTGACGCCGGGGCCTTTCAGCGGGGCCTTCATGACGAAGGCGATCTCGGCCTCGACGCGCGGCTGGATGAAGCGGCCCGCCGGCACCGTCGCGCCGTCTTCGAAGACCATGTCGTCGAAGAGCACGCCGGAATCGGGGATGTCGATGTTCAGCGCATATTGCATCGCCTTGGAGGTGAGGCCGATCTTCCAGCCGATGACCTTGCGGCCGTCGGCGATCTTCTTCTTCACCCAGGCGCCCTGGATCGCATAGGCGTCGTCCATGCTGATCGCGGGGTGTTTCAGCGAGAGCAGGCCGGTCTGGATGCGGGTGCGCTCGGCCGCGTCGAGGCTTTCTGCGGCAAGTCGAATGTCGTCCGGCGTCATCATGGTTGAACCTCATCGGCAATGGTGTTGCGCAGCAGGCCGATGCCCTCGGCCTCGATCTCGACCACATCGCCGGGCTTCAGCCAGATCGGCGGATCGAAGCGTGCGCCAGCGCCAGTCGGCGTGCCGCAGACGATGATGTCACCCGGCACCAGCGTCGTGAAGGTGGAGATATAATTGATGATCTTGCGGAAGGAGAAGATCATCCGGCTGGTGCGATCGCTCTGGCGCACTTCGCCATTGACGCGGGTTTCGAGCTTGATGTCGGCCAACTGGCTTTCATCCGTATAGGGCACCAGCCAGGGGCCGATGGAGCCGGTCGCGTCGAAATTCTTGCCTTGGGTGACGTTGAATTTTGCATGCCGCACCCAGTCGCGGATCGTGCCTTCGTTGCAGAGCGAAAGGGCCGCGATATGGTTCAATGCATCGGCTTCCGCAATGCGCCGGCCGCCCTTGCCGATCACGATGACGATTTCGCCCTCATAGTCGAGCTGCGGGCTTTCCGGCGGGCGGATCAGCGGGCGGTCGTGGCCGGTGAAGGAGCGCGGGAAGCGGATGAACAGGGAGGGATTGGAAGGGGCGGCCTGGCCGTCCTTGTATTCCTCGTTGCGGTCCGGAAAGTTCACGCCGACGCAGATGATCTTTTCCGGCGCGGGAACAGAGATTTCGTAGACGATGTCGGCGAGCGCATGGTCGGCGGGAAGCGACGCCGCCTCCTCCGCCAGGCTGGCCAGCGCACCAGCCTCGATCACCTCGCGCAATGTCGGCCAGCGTTCACCGTGGAGGACGGAAAGGTCGACGATGCCATCGGATTTGACGAGCCCGTATTTCAGGATGCCCTGATGGGAAAAGCCGGCGAGGCGGGGCCGTTCGGTCACGGTTGTCTCCTATTTCACTGTGCGGGCGATCTCGGTGATCACCGTGAAGGCGGTGTCGGCGTCGTCGCGGATCATCTCGAACTGTCCCGCCTGGAAGCGGATGGCGATGCGGCCATCGACGCGGGTCTGCGTCAGGTAGATGCGGCCATCGTCGTTGATGGCGTTGACCAGCGCGATGTTGTGCTCATCCCCGCCGCCCTTGTGGCGGAAGGAGAAGAGCGAGAGCACCGGCTGGCTGACGATTTCGAAATCCGGCTCGGCGGCCAGCCGCTTCGCCAGCTCCTCCGACCACGTCACATGGTTGCGGATCATCGTGCGCAGGCCTTCGAGCCCATGATAGCGCAGCAGGAACCACAGTTTCAGCGCGCGGAAACGGCGGCCGAGCGGCACGGACCATTCGGAATAGTTGATGATGCCGTCATGGCCATGGGTCTTGAGATATTCCGGCTGGATGGCCAGCGTGCGCACCTGGTCGGCCGGGCTGCGGATGAACTGCACCGAGCAATCGAAATTGGCGCCGAGCCATTTGTGCGGGTTGAACACGATGGAATCCGCCGCCTCGACACCGTCCCAGAGATCACGAAACTCCGGACAGATCATGGCGGAGCCCGCCCAGGCGGCATCGACATGCAGGTACAGGCCATGGGCCTTCACGACCGCAGCGATGTCGCGGATCGGGTCACAGGCGCCGATCGAGGTGCCGCCGGTGCACGCGATGACGCCGGCCGGGATGTGGCCAGCAGCAATGTCCGCTGTGATCGCGGCGTCGAGCGCATCCGGGTCCATGCCGTTCAGAGGCCCCTTGGTCGGGATGCGTACGAGGTTCGCCTCGCCGATGCCGGCGATCCAGATCGCCCGGTCGATGGAGGTGTGCACCTGTTTCGAAGCATAGACGCGAACGGCTTTGTGCGCCGAAAGACCCTCGCTGTTGCCCTTCCAGTCGAGCGCCTTTTCGCGCATCACCAGCACCGCGGCGAGCGTTGCGGTCGAGGCGGAATCCTGGATGACGCCGGAAAACGCGTCCGGCAGACCGAGCGCCTGGCGCAGCCAGTCGACCACGCGGGTTTCCAGTTCCGTTCCTGCCGGCGAGGTCTGCCACAGCATGCATTGGGCGGCGACCGATGTGGCAAGATAGTCTGCGATCACCGAGACCGGCGCGGCATTGGCCGGAAAATAGGCGAAGAAGCGCGGATGCTGCCAGTGGGTGAGGCCATCGGGAATGATGCGCTCGAAATCGGCGAAGATCGTCTCCATCGTTTCGCCGGCTTCCGGGGCAGCATCGGCGATCTGCTTGATGATGTCGCCCGGCTTGGTCTGCGCGCGCACCGGCCGTTCGCGCAGGCCAGCGCGATAATCGGCGCCCCAATCGGCAACCGTACGCGACCATTGGCGGAATTCTTCGCTGTCCATGTCTCACTCCCTTGACGGCGTTGCACTCTTCTCGGCGCTCGGGCTCCCGATTGCAATGCCCGTCAAGGGGCGATGATCGGCTGAGCCTTGAGCTGTGAATCCGAGACCTCGGTGCCGGCAAACAGGCTGCCGTGTTCGAACCAGGATTTCGGCGCCGGAGACCCCCACAACGTCTGGCGCTGCGGATCCTTCAGGTCCCATTTGATGGGTTCGAGGTCCGGGTCCACCGTCTGGTAGTCCGAGCAGTAGATCTCGATGCGGTGGCCGTCCGGATCGAGGATGTAGAGGAAGAAGGCGTTGGAAATACCGTGCCGGCCGGGGCCGCGCTCGATATTGGCGACCCAGCCGGTCGTCGCCATCAGGTCGAGCAGGTCGATGATGTTGAGCGGTGTCGGCACCCAGAAGGCGGTGTGATGCAGGCGCGGGCCGCGGCCATTGGTGAAGGCGATGTCGTGCACGCCGCCCTTGCGATGCGTCCAGGCCGCCCAGAGCCGGCCCGTTTCTTCATCCTCGGTATATTCCGTCACGCGGAAACCGATTTCGTTGTAGAAGGCGACGCTTTCGTCGACATTCGGCGAGAAGCAGTTGAAATGATCGATGCGCAGCGGTTTGACGCCGCGATAGAGCGCATATTTCTGGTGGATCGGCGGCAGGCGGTCCATTTTCGTGTAGAATTCCAGCGGAATGCCATATGGATCGCGCGTGCGGAAAGTGCGGCCCTGGTAGGGGCGCTCCACCCATTCCACCGGCAGGCCCTTGCCCTTGAAGAAATGCGCCGCCTTGTCGAGGTCTTCGTCGTCGAACACCTTGAAGCCGAGGTCGCGGGCTTCTGCCTTCTCCGATTTCTTCAGCACGATGCAATGGTGGCCGCGCTCTTCCATGGCGCGCAGGTAGATCGTGTCCGCCGTCTCGTCCGTCACCTGCAGGCCGAGCGTATCGACATAGAAGGCGCGGGATTTTGCGAGGTCGCTGACGCCGAACTCGACGTGGCTGAGCCGGATGATGTTGAAGGGCGGGTAGAGATTAGGCTGGGGTACGGGCATGGGGTCCTCCTCAAGCCCGCCTCGGCAAACGAGGACGGGCGCAGTCTTGTCTTTGGGCGATCAGCCGCCGAGTTTCGGGATGGCGTGGGAGCTTGTGGCGAAGGCGACGTTCTTCGTCTCCATATAGAAGTCGAAGGACCAGTCGCCGCCATCGCGGCCGATGCCGGAATTCTTGACCCCACCGAAGGGCGTCGGCAGGTGGCGCACATTCTCCGAATTCACCCAGATCATCCCGGCCTCGAGATGATCGGTGAAGCGGAAGGCACGCGTGACGTCCGCCGTCCAGAGATAACCGGTGAGGCCATACTGGACGTCGTTGGCGAGTGCCAATGCGTCTGCCTCGTCCTTGAAGGGGATGGCCGTCAGCACCGGTCCGAAGATTTCCTCCTGGGCGATGCGCATGGCGTTGTTTGCGCCGGTGAAGAGCGTCGGCGAGACGTAGCATCCGCCGCCCGGCCCCTCGAATTTTTCGCCGCCGGCGGCAACCGTGGCGCCTTCCTCCCGGCCGATCGCGATATATTCCAGAACCTTCTTCTCGTGCACCGGATGGATCAGCGGGCCGACGACGGTTTCGGGATCGAGCGGATGGCCGACCGTGATGCGCTTGGCTTTTTCCGCGACCAGCCCGGTGAACCTCTCGTAGATGCTCTCTTCCACCAGCAGACGGGAGGAGGAGGTGCAGCGCTCGCCGTTCAACGAATAGATCATGAAGACGGCGGCATCGGCCGCGCGCTCCAGGTCGGCATCGGCGAAGACGATGACGGGATTCTTGCCGCCGAGTTCGAAGTGCACGCGCTTCAGCGTGTCGGCGCCCTGTTTCATGATCATCGAGCCGGTGCGGCTTTCACCGACAAAGCCGATCGCCTTGATCAGCGGGTGTTCGGTGAGCGCCTTGCCGGCATCCTCGCCAAAACCGTTGACGAGGTTCCACACGCCCTTCGGCAGGCCGGCCTCTTCAGCGATCTCGACGAGCAGGCGCGCGGTCAGCGGCGAGAACTCGGCCGGCTTGTGCACGATGGTGCAGCCCGCCGCGAGCGCCGGCGCGATCTTCCACGTGGAGAGCATGAAGGGCGTGTTCCACGGGGTAATGATGCCGACCGGGCCGATCGGCACGCGGGTCGTCATGTTGACCTGGTTTTCCGTGCGCAGGGTCTTGCCGTCGCGCGCTTCCGGCGCGCGGTCTGCGAAGAAGCGGAAGTTTTCCGCCCCGCGCAGCGCGGCTTTCGCCATGAAGCGCAGCGACTGCCCGGTATCCATGCATTCGACGAAGGCGATCTCTTCTGCGCGCGCAACGATGGCATCAGCAATCTTGTACAGTAGTTTTTTCCGCGCATCGCCCGGCATCGCCGCCCAATCGGCGAAGGCGGCCTTGGCGGCCCTGGCGGCGCGGTCGATATCGGCGGCCTTGCCCTGCGCCACTTTGGCAAGCGGCTTCAGGTCGACGGGAGACATGGTCTCGAAGGTTGCGCCATCCGCAGCCGGCACGTCCTCGCCGGCAATACGGTTCGGCACGCCGTTTTGCTTGAAGCGGGCGAGATAAGCCTCCGCCTTCGTGATGTTTTCCTGAATTTTCGTCATGGGAGTCCCGTTACTTGCCGCGCAGGCGCGGATGAATGGCATTCTTCTTCCAGCTCAGTTCCGCGTCGATCTCGCGGATTTCCAGCGAAAGCGCGAAGTGCGGCGTCTCGAAGAGGGGGGCGAGCAGCCGGCTCGCCGTGGCGAAGAGCGCCTCGCCGGTGCGTTTCTTTTCTTCCGCACTGCGGCCCTTGCCGATCCGGAAGTTGAGGTCGACAAAGGCGTTTTCCGGCAGCCGATCGGCAATCGCATAGTGATCGGCGCGAAGGGTCCGCACACGCAGCGCGGCGACCTCGAAAAGCCCGGTTTCCAGCACCGTTTCCAACAGCGCCGCGCAGAGCGCGTCGAGATCGGTGCGGCCTTCGAGATTGGCCGAATATTCGACGATCAGGTGCGGCATCGTTCCTCCCGGTGCAGCTTTTTATTTAACGTGTTAAATATATGGCCGTTTGTCAAGAGGCTTCTGTCGCGTGTCAGCCGCCAAAGCTTCCCGTCTGCGTCGGCACATGCACGTAGTTGCGATCGAAATAGAGCAGTGCATGCCCGTCGCGCCGGCAGCGGATGTCCACCACCTCGCCGATGAAGATGTTGTGGGTGCCGACGAGCCGGGCTTCCGTCAACCGGCAATCGAAGGAGACGATGGCGTCCGCCAGCGCCTGGTTGCCCGAGGGCAGGTCCATCCAGTCGGCATCGGCATAACGCGCGGCCATGTCCGTCTGCTGTCCTGCGAAAGAGGCGGCGAGCGCCTTGTGTTCTTGCGTCAACACATTGACGCAGAAACGCTGGTTCTCGATGAACAGTTGCGTCTGGGCCGACCGGCTGTTCATGCAGACGAGCAGCGTCGGTGGTTCGTCCGTCACGGAGCACATGGCGGTGGCGGTAAAACCGCCACGACCCGCGTCTCCCTTGGTGGTGATCACATTGACGGGCGCGCAGACCCGCGCCATCGCGTTGCGGAATTCGGTTTTCGAGATATGGGTGTCCATGTCGCGGCCCTCATTCGGCCGCATCGCGGACAGCATCGCCACCCTGCGGTGGCAGCCAGGTATCCCCCGTCCAGCCGCTCTCGTCATAGTCGGCCATGCATTGGTCGACGAGCGCTTCCATCTCCTTCAGCCGTCCGCCGCGCTCGGCGCCCTTCAGTACCTGGAGGCGCACTTCTTCCGGTGCACCGGCATAGTTCAGCTCGTAGAGTGCATGGCGGCCGCCGAATTCCGTGCCGGTCGCGTCCCACAAGAGCTTCATGATCTTGATGCGCTCGATATGGCCCATGTCGTTCGAGCCGCGCACATATTGCGCGAGATAGCGGTCGATCTGCGGATTGGCAAAATCCTTCACGGAGGAGGGCAGGTAGATGAGGCCGGAGGCGACCGTGCGGCGCACGATATCGATGACCTTCGGATAGGCCTCCGACATGAAGGTGCGATAGCAAAGTGCGGCTTCGAGGTTCGGCAGCACCGCCCCGTTCGCCCAGGGAATGGGATTGTAGGCCATGGCGTTCGAGAAGGACCAGAACTGGTGGCGGATGGCGATCACTTCGCCGAGCATCGCCTGGTTGCCGCGGAAGGCATCGCCGCCGGTGGCGCGCAAGGCCTTGGCGAGCAGGCCGGCCAGAAAATCCATCTTCACCGCAAGCCGCGTGCAGCCCTGGAAGCAGTAGCCGTGCATGAAGCCGGAGGCCGGATGGAAGGAGAGGATTTTCGCCGCGTCGCGCAGCACCAGCACGTCCTCCCAGGGGATGAAGACATTGTCGAGCACGAGGATCGCGTCGTTCTCGTCGAAGCGCGAGGAGAGCGGGTAGTCGAAGGGGTGGGCGGCGGTGCTCGCCGTCTGTTCGTAGGAGGTGCGGCAGAACATCTTCACGCCCGGCGCATTCATCGGCACGATGAACATGACGGAGAGCGACGGGTCCTCGGTGACGGTCGCCGAACTCTGGGCGAGGAAATTATAATGCGTCAGCGCCGAGGACGTTGCGACGACCTTGGCGCCGGAGACGTAGATCCCGGCATCCGTCTCCTTGGTGATGTGCACGAAAACGTCCTTCACCGCATCGGCCGGCTTGTGGCGGTCGATCGGCGGGTTAACGATGGCGTGGTTCATGAAGAGCACGCTTTCCTGCGCGCGTTTGTGCCAGGAAAGTGCATTGTCCTTGAACGGCCCGTACCAGTCTGCGTTGGCGCCGAGCGTGTTCATCAGCGCGGCCTTGTAGTCCGCCGTGCGGCCCATCCAGCCATAGGACATGCGCGCCCAGTCGGCGATGGCGCCCTGCTGCGCGACGAGATCGGCCGCGGAATGGGCGACGCGGAAATATTTGTGCGTGTAGCCGCCGGAACCGGTGTCGGTGGGAGATGTCAGTCGTTCCTGACGCTTCGGGTCATGCAGGGCATCGTACATGCGGGCGATGGAGCGCGCCGAATTGCGCATCGCGGGGTGGGTCGTGACGTCGGCGATACGCTCGCCGTTGATATAGACCTCGCGCCCGTCCCTCAGGCTCGCGAGATATTCGGCGCCGGTGAACGGCCGGGTCTTGTCGCTACGATGGTCTTCCGCACGCATGGTGATCCTCCTCAAAATCCTGACGAACGCTAAGTCGGAGAGGCGGGCGTGGCCATGGACAAATCGGGCAATTCGCTGGTACTTTTTCCGGCATGACGGACCGCAGCGACGTCCCCACCTTCTTTGTCTATGGCGAGCCGAGCCGCGCGCTCGACGTCGGCTTCCTGCACGTCGAAACCGTCATGGAGCGAAAAAGCCTGCATTTCGGCCGCGTCGCGCCGCACAAACATCCATTTATGGGGCAGCTCACCTTTTGGTTCGCCGGGGGAGGGCGTTATCAGGTCGAAGATCGCACTTGGAATTTTTCCGCTCCGGCGATCAGCTTCGTGCCGAGCAATGTGGTGCATGGATTCGATGTCGGCGAACAGTCGGATGCCATTGTCGTTTCGATTTCGGACGACCTGCTGCGGGCCATTGGGCCGCAGGTCGATCTTGCGCTCGACGCACCGGTGCTCATCGCCGGCGAAGCAGGTGCGCCGGGCTGGAGCCGGATCGGCGCGCTGCTCGACATGGTGATGGAGGAATATCGCGGCGGCGCCGCAGCCAGCGAGCGGATGCTGGCAAGCCTCGTCGGCGCCGTGCTGTCGCTGATGGCTCGTCTCGGCGGCAATGTCGGCTTTGAGGCGGCATCACCTGTGGTGGCGCTGGGGCTGGACCTGCGCCGGGCGATCGATCGCCATTACCGCGAGGACTGGCCGGTCGCGCACTATGTCGAGCGGCTGGCGACGACGCCGCACCTGCTCGACAAGGCGGCGCGCACCGTCTTCGGCCAGACGGTGAAGGAGATGGTGCTGGAACGGCGCCTGCTGGAGGCCAAGCGCCTGTTGCGCTTTACCATTCGCCCGATGGAGGATATCGGCCGGGAGATCGGCTTCGAGGACCCGGCCTATTTTTCCCGTTTCTTCCGCAAGCGCATGGGGCTTTCGCCAACGGACTGGCGCCGGCAGAACTCGGAAGCTGCCGGCGCCGGCTGATCAGGCATCCTGCCAGTCGACGGCGAGTTCTTCGCGGAAGGCGAAGCGGACGAGGTGGCGGATGACCACGTCCTTCAACTGCTCCATGTCGTCCGCGCTCGGTGCGGTGAGATCGATATGCAGCGCGCTGCCGTCCGCCTTCAGCCGGCAATCGCCGACCGAAAAGGAAATTTCTCCGGCCTGTTCATCGAAGGTCACCGGCCGCTTGTGGGCAAAGTGTTTGCAGAGCTGCTGCAGGTAGCGGCTGGCATGCTCGGTCGGAATGGCGGTTTTGCTGGCAGTCGTCATCAGCTCTTCTCCACGGTTTTTGCAGCAAGATCGAGCGCGGCGGCAATGGCTTCCGCTGCCTCTTCGCTCAGGTCTCCGCCACGCAGGCGCAGCCGCATGGCGAGTTTCAGGTTTTCCATGGCGCGCACGACCGGTGCCGGTACGCCTTCGCGACCTCCCGGCCCCTTGCCGGCGCGGGCCATGAGTTCGTCGATCGCAGCGCGGTTGGCGGAGAGAAAGGCTTTTCCCTCCGGCGTGATGCTGTAGCGCTTGCGCCCGCCTTCCGCCGGTTCGATCACGGCATAACCCATGTCGTCGAGCCAGGAGAGCGTCGGGTAGATGACGCCCGGGCTAGGGGTGTAGCTGCCGCCGAAGCGGTCTTCGACGGTCTTGATCAGCTCATAGCCGTGGCTCGGCGCATCCGCGATGATGGCAAGCAGCAGCAGGCGCAGTTCGCCATAGTCGAACAGGCGCCCGCCATGGCGGCCGCCTCGGCCAGGGCCATGGTGCCGGCCGCGGTGGTGGGGACCCGAGTGATCGTCGGGCGGTGAAAAGTGGCGGTGAGGGCCGCATCCCATTCTGTGTCTCATGTTGCCGATATAAATCTCGATATATCGAAAATCAAGATATATCGAGATTTATATCTTTAAAAAGATTTCGGCAGCCGTTATCGTCGTATCTTAAAGAATATAGCGATGGAGATTTGCATGGTCCGGCTGAACGAAATTCGTCAAAACGAGGTCGTGGTCACACCACCAGCCACCGTGGATGCGGAACTCGTCTTCATCGGCCGGATTTCGACGCCTTGGACCTCGCGCATGGAAACGCCGCGGCAGGGGCGTCATGACGGGCCGGTTTGCACGATCGAGATTTTCGAGCCCTGGGTGCAGGCCCTTGCGGGTGTCGAGCGCTTCGAGCGGCTCGAAGTGCTCTATTGGCTGCACCAGTCGCGCCGCGACCTCGTGCTGCAAAGCCCGGCCTCGAATGGCGAGGTGCACGGCACCTTTTCGCTCCGCTCGCCCGTCAGGCCCAATCCGATCGGTACGTCGATCGTCGCCTTGGAGAAGATCGAGGGAAATCATCTCTTCGTACGTGGTCTCGACTGCCTCGACGGCACGCCGCTCATCGACGTCAAGCCGGATCGTACACTTTTCAAGCCGATCGCACCGCCGCAGAAGGGCGATTACGAGACCGGCCAAGTGCATATGTGCAAGAAGATCGACAACTAATCGTCGATGGCGACCATCACGTCTGATGCCTTGATCACCGCATAGGCCTCCTGTCCGGCGGCAAGGCCGAGATCGTTCACCGCATCGTTGGTGATCGCCGCGGTGATGATCGAGCCGCCGACATCGATACGGACATGGGCGGTGGTTGCGCCGAGAACGACTTCGACGACCTTGCCCTTGAGGCGGTTGCGTGCGCTGATCTTCATCGTGTTTCTCCTATGCCTGCAGGGAGAACTAGTGGGGCGGCGCGGGATTGGAAGGGTGAGACTCAATCAGATCGGCAATTCGTATTTGAATGGATCATTCTTATGTGGCAGTCTTCGCCATCCTTGGAGGAGGCCCGGATGATCATCGATACACACCTGCATCTCATCTACCGGGATCGGCTCACTTATCCCTGGCTCGCCAGCGTGCCGACGCTCGATGCTGACTTCACGCAGGAGATCTATGCGCGCGAAGCGCGCAGGGTCGGTATCGTCGCCGCTTTGCATATGGAAGTCGATGTCGCGGAGAGCGACATTCCGCGGGAAACAGAAGTGGTCGAAGCGCTTGCGCGAGAGGAAGGCAGTCTGCTCGTCGGCGCCATAGCCGCCTGCCGGCCGGAGGCGCCGGATTTCCCGGCCTATCTCGAAACGGTGCGTGCCAATCCCTTCGTGCGCGGTTTCCGCCGTGTGCTGCACGTCGTGCCGGACGATGTTTCCGAGGGCGCGCTTTTCCGCGAGAATATCAAGCGCCTTGCAGGCACTGGGCTTAACTTCGATCTCTGCGTCTTGCCGCACCAGATCGAAAAGGCGATCGCCTTGGCCGATCTCGCCCCTGATGTCTCCTTCGTGCTCGACCATTGCGGCGTGCCAGACATCAAGGGTGGTGGTTTTGATGTGTGGAAGAGACCGGTCGCCGAAATCGCGCGCCGGCCGAACGTGACGGTGAAACTCTCCGGCATTCCGGCCTATGGCGCGGAAAACTGGACGCTGGAGGATCTCAAACCCTATTTTACCCATGTGGCCGACAGTTTCGGTTTCGACCGCATGGTCTGGGGCAGCGACTGGCCGGTCTGCACGCTCGGCGGCGGGCTTTCCACCTGGATCGGCGCGACGCAGGCCCTGCTCTCCGGCGTCAGCCTGGAGGACAAGGCGCGCGTCTTGGCGGACAATGCCAGGCGCCTCTGGAAGCTTTGATCAGCGCCACCGTGCAGTACGCTCGATCCATTCGCGCGTGCGGGCCTCCGGATTGGCATTGAGCGTGATGTCGGTTACCACGGCCGCACTGTCGGCACCGTTTTCGAAGACGGCGGAGAGGCGATCCGGGTTCAGGCCGCCGATGGCGACGAGGGGAAGGGGGGCGATGCGTGTTTTCCAGTCCCTGAGCCGTTCGACGCCCTGCGGTGCCCATTTCATCTTTTTCAGGATCGTCGGCCAGACCGGCCCCAACGCCACATAATCGAGTTTTTCCGCCAGCGCGGTTTCGAGTTCGGCCTCGTCATGGGTGGAAAGGCCGAGTTTCATGCCGGCGGCGCGGATGGCGGCGAGATCGGCTGCAACCAGATCCTCCTGGCCGAGATGCACGAAATCGCAGCCTTCCTCGATGGCGATCCGCCAGTAGTCGTTGATGATCAGCTGGCAGCCGTGTTCGGCGCAGATCGTTTTTGCGCGCCGGATTTCCGCGCGTAGCCGGTCCTCCGGCAAATCCTTCATGCGCAGCTGCACGAGTTTCACGCCGACCGGCACGAGGCGCTCGATCCAGTCGGCGCTGTCGACGATGAGGTAGAACGGGTCGAGCTTCATGAGAAGACGGCCTTTCCGATGACGGGGGTGGAGGGAACGGCCATGTCGCGCGGCTCGAGCGGGACAGCAGCATGGGCGAGGTGGCCGGCGGCGATGGCAAGCGCGAAGGCTTCGGCCATGGCGGCCGGATCGCCGGCGCCGGCGACGGCAGTGTTGAGGAGCACGGCATCGTAGCCGTGTTCCATGACCTGGGCGGCGTGCGAGGGGCGGCCGATGCCGGCGTCGACGATCAGCGGCACATCGGGAAAATGCGCGCGGAACGTGCGCAGCGCCATCGGATTGACCGGCCCCATGGCCGAGCCGATCGGCGCGCACCAGGGCATGAGCACCCGGCAGCCGGCTTCCAGCAGCTTTTCCGCCACGACGAGATCGTCGGTCGTGTAGGGAAAGACCTGAAAACCTTCACCACTCAGGATGCTGGCCGCCTCGACGAGGCCGAAGACATCGGGCTGCAGCGTATCGTGATGGCCGATCACCTCCAGCTTGATCCAGTCGGTGCGGAAAACCTCCCGCGCCATCTTCGCCGTCAGCACGGCCTCCTGCACGCTGTGGCAGCCGGCAGTGTTGGGCAATACGCGCACGCCGAGCTCACGGATCAGCTCGAAGAAGGCGCCGCTCGCCTTGCCGCCGGACGTCTCCCGGCGCAGCGATACGGTGACGATTTCCGTTTTGGAGCGCCGCACCGCCTCGGCCAGAATGGCGGGAGACGGATAACGCGCGGTGCCGAGCAGCAGGCGGGATTGAACCTCGATATCATAGAGTTTCAGCATATCAGCCTCCCTGCATGGGCGACAGGATTTCGATGCGGTCACGGTCTCCGAGCGTGAAGCCGGCGCGATCCTCGCGGTGCACCAGCTCACCGTTCACCGCCGTCGCCAGCCATTCGCCCTCGTAGTCGAGGGTGGAGAGCAGGTCGGCGAGTGTGGCGGCCGCAACCTGCTGTTCCTCGCCATTGATGATGAAGGTCATGATGCCCGCCTTTCCGGTTGTCTCTGTTCTGCCAGAAGCCGCCGTGCAACCTCGCCCGCCATGGCAGGGGCGAGCAGAAAGCCGTGCCGGTAGAAGCCATTGACGTGAAGAGTGTCACCGTCTTCCGTCACACGCGGCAGGTTTTCGGGGTAGGCTGGACGCACGCCTGCGCCTGTTTCCACAAGCCGCGCTTCCCCGAAGGCGGGGTGGAGCGCGTATGTGGCATTGAGCAACTCCATCAGCGAACGGGCGGTGATGGGGCCGGTATCCTCGCTTTCGATCATGGTCGCGCCGACCATGAAGCGGCCCTTGTCGCGCGGCACGATGTAGATCGGATGGCGTGGATGCAGCAGGCGGACGGGGCGGGAGAGGGTTATCTCGTCGCTTTCGAGCGACAGCATTTCTCCGCGCACGCCCCGAAGGTTCGGAAGGCGGCCGATTCGGGCAGCACCCGTGCAGTCGATCACCCGATCGTAGCGGGCTGGTTCGCCGGCTGCGCCGAAGAGGAAACGCATGCGCGCCTCTTCAAGGCCTGCGGTCAACGCGGAAAGCGCCTTGCGAGGATCGAGATGCGCCTCCTGCCGGAAGAACAGCGCCTTGCGGAAACGGCCGGCGAGATCCGGCTCGAGAGCCGAGATCCCTGCATCGTCCAGCCATTCCCAGCCGCTGGTGCGGCCGGCAAAACGGTCGAGTTCGCCGGCATCGCGGCCGCCGGCGACGACCAGAGTGCCACGACGGTGCACATGGCCAGGCAGGGCGGCCTCCCACCAGTCGGCGGCCATGCGCCCGAGGGTCAGCACGGGTTCCTCGGCACTTTCCCGCTCGCACCACGGCGCCAGCATGCCGCCGGCAAAACCGGAGGCGCCGGTGCCGACTTTTCCGGCGTGCTCTGCGATCGTGACGTCGAAGCCGTGGCGATAGAGCTGCCAGGCGACCGTCAGACCGGCAACGCCGGCCCCCTTGACGAGAACGCGCATGGTCATTCTCCGGCCGGCGTTTGACCGAGCGGCATGTAGAGATCACCGCCCTCGCGGAACTTTGCGGCCATTGCCTCCAGCCCCTCCTTCTGCGCCTCGGCGCGAATGTCGTGCGAGATGCGCATGGAGCAGAATTTCGGGCCGCACATCGAGCAGAAATGCGCGACCTTGTGCGCTTCCTTCGGCAGCGTCTCGTCGTGGAAGGACCGCGCCGTTTCCGGGTCGAGCGAGAGGTTGAACTGGTCCTCCCAGCGGAACTCGAAGCGGGCACGCGACAGCGCGTCATCGCGCAGTTTTGCTGCCGGATGGCCCTTGGCAAGGTCGGCGGCATGCGCCGCGATCTTGTAGGTAATGACGCCGACCTTCACGTCGTTGCGATCCGGCAGGCCGAGATGCTCCTTCGGCGTGACGTAGCAGAGCATGGCCGTGCCGAACCAGCCGATCATCGCCGCACCGATGCCCGACGTGATGTGGTCGTAGCCGGGAGCGATGTCGGTCGTCAGCGGCCCAAGCGTGTAGAACGGGGCCTCGCCGCAGACCTGCAGCTGCTTGTCCATGTTCTCCTTGATCTTGTGCATCGGCACATGGCCGGGGCCTTCGATCATGACCTGGCAGTCCTTCGCCCAGGCGATCTTTGTCAGTTCGCCGAGTGTCTCCAGTTCGGCGAATTGCGCGGCGTCGTTTGCGTCGGCAATCGAGCCGGGGCGCAGGCCGTCGCCGAGCGAGAAGGTGACGTCATAGGCGCGGCAGATGTCACAGATTTCCTCGAAATGCTCGTACAGGAAGCTCTCGCGATGGTGATGCAGACACCACTTGGCCATGATCGAGCCGCCGCGCGAGACGATGCCGGTAACGCGGTTGACGGTGAGCGGGATGTAGGGAAGGCGCACGCCGGCGTGGATGGTGAAATAGTCGACGCCCTGCTCGGCCTGTTCGATCAGCGTGTCGCGGTAGACTTCCCAGGTCAGGTCCTCGGCAATGCCATTGACCTTTTCCAGCGCCTGGTAGAGCGGCACGGTGCCGATCGGTACGGGTGAATTGCGGATGATCCATTCGCGGATGTTGTGGATGTTGCGGCCGGTGGAGAGATCCATGACGGTATCCGCACCCCAGCGGATCGCCCAGACCATCTTCTCGACCTCCTCCGCCATGGAGGAGGTGACGGCGGAATTGCCGATATTGGCGTTGATCTTCACCAGAAAATTCCGGCCGATGATCATCGGCTCGGCTTCCGGATGGTTGATGTTGGCGGGGATGACGGCACGGCCGCTTGCGACTTCCTGGCGGACGAATTCCGGCGTGACGAAATCCGGAATGTGGGCGCCAAAACTCTCACCGTCACGGACAAGGGCGTCCTTCACCGCCTTGCGGCCGAGGTTTTCGCGGATGGCGATGAATTCCATTTCCGGAGTAACGATACCGGCGCGGGCATAGGCAAGCTGGGTCACCGCCTTGCCGTCCGTCGCCCGGCGCGGATGGTTGCGGACGGGGAATTCCGGCGTCAGTCGTTCGCCGGTGGCAAAGCCGTTGTCCTCCGGGCGGATATGGCGGCCCTCGTAACCCACGGTGTCGCCACGGGCTGCGACCCAGGTTTCGCGCAGGCGCGGCAGGCCGGCCTCGATGGCAACGACATGGTTGGGGTCGGTGTAGGGGCCGGAGGCGTCGTAGACCACGACCGGCGGCTCGCCGGAGGTCGGGTGCAGGGAAATCTCGCGCATCGGCACGCGGATATGCGGATGCTGCTCGCCGGCGATGTGGATCTTGCGCGAGGCGGGCAGGGCGCCGGTGGTGACGGTGGGGGTAAGCTTCTGGGCGGCAATATTCATCGTGAGGCTCCAAGTTTTCGTTTGGAGACCCAGTCCTAGAGCCGGAATGATGGAAAGACGCCGACACGGAATCCGGACGTCGGACCACCTGTCAAAACAGCGCTTGCACCGTCCCTACGCCAGTATGAACTGGATCAGGTTCAACGGGTCACTGCGCTGCGAAAGCTAGCAGAATCTCAGCCCCTTGTCGGGACCCCCCTGGTGAATGCCTTAAGCAAAGACGCTACGGGGCGATTTGTCAACACGGTAAAATATGTAAGTTTTTACTCACGTTTTGTTGCGGTGCGCACAAACAGAAACGGCGGGGTTTTGCCCCGCCGTTTCCTTTGAAATCAGTGCGAAAACTATTCGCGCTCGCCGGTGAAATTCAGCAGCAGCTGGAAGATGTTGACGAAGTTCAGGTAGAGCGAAAGCGCACCGAACACGGCCATCTTCTGTTGCGATTCCTGGTCGATGTTTTCGGCATACTGTTCCTTGATGTTCTGCGTGTCCCAGGCGGTGAGGCCGACGAACACGACGATGCCGATCACGGAAATCGCGAACTGCAGCGCGCTCGAACCGAGGAAGATGTTGACGATCGAGGCGATGACGACGCCGATCAGGCCCATGATCAGGAACGAGCCGAACTTCGACAGGTCACGCTTCGTCACGTAGCCGTAAAGGCTTGTCGTGCCGAACATCGAGGCCGCGATGAAGAAGGTGCGCGCGATGCTTGTGCCAGTGAAGACGAGGAACACCGAGGCGAGCGACAGGCCCATCACGGCGCAGAAGGCCCAGAACATCATCTGTGCCGTGCTGGCCGACATCGTCTGGATCTTGAACGAGAAGAAGAAGACGAAGGCGAGCGGCGCCAGCATCACGACCCACTTCAGCGGGGACGAGAAGATCGGCACGTAGAGGGCCGGCGTCGAGCCGACGATGAAGGCGACGAGGCCGGTGATGACCAGGCCTGCGCCCATGTAGTTGTAGACGCGCAGCATATGCTGGCGCAGACCCTCGTCGAAGAGGGCGGCCGACTGCGCCTTCGCGCCGTAGCCAAATCGCTGTTGTACGGGTTCCATCATGGGTCTCCTTCGGTGGAACGGTTGATCAGTAAAGCGTGCGCGAGAGATCCCGCGCGGTTTCCGCCAGGTCGTCGGCCTTTAGACTTTCCGATACCAGCGCATAGGCGACCTCGCCGATCTGCCAGTAGGCGGCCCTGGCATTGTCGGCGTGGAAGAGCAGGACGTGCTGCACGGCAAACGAGCCGGGGCGCACGGCAAAAAGCGACAGGCGTTCGTCCTTGCGCGGCTCCAGCACCAGCTCGACGCTCGGGCCGTAGGCGGAGGGGAAGACCTGGGTGTCGACCACGGTCCAGCCCTTCGGCAGGTTTGGCAGCACGATGGCCGTCGCCGAGCGGATTTCGGCCGGATCGAAGATTTCGATTTCGGGCTGCGAAGCCATGGAGTCGCGCAGCAGCGTCGTCTTGTGCGCCCTGACGGCCTCTTCGACAAAGGCCGGCGGTGGCGTCGAGGCAATGACCTCAGTTGCGCCGAACGGCCCGAGCGTCGCATGCGCGGTCCAGCCGGCGGCAACAAAAAGCGCGATGGTGGCGGCGCGGCGGAAGACCGAGAAGATGCGGCGGCGCGACAGCGCGCGTTCCAGCAGGCGCGCGGCTTCGCGCGTTGCCTGCCGGGTCACCGTGCGGTGGTCGGCAAGCGCCAGGCGCAACTCGTCGCGCACGCGAAGATCCTTCATGATCTGGGCGGCGACCTCCGGCCGTTCCGAAAGATAGGCCTCTACCTCGATGCGCCGGCCGACGGCGAGCTGGTCGTCGACATAGGCGTTGAGATCGGATTCGATGATGGGATCATTGCTTGTCATCGTCAGTGCCTCCGACGATCTTGAGATGCGTGACAGGCGTGGTAGCGCCGTTCTGTTCAAAGGCCCGCAGCCGTTGGCGGGCGCGGGCGACCCGCGACATCAGCGTGCCGACCGGGATGCCGAGCGTGTCGGCGGCTTCCTGGTAGGAAAGCTCTTCGATGGCGACGAGGTGCAGGGCTTCGCGCTGCTCCTCCGGCAGGGCGAAGAAGGCATTGCGCAACTGCGTCAGGCGCACCGAATGATCCTGATTTGCCGGCACGGATGTTTCCGCCACCTCGGCGGCAGCGTCATGGCGACGCTTTTGCGAGTGCCGTTGGCGCAGGCGGTCGATATGGGCATTGTGCAGGATCGACATCAGCCAGTTGCGCACATTCGCGCCGGTGCGGAAGGTGGACTGGCGCTCATAGGCCTTCACCAGCGCGTCATGCACAAGGTCTTCCGCTTCGTCCGGATTGCGGACGAGCGAGAGCGCATAGCGCCGAAGCGCCGCAAGCTGTCCGATCACATTGAAGCCGGGTGTCTTTCCGTTCATGTCCCAATATACGAGCGCTGCGTGGCTCTCATTCCATCGCCGGTGAAAAAAATTCAGAACCAGTGCAGGACGAGCGCGGCGAGCACGATGTAGCGGCCGAATTTGGCGATGGCGACGACGAGCAGGAAGCGCGGGAACGGTTCGCGCATGATACCGGCCGCCACCGTCAAGGGATCGCCGATGAAAGGCAGCCAGCTCAGAAGCAGGCTCCACCAGCCATATCTGCGATACCATTGTCCTGCGCGGTCGAGGTTTTTCGCACTGACGGGGAACCAGCGGGCATCGCGGAAGCGCTCGACGCTGCGGCCGAGCAGCCAGTTGACGACGGAGCCGAGCACATTGCCGATGCCGGCGACGAGGACCAGGATTTCCGGCGAATGGCGGCCGGTCGCCAGCAAGCCGGCGAGCACGGCCTCGGACTGGGCAGGCAGGATTGTCGCGGCGACGAATGCCGCAAAGAAAAGGCCGCCATAGGCTGCAAGCGCGTTCACGGCCTATGCAGACCGACGTGTCTTGACCACCGCTCTCGCCCGATGTGTCAGGGTGTGGAGCGCCCTGTCGGGGGTGATGGCCTTGGGACCGAACATGCCGTTCTCCGTTCCAGACGCCGGAATGGCCGTCTTGCGGCTCCTGCGTAACGGTTCCTGGCTGCCGGGAAAAGACCGGATCGCCATTTCCAGCGCGCGGGCTGGATGGACGGCGTGTCGGGCTATGGATCTCGAAGATCGGCGGCGGCCCGCAGGTTCGGGCCGCACGCACGATCAGCGCCGCGGAGGAGGGCGGCGGTTTGGCTTCGGCCGGCGGACCGGCCGATCTCGTTCGTTCAGCAGAGTGCCGAACGATTCATCAGCATGATGTCACTGGATGTCAGCATCATGCGGGATGGTTCGTCGATCTGGTCCAGCACCGCCCTCAGCGCCTTGTCCAGGCAGAATTCAACGACTTCGGCATCCAGCGATTTGGCCGATTCCAGCGCAAACGCGACGAGTCGCGCAAGCGCCAGCAGTTCCGTACCGCGGTCTTCCACTTCAATGGTATTGATGTTCATGTCCTTGCCCCCGGAGCAACGCTCACTCTGTACCCCTGGCAGCGAGTATAGGCGTGACTCTCGGGCTCTGCGCGTGACTCAGGCGTGACACACGCGGAATGGGAAATTGCACGTTCTATTGCGTTTCCGGTTGATCGGCGACGGATCGCCAAAGTGTCGTTGCCCTGAACGACCAGTCCCCGCGTTTTGCAGGCGTTTGCGAGGTGAAATCCACCATTGCACGGACAAGGGCGAGCGCGTCCGCGCGCTTCTGGTTCAAGGTTGCTGCGTGGAGAAGTTGTAGGACCTCGGCGCGATCTTCCGCCATTCCCGCTGATTTGATGATCGCAGGCCAGGTTCTGTCCTTGTAAAAAAGCGCCGCCGCAATATCACGAAGGGTTGATATGGTAGACTTATCAAGCTTCTCCAGCTGGTCCAGCGTGGCATCGACATTGACGAGCGGAAGGGAAAGTGCGGGATAGCCGAGCTCGGCAGGGCCGTGCAGAAGCGCGACATCCGCATCATCCACCCGGCGGCCGGCGGCGTAGTCCTCGTAGATGCGCCCGACACCGATCATCCCGAAGGCATCACATTCGGCCGCACGCAAGGCCCCCATGCTGGCCGCGCCGAAAACCGCCACGTCCTGATCGAGTGCATGGAGGATTTCCTTGTGCCAGACGGGCGCCACATGCTCGAAATTACCGTCGATGATGCCGATCGCCGTTGCGCCGCTTCTCACCGCGCGCAACACGTCACCATGCGCGGCGGGAGGGCGGACATGGATTGCATCGCCGCAGAACGCGGTGGCATCGGGAAGGCTGGGGCCGACGAAGAGAACGTTCATGGCGTGCCGAACAACATGCGGGACAGCGCGCGGGACCCAAGGGCGTGACGGCGCGCGCCTTCCGGATTTTCGAGCGCGGGCGCGACCACCTTGACCACGGAAATGGGAAGCGAAGCGTCGCCGAGGGGGACGGCGATCACCTGCGATATACCGGATGCCGCAAGCTGCTCCAGGCAATGGGCGAGAAGGGCCGCGGCGTCGCCCTGCGGTGCGGTGTAGGTTTTTGCCGGGGCGGGCGATGATTCGAACAGCGCAAGCGTCTCCGCCGCGAGAGGGCGCGCGAAGGTCTCTGCAAAAAGATCGTCCCGCGCACCGCTGATATAGGTCAGGCGCGACTGGGCGACTTCTGTCAGCGCCCGGATGGCGGCGCGCGCGGCGGCCGGATGCGTGCCGTAGCCGATCGTTGCATCGTGGAAGAGCGGCTGTTTCTTTTCGAGAAGGCCGGCATCGCCCAGCACGGCAGCATAGGTCGGAATGGCGATGTCGCTGGTAACATCGAAGACACGCAGTTCTAGCCCGGCATGCTGGAAGCGGGCCACAAGGGTATCGACGAGCGGGTCGGCAAGGGCCGTCGGGTCGATGGCGGTTGCGAGCCGCTTTGCGCGGGGCAGCAGACGCCAGAGGCGGTCGGCATCCCGCTCGATGCGTTCAAGCAGGCCGTGCAGGATGGCTTCGGTCTCGCTGTTGCCGGAGGCGAGGCCGTCGGAGGATTGCCAGAAGCGTGGCGCAGTATCGGTCCGGTCGAGGCACACGGCGGCGCGTGGCACCCAGACGCGTTCGCCCGTGACGATATCATGACCGGCAAACCATTCGAGTGCCTCGTCTTCCGTCAAGAAGGCCTGGTTGGCGGCGACAAAGATGTCGAGCGGCAGGCAGGTATCGCCCTCCGTGGCAAAGTCGCGACGCGATGCCTTGCGAACAGGCACCAGCGGTTCACCCGCGATGGCCCGCTCGAGCGCCTCCATGGCGGCGGAGACCTTTGCGTCGATATCGGTGATGCCCTTGCCCTGATTGATGACGATCGAACGGGCATTGGGGCTGACGGCGTTCCAGACCGGAATGCCGACCCGGTCCAATCCCGTAAGCCGGGAAAGGCGTGTGACGCCGAACCGAGGCAAGAGTGCCTCGATCCGGCTCCAGGTCTGCTCGGGACCGCAGATACGGTCCGAGTAAGAGGTCACTGCTCAGTTGTCCAGGAAACCGCCGGAAACATCGAGGAACCCACCGGAAACGTCGAGGAAGCCGCCGGACACGGCGTCGACTGACGTCGCAAGTGCAGCAAAATTGACGCCCTTGATGACGGAGGCGCCCGTTTTGCGCAGGTCGTCCGCCTTTTTGAGATCACCGCTCGTCGGCGCGGGGGCCTGCGAGATCGTTCCGGCATCGAGGTCGGCGACCCAGAGTCCATCTTCGCCCGTGATGCCGAGTACTACTATTCTGGCCATGTCATTTCTCTCCTTGTTGAATGCGTGTTGTCAGAAACCTGCTTTTTTTAGACCGTCACGATAGTGCTGCCTGTGCCACTCTTCCTTGATGGGCACGACAGCCATCCATGCTTCGAAATCGAAGTTCGGGTTGATATCGTAGGTGCGGCGCACGAACAGCCGCGCTTTCTTGAGGTCGCCCAGCATGGCCCAGCATGCGGCCGCGAGGCGATGGACAGGGTCCTTGTCCTTCATCCGCGTGATGTAGGCGAGGGCTTCCTCATATCTGCCGAGTGAGTAGGCCGCGCCGGCCGCGGTCCAGAAATATTCGTCCGGCGGCAGCGGGTTCAACTCGATCGCATGTTCGATCTTCTGCAAACCGACATCCGGTCGCGATGCTTGCACCAGCGTGTCGGCATAGCTCGCGATCACGTTGGCATAGTGCGGGCTCAGCGCTTCGGCGCGGTCGAGATAGGCAGCACTTTCATCGAACTGGCGGGCATAGAGCTTGACGACGCCGAGCTCGCGGTAGCCGGAAGGCAGGCGATCGTCGGCGCGTATGGCCTGCTCGGCGTGGAGTTCGGCCTGTCGGAGCAGATCCTGGTCGCCACGCGCCGTCACCAGCCATTCGAGGAAATAGCTGCGCGCCAGCCCGCCGATCGCCGGGGCGAAACCGCTGCTGGCCTGCAGGGCCTCGCGAAAGCTCTTGCGGGCGCGGCGGATGTCACGCAGGTCGAGATTCTTGAGCTGTCCCTGCCCGACAAGGAAGCTGCGATAGGCATTGGCGTCGTGTTCATAGTCGCCGCGCACGAGTTCGTTGCGCTCGACTTCCGTAGCGATCGCGCCGGCGATCTGGCGGGCAATCGTCTGTCGCGAGCGGGCAAGCCCCTCTGCCGTCAGCGGAAAACGCTCGGCCCAGATCACCTCGTCGCTGCCGAAGAAGATCAGCTGGGCAAACAGCGTATGGTGGTCGCCCTCGTCGCGCAGCCTCGTTTCGAGGATGTAGCTGATCTTGTGGCGCTCGTAGGTGGTCGCCCGGTCTGCCTGGAGCGAAATCTGCGCGGCGGTATGCGGCGCAATGATCGAAATGGAGCGCAGCGCGCAGAGCCCGATCGTCACGTCCTCGATCAGGGCTTCGGAAAAGCGGGCGGCGGCTCTCGCGGTGAGTGTCGTTACAGGCGGCAGCAGCACGACGCGCGGCGGGTTTTGCCGCGGCAGCGTGATGTCGACTTCCTCCGGTGTGAGTATCCGGGTGGACTGCGGGAAGGTCATCAGGCTCGTGGAAACGGCCGGTCGGCCCGTCAGAACGGCGCGGACATCGTCATCGTCCGGATTGCTTTCGAGCAGGCGAAGGGCGGCGGCTGAGCGCGCTTGGCGTGTTGCGCCCTCGGATGCCTTGCCATCGAGCAGGGCGGCGCGCAGCAGGGCGGCATGGGCTGCCCTTTGCAGCGCAATCCAGCTTGTAAGTGTCCGGTTGCCTGGCCTGATCTGTTTCAGGAAATCTTCGGTCAGAAGGCCGGCAAGCAGGTTCAGGCTTGCGCCGTCGCGGACCTGTTCGACATCGCTGGTGATCGGCTCCGGTCCAAGCGTGATCGTTGTGTCGGTGAAAATGAGGTAGGTCCGGCCGAGTTCCCGCTGGCGCTTCTGCGCGCGGGAAATGGTCTGTCGCAGGTTGGCGAAGGCCGCCGAACTGTTGGCGTCGTCCCAGAAGAGGCCGGCAGCATCAACACGCGGCATTTCGCTTATGCCGCGCGTCTGGAGATAGCAGAGGATCAGAAGCGCCTTTTCGGGAAAGACGATCTCGTCACCGCCCTCGTCGAGCAGGCGCAGATGGCCAAGCGTCTGCAGCCGTGCCGGCATTTGGGATCAGACCCGCAATTCCGGTGCGTTGTCTGCGCGCTCGCCTGCCTGTTCGGCACTTGCCTTGGAAAGTGCGGTCGCAAGGGCGATGATCGACTTGCGCACGCCCGAATCTCCGATCTTCAGGAACGCGCGGTTGAGATCCAGGCCTTCCTTGGAGGAAACGAAGGTGGAAACGTCGCCGGTCTCGTGCGCGACGCCTGCCGTCGGTATGGCGTTTTCGTCATCCTGGAAGAAGAAGCTCGGCGGCACGCGGAAAACATCCGAGATCGCCTGGAGACGGCTGGCGCTGATGCGGTTGGTGCCCTTCTCGTACTTCTGTACCTGCTGGAAGGTCACGCCCAGCCGGTCGGCGAGCGCCTCCTGACTCATGCCGACCATCAGCCTGCGCAGGCGCACGCGGGATCCGACAAAGATGTCGATTGGGTTCGGCGTTTTCTTGATCATGAGATTTCTCCCCTATAGGACATGCCGGGGCATGGCGAGGTATGGATATCTCTTTACTCTGCTTGAATCGTCGGTGCGATGCAACTGCCGCGACTAGGAATTTAGCACCTCACGTTACGGAAGTGTTGCATTTAGATGTCGTAGCTGTGCGGTGCGCTGAGCGAAGCGATGAATTTTTTCGTGCGATCCCGCTCAGGTGTCGAGAACAGGGCACGCGGTGGTCCTTGCTCGACGATCACGCCGCCATCGAGGAAGACGACGGTATCGGCGACGCGAGAGGCAAGGCGCAGGTCATGCGTCGCCATGACCATGGTCGTGCCCTCGCGGGCAAGCCGGCTCAGCACCTCGACGACCTCTTCCGCAAGTTCCGGATCGAGCGCCGAGGTCGGCTCGTCGCAGAGCAGCACACGGGGCGATGGAGCGAGCGCACGGGCAATGGCGACGCGTTGCTGCTGGCCGCCCGAAAGTGTCGCCGGCCAGGCTTCGGCCTTATGCGCCATGCCGACTTTTTCGAGCAATTCCAGCGCGCGGGCGCGGGCCTTGTCCGCCGGCCATTTCAGCACGGTGACCAGGCCTTCCATCACATTGGCGATCGCCGTCTGGTGCGGGAAAAGCTGGAAATTCTGGAAGACCATGCCGGTCTGGCGGCGCAGCTTCTGGATTGCCGGCCAGCCGACCTTGCGGCCGGGGGCGAAGTCGATCTTTTCCTCGCCAAGCCTGATGGAGCCGGAGGTCGGCGTCTCGAGCAGGTTGATGCAGCGCAGCAGCGTGCTCTTGCCGCCGCCGGACGGGCCGACGAGCGCCGTGACAGTGCCCTCGGCCAGCGTGAGGCTGATATCGCGCAGCACATGGTTGTCGCCGAAGCGTTTTTCGATGTGGCTGAGCTCGATCATGTGCGGGCCTCCAGGAAGCCGCCATAGCGGGCGAAGCGTTTTTCGAGCCTTACCTGCAGGGCGGAGAGCACGGAACTCAACGCGAGATAGATCAGTGCGGCCTCGATATAGAGGATCAGCGGTTCATAGGTGGTGGCGACGATGCGCTGCGCGGTCTGGAAGAGTTCCGGCACGGTGACGGCGGCGGCGAGCGAGGTGTCCTTCACCAGCGAGATGAAGGTGTTGGAGAGCGGCGGCACGGCAACGCGGCTCGCCTGCGGCAGGATGGTGCGGCGCATGGCCTGCGACCAGCTCATGCCGATCGAATAGGCCGCCTCCCATTGGCCGCGCGGCACCGAGGCGATGACGGCGCGGATGATTTCCGACGTATAGGCGCCGACATTCAGCGTGAAGCCGATGAGGGCGGCCGGAAAGGCGTCGAGCAGGATGCCGAGGCTCGGCAGGCCGTAGAAGATGACGAAGAGCTGAACCAGCAGGGGTGTGCCGCGGATCACCCAGACATAGAAGCGCGCGATGGCGACGAACGGTTGCGGCCCGAACAGCCGCACGACCGCGGTGACGAGACCGAGCGTGAGGCCGAGCACAAAGGACAGCAGGGTGAGCGGAATGGTGAAGACAAGCGCTGCCCAGAGGAGCGGCACCAGCGAGTCCAGCATCAGTTGAAGCCACGGCGGCACGGGGAAACCCTCCGGAAAAGCGGCTGGCCGGAGTGATCCCCGGCCAGGTTGCAAATCTATCTATAGGCGAGGAACGGGCCGCCGCGAAGCGGTGCAGGGCCAAGAATTACTTCGAGACGTCCTGTCCGAAATACTTGTCCGAGATCGCCTGGTAGGTGCCGTCGGCCTTGATGTCGGTCAGCGCCTTGTTGATCGCTTCCAGGAGTTCCGGCTCGCCCTTGCGGATGATGACGCCGGAATAGTCGGCATTTTCCTGTTCGGCGGCGATCTTCACATTGGCGTCCGGCTTGTGCTTCTTGAAGTCGAGGAAGGACAGGCTGTCGTTGATCGTGGCGTCGGCGCGGCCGGTCAGCACGAGCTGGATCGACTGGTCGAAGCCGTCGGTGCCGACGAGTTCGGCGCCGGACGCTTCCGCAATCTTGCCGAAATTGCTGGTCAGCGACTGGGCGGATTTCTTGCCCTTGAGGTCGGCGAAACCCTTGATGCTGTCGTCATCGGCGCGAATGATCAGCACGGCCTTCGAAGCGATGTAAGGCTCGGAGAAGTCGTACTTCTGCTTGCGCGCATCGGTGATGCCGACCTGGTTGATCACGGCGTCGTAGCGGTTGGCGTCGAGGCCGGCGATCAGGCCGTCCCATTTGCCTTCCAGGAACTCGGCCTTGACGCCAAGCTTCTTGGCGATCGCTTCGCCGATCTCGACGTCGAAGCCGACCAGCTTGCCGTCGGTGTCATGGAAGGTGAAGGGTGCGTAGGTGCCCTCGGTGCCGATCTTCAGCGCGCCGGCCGACTGCACGGCGGCGAGGTTTTCGCCGGCCAGGGCCGGGGCGAAAACCGCAACTTGAAGGGCGGCCGCGACGGCGAGGGTTTTCAACATGTTCATCTTGGAACTCCGTTTCTGGCGGTGAATTGATTGCGCGATTGATCGCAGAAATTCTTGCGAAACGATGGGCAGAAAACTGCGAATAATTTCGGCAAACGCAAATATTTTTCTCATTTCTTGCCGTGCATCGGGCCTTCTGACCGCTTTTTCCCTGATTTTTCAAGCTTTGCGGAGATTTGCTGATCGCTGTGCATTTCCTGTTTTTAGGGTCTTGCCAAGTCCACAAACAGGGACAATTGATTGGGCACCCAAAAAAACAACGGGGAAGGAAAACAAAAAATGGCAAACAAACTTATTGGCTTTCGTGCAGCTCTTCTCGCCGGTGCGATCCTCTTGGGCGCAAGTCCGGCGCTCGCAGAAGCGGTGCTTCACCGCGGCAATGCCGGCGAGCCGCAGACGCTCGACCAGGCGCATACCTCCATCAATATCGAAGCATTCATCCTGAAGGACCTCTACGAGGGCCTGACGATCTATGACACCGCCGGCAAGATCATTCCGGGCGCCGCCGAAAGCTGGACGGTTTCCGATGATGGCAAAGTCTACACGTTCAAGCTGCGTGACAATGGAAAGTGGTCGGACGGTTCGCCGGTGACGGCTGAGGACTTCGTGTTCTCGCTCGCCCGCGTCGAGGATCCGAAGACGGCGGCAGGCTACGCCAACATCCTCTATCCGATCAAGAACGCCGAGAAGGTCAACAAGGGCGAACTCGGCACCGACCAGCTCGGCCTCAAGGCTGTCGACGCCAAGACGCTGGAAATCACGCTGGAGCGCCCGACGCCCTTCTTCCTTGAGCTGCTCGCGCACCAGACGGCACTGCCGGTCTCCAAGGCCAGCGTCGAAAAGAACGGTGCCGATTTCGTCAAGCCCGGCACGATGGTCTCCAACGGCGCATTCAAGCTCGTCAGCCATGTGCCGAACGACAACCTCGTCGTTGAAAAGAACCCCGAATACTGGGATGCCGCCGCCGTCAAGCTCGACAAGGTGATCTTCTACCCGATCGACGACCAGGCCGCCTCCGTCCGCCGCTTCGAAGCGAAGGAAATGGATCTCGTCTACAACTTCTCGGCTGATCAGATCGATCGCCTGAAGAAGAGCTATGGCGAACAGGTCCGCGTCTCGCCGTCGCTGGCGACCTACTACTATGCCTTCGACACCCGCCAGGAGCCCTATAGCGACGTGCGCGTGCGCCAGGCGCTCTCCATGGCCGTCGACCGCGACTTCCTCGCAAAGGAAATCTACTCGGGCTCGCAGCTGCCGGCCTATTCGATGGTGCCTCCGGGCCTCCAGGGTTATGAGCCGGGCTTTGCCGATTTCGGCACGCTCTCGCAGCTCGACCGCGAGGACAAGGCGCTCGAACTGATGAAGGAAGCCGGTTTCGGCGAGGGCGGCAAGCCGCTGAAGATCGAGATCCGCTATAACACCAACCCGAACCACGAGCGCGTGGCGACGGCCATCGCCGACATGTGGAAGAACACGTTTGCCGCCGATGTCTCGCTGGTGAACCTCGATGTGTCCTCGCACTACGCCTACCTGCAGGAAGGCGGCGCGTTCAACGTGGCGCGCGCCGGCTGGCAGGCCGACTACGCGGATGCGGAGAACTTCCTGGCGCTCAGCGTCAGCACCAACAAGACCTTCAACTACGGGCATTTCACGAACGCAGACTTCGACGGGCTCATGAAGAAGTCCTACGACGAGCAGGATCCGGCGGCCCGCGCCAAGCTCATGCATGACGCAGAAGTCATCCTGATGAAGGAGCAGCCGGTCGCGCCGCTTCTGACCCAGGCCGACCTGTGGCTGGTTTCCGACAAGGTCAAGGGATGGGCGGACAACGTCAATAACGAACACCTGAGCCGCTTTCTCAGCGTTTCTGAATGATCCGCTGACGATGCGTGGCCGTCCAGGCCACGCATCGTTGCTCAGGAGTCTTGGCCATGTTTGCTTTTGTTCTGCGGCGCCTCGCAAGCGCCGTGCCGACGCTATTCATCGTCGTCACAATTTCGTTCTTTCTCATGCGCTTTGCGCCTGGCGGACCGTTCAACCTCGAACGCCCCCTGCCGCCCGCCACGATGGAAAACCTGATGCGGGCCTACCAGCTCGATCAGCCGCTCTGGCGACAATATCTCACCTATATGGGCAACGCCGTCACCGGCGATTTCGGACCGAGCTACATCTACAAGGATAACAGCGTGGCCGAACTGATCGGCAAGGGGCTGCCCTATTCGATCGAGCTCGGCTTCTATGCGTTGCTGCTGGCGCTCGTCGGTGGTGTCATCATCGGCACGTTTGCGGCGCTGCGCCAGAACAGCGCGCTCGATTTCGCGGTCATGTCGGTGGCGACCGTCGGTGTCACGGTGCCGAACTTCGTCGTCGGTCCCGTGCTGACGCTGATCTTCGCCATCGTGCTGGCCTGGCTGCCGGCCGGCGGCTGGGGGGATGGCTCGCTGCGCTTCCTCATCCTGCCGATGATCGCGCTTGCCCTGCCACAGCTTGCCGTCTTCGCGCGGCTTACCCGTGGTTCGATGATCGAGGCCTTGCGCACTGACCACATCCGTACCGCGCGGGCCTATGGCCTGCCGGCGAAATCGGTGGTCGTGGTGCATGCCATGCGCGGCGCGATGCTGCCGGTCGTCTCCTACCTCGCCCCCTGCGCGGCTGCCCTGCTCACCGGCTCGGCGGTGGTGGAGACGATCTTCACCATTCCCGGTGTCGGCCGTTACTTCGTGCTTGGGGCGATCAACCGCGACTATACGCTCGTCATGGGCACGGTCGTGCTGATCGCTATCTTTGTCATCGTGTTCAACCTGGCTGTCGACATTCTCTATGGCCTGCTCGATCCGAGGGTTCGCCATGACTGACACCATCGTCTCCGTACCCCCCGCGAACGAGGTGAAGGGTCGCAGCCTCTTCCAGCTCGCCGTCATGCGCTTCCGCCGCAACCGCCCTGCCATGGCAGGCTCCGTGATGCTGGTGCTGATTGCCTGCTTCGCATTCTTCGGCCCTTTCTTCATCAGCCACAGCTATGATCAGGTCTTCTCTTCCTACGTGACGATCCCGCCGAGCCTTGAGCCACGGCCGGGCGAAGACTCGCTGGAGGAGGCGATGAAGGGTGTCGCGACGCGCGCCCGCGTCGAGCTGCAATCCTTCTCCGTCGAAGGCGAGGCCTTTACCGCCATCATCACCGCGAAGGACCCGATCGACCCGCGCGCGACGCGTTACTTCGACCGGGCCAACGAGTTCGACAAGACCGAGGTTACCGCGACCGAGGACGAAGGCCGCAAGCTGACGCTGACCGGCATCGTCGACCGGGAATATTTCCTGTTCGGCACGGACACCAACGGCCGCGACCTCATGGCGCGAGTCATGCTCGGCGGGCAGATCTCGATTGCTGTCGGCCTGCTCGCCAGCCTCGTCTCGCTCGGCATCGGCGTCACCTATGGCGCGATCTCGGGCTATATGGGCGGTCGCGTCGATAATGTGATGATGCGCTTCGTCGAAATCCTCTACTCGCTGCCCTTCGTCTTCCTCGTCGTCGTGCTCGTCGTCTTCTTCGGGCGCAGCTTCGTGCTGATCTTCCTCGTCATCGGCGCGGTGGAATGGCTCGACATGGCCCGTATCGTGCGCGGCCAGACGCTGTCGCTCAAGCGGCGCGAGTTCATCGGTGCGGCGGAGGCCTTGGGCCTGACGGACTGGCAGATCATCCGCCGCCACGTCATCCCCAACACGATCGGTCCCGTGGTCATCTTCGTGACGGTCATCGTGCCGAAGGTGATCCTGCTCGAAAGCTTCCTGTCCTTCCTCGGCCTCGGCGTGCAGGCGCCCCTGACGAGCTGGGGCTCGCTGATTGCGGAAGGCGCCAACAACATCCAGTCGGCGCCGTGGCTGCTCATCTTCCCCGCCATCTTCTTCGTCGTCACGCTGTTCTCGCTGAATTTCGTCGGCGATGGCCTGCGTGATGCGTTCGACCCGAAGGATCGCTGACATGGCAGAGACGCAAAACACCATGGAACCGATCCTCGCCGTGCGCGGCCTGACGGTGTCCTTCACGACGCCGGATGGCGACGTCAATGCGGTGAAGGGCATCGATCTCGATGTCCGTCCCGGCGAGACGCTGGCGGTCGTCGGCGAATCCGGTTCCGGCAAGAGCCAGACCATGATGGGCATCATGGGCCTGCTCGCCAGCAATGGCAGGGTTTCGGGTTCGGCGAAATATCGCGGCAAGGAGATGGTCGGCCTGCCGCCCAAGGCCTTGAACGATATTCGCGGCGCAAAGATCACCATGATCTTCCAGGAGCCGATGACCTCGCTCGACCCGCTCTATCCGATCGGCAAGCAGATCGCCGAGGTGATCGTGCATCATCGCGGCGGCACTCGGAAACAGGCACGCCCGAAGGTGCTGGAACTGCTAAAGCTGGTCGGCATTCCGGATCCGGATCGGCGCATCGACAGCTACCCGCACGAAATGTCGGGCGGTCAGCGGCAGCGCGTCATGATCGCCATGGCGCTCGCCAACGAGCCGGACATCCTGATCGCCGACGAGCCGACGACGGCGCTCGACGTGACGATCCAGGCGCAGATCCTCAAACTGCTGCGCGATCTGCAGAAACGCTTCGACATGGCGATCGTGCTCATCACGCACGATCTCGGCATCGTGCGGCATTTTGCCGAGCGGGTCGCCGTCATGCGGCGTGGCGAGATCGTCGAGCAGGGTGCGACGGCGGAGATCTTCGAAAACCCGAAGGCCGACTATACGCGCATGCTGATCGATGCCGAGCCGCATGGCCGCAAGGCTGCTCCGGCCGACAATGCGCCGATCATCCTTGAAGGCCGCAATGTCGTCGTCGATTACAAGATCGATGGGGGGCTGCTTAAGAAACGCGCCTCCACCTTCCGCGCCGTCGACAATGTCAGCATCAGTCTGCATGAGGGCCAGACGATCGGCGTTGTGGGGGAATCGGGTTCCGGCAAGTCGACGCTCGGTCGGGCGTTGCTGCGCCTGATCTCCAGCAAGGGGGCCTACCGTTTCGGCAGGACGGATATTTCCGACCTCGACCGCAACGGCATGCGGCCGCTCCGGCGCAGCATGCAGGTCGTCTTCCAGGACCCCTACGGCTCGCTCTCGCCGCGCCAGACGGTGGGCGAGATCATCACCGAAGGCCTCTATGTGCACGAACCGCAGCTTTCGCGCGCTGACCGCGACAAGCGGGCGATCGAGGCGCTGAAGGAGGTCGGGCTCGATCCCGCGGCGCGCAACCGCTATCCGCACGAGTTCTCCGGTGGCCAGCGGCAGCGTATCGCGATTGCGCGGGCAATGATCCTGAAGCCGCAGGCGGTCATCCTCGACGAACCGACCTCGGCACTCGACCGGTCCGTGCAGGGCCAGGTGATCGAGCTTCTGCGCGATCTCCAGGCCAAACATGGGCTGTCCTATGTCTTCATCAGCCACGATCTTTCGGTGGTGCGCGCCATGTCCGACTATGTCGTGGTGATGAAGGACGGCAGGATCGTCGAGGAGGGGCCAACGGACGCCATTTTCAGCGCGCCGCAGGCGGACTATACCAAGACCCTGATTGGTGCGGCCTACAATATCGGGCCGTAGGCAAAGAACCGCAGGAGAAGGTATGGCCGAAGGCCGACGTCCGCATATCGTGCTCTTTTCGGGCGGCAGTGCCTGCCGCTCGATCAATCTTGCCCTCTGTTCCCTGCCGGTCAGGCTCACGCGGGTGGTTCCGGCCTGGGATAGCGGCGGCAGCTCCAAGGTGATCCGCGAAAGCCTGGGCGTGCTCGCCGTCGGCGATATCCGCCAGGCGCTGATGACCATGGCACATGGCGAGGGCCGGGCGGGCGACGTGGTGAAAGTCTGCAATGCCCGCATGACCAGCGGCGCCGAAGAGGACGCCCGCACGGAGTTCGCGCTCTATGCCGAAGGCCGCCATCCGCTTCTGGAGCGTATGGAGCCTGGCCTGCGCGGGGCGATCCTCAACTACCTACGCACGTTCCGGGCGGCGATCGGACCGGATTTCGATTTCCGCAACGGCAGCATCGGCAATTTCATCCTGACCGGCGCGCACCTTGCCCATAACAGCGACATCAACACGGCGATCTTCGTCTTTCGCAAGCTGTGCGAGGTCGCCGGCCATGTCTGGCCCTCGACGGCGATCAACGATGTGGCGCTTTCGGCCGTGTTGAATGACGGCACACGCATCGAGGGACAGCATCGCCTGACAGCGCTCGGCGATGCCGACGGCGCGACGGGCGTGCGCGAAATCATGCTTTCCGCCGGAGATGGGGCCGCCGTGCCGGCCAACGAAGCGGTGATCGAAAGCCTGGAAAGTGCGGATGCCGTGGTTTTCGGGCCGGGCAGCTTCTTCACCAGCGTGCTGCCACATTTCCTGGTCGACGGGATCGTGCCGGCGATCGTGCGCAATGTGCATGCCCGCCGCGTCTTCCTCGGCAATATCCTGCAATGCCGCGAGACGCGCGGGATGGATGTGGCGCGCATGGTGGAGTTTGCTGCCGACGTCTGGCACGCTCGGGGCGGGGCGGATGTGCGGCCCTTTACGCATGTCCTTGCGAATCGTCAGATCCTGCCTTTCGAGAAGACGGCGGGTTCTTTCGCCTATCTCGGGACCGAGGCTCTCGAGGCTGCGTGCGCGCGACTGGGCGCAGAGGTGGTGATCGGCGAGTTCGAGGATCCATGGCAGCGCGGCCACCATGACGGCCGCGTGCTTGCGGATGCGCTTAGCGCGCTTTTGCCGCCGTAAGGGACATTCCCGCAGCCGGCATCCAGGCGCGCGCCTTGGCGAAGGTGAGGAAATCCTCCGCCGCCATCGGTCGGGCGAGGGCATAGCCCTGCAGGACATGACAGCCGAGACGGCGCAGCAATTCGGCATGCGCCATCGTCTCGACACCCTCGGCGACCGTCTCGATGTTGCGCACCTTGCCGATGTCGATGATCGATTGCACCAGGCTTTGCTGCGCGGTCGATTGCGTCAAGGGCTGCACCAGCCGCCGGTCGATCTTCAGCCGCTTGGGCGACAGTTCCAGCAGGCTGACGATGGAGGCGTGGCCGCTGCCGAAGTCATCGATCTCGATCTCGATGCCGAGCGCCTTGATGTCCTCGATCGCCTGTTTCAGTCCGTCGTCCGCCGTATCGAAGGAGATCGATTCCAGGAGCTCGAAGGTCAGTGCGCCGGGGCGAATGTTCATCGCCTTGAGCTTTTCGATGAGATTTTCATCCCGCAGGCGCTGGCACGAGACATTGACCGAGACCCGGGCGATACCCAGTCCCTGCGCCTCCCAGCGCATGGCCTGCAAAAGCGCCTGACCGAGGATCGCTTCGTCGATCTGGGCGACGACGTTGAGGCTTTCGGCGACCGGCAGGAAAACGTCAGGGGCGACGAAGCCGCGGGTCGGGTGGTTCCAGCGGGCGAGCGCCTCGACGCCGACGATCTCCAGCGTCTGCGCGTCGAACTGCGGTTGGAAGAAGGGGTGGAACTCTCCCTGCTCGAGGCCGCGCAGAATGTCGTCGCTGAGCCGCTTCACCTCCACGGTGCGCAGGCGCAGGTCGTCGTTGAACGCCTCGACGCGGTTGCGCCCGCGGCGCTTGGCCTCGTAAAGGGCGATATCGGCATTGACGAGCAACTGTTCGGTGGATTCCTCCAGGTCATTGCGCGTGGCGATGCCGATGCTTGCACCGATGCGGCAGTCATGGCCCTCGATCGCCATCGGCTCGCTGATTGCCGCGATCAGACGGGCCGAAAGGGCAGCGAAGTCGGCCACGACGGGATCGCGGCGCGAGAGCAGGACGAATTCGTCGCCGCCGATGCGCGCGATGAAATCTTCGGCCGGCACATGGGCGCGCAGGACGCCGGCCGCCTGTTTCAGCACCTCGTCGCCGGCGGCGTGGCCGAGCGTGTCGTTGATATCCTTGAAGCGGTCGAGGTCGATATGCAGCAGCGTCAGCGGGCGTCCGTCGCCGCTGCCGGCAAGCGCGATCTGCTGGTCGAGGAAGCGCCGGTTCGGCAGGCGGGTCAGCGCGTCATGCAAAGAGTTGTGCTCCAGCACGAGGCGCGCTTCCTCCAGCGCACGGTTCTGCGCTTCCGCCGTCAGCTTTGCCTGCAGCAGATCGGCCTGCAACTGGTTGTCTTGCGTCACGTCCCAGTTGGCGCCGACGATGCGTTTTGCGCCGGAAGTGGCGCGGTAGGTCATGCCGTGCGCGCGGATGTGGCGGATGCTGCCGTCGCTGGCCAAAACGCGGAATTCGGTAATGTAGGGTTTGTCCGCTGCGATAGCGTCGGCGAAAACGCGTTCGGCCTCCTCGATGTCATCGGGATGCAGTGCCGCGCGCCAGTCCTTGTAGCTGCAAACGGGCTGCGCCGCCGATACGCCGTAGAGTTTTCGCATGCGCGCATCCCAGGAGAGCGCCTTGGTCTCGGTATCGTATTCCCACACGCCGACCTTGGAGGCGTCGAGCGCCAGTTGCAGGCGTTGCGAGACGGTTTCGAGCCTGTCCTCCCGGTCCTGCAGTGCCAGGATATGCCGGTGACGGTCCTTCATCAGGTAGCCGACCCAGAACATCGGCGCGACGATGATGATGGCGAGCAGCGCAAGGCCGCCGCGAAACAGGCCAAGATCGGCGGACGGCTGGTGCCAACCCTTCAACGGTGCGGCCGACATGGTCCAGATTTCGTGGCCGATATCGATGGTCATCACCACCGGTTCGACATCGACGGCCGCGGTCGTGTTGAAGAAGGTGCGTGCCTCGCCGCCATCATGAGCCCGGCTGGAAATGGCGAGCGCGACCCGCATGTCGCTCTTGAAGCCGCTGGCGGAAAACAGTTTCTCAAGGTCGATCACCGCCGATGCGATGCCGAAAAACGCTTTGTCCTTGCCGGCATGGATAGGGTAGCGCGCAATCACTCCACGCCCGCCCTGCACGAGGTCGACCGGGCCGGTGACGATCAGCCGGCCCAGTTCCTTCACCTGCATCGCGGCGGCGCGCTGCCGTTCGTTCGTGCGATAGTCGAGGCCGAGGCTGCGCTCGTTGCCCTTCAGCGGATAGACCAGGGAGATCACGAAATCCGGCGCAATGGCGAGGCTGCGCAACTGGTTGTCCTCGTCGAAGATGCGGCCGGCAAGATCGGCGAAGCGGGCGGGGGGCATGGTGGGTTCAGTGGAGAGCGTGGCGACGAGGCCCTGCACCAGCTTGACGTTGCCGAGGATATTGCCCTGTAGGCGCGAGCGGAGGAGACCGAGCTGTTCGGTGGTGAAGGAGCGCAGATACTCTTCCTCCAGCCGGCGCTTCTGGACATCCGCAAGGAAGACGGCGACCAGCACGGCGAACGCGACGACGATGGCGGGGACATAATATCCCAGCCCCCGGAAGGATGGTGGGGCATGCCGGTCGGTCATCGTGTTTCGTTGATCTCCGCGCTCCAGCCCTCGACGACGGTTCGCTCGAGGGTCGGTTGTCGAGGGACGATGGCAGATGCGGCTTAAATATTTACTGACGAAACATGCCCCTCTTCTGTGAGATTACGGGCTCCGCGGCGCGTGCGGGCTTTCCGTTCCGGCCAATTCTGGGGTAGTCCTCGGCACGATCGAAGTTGCAAATGAAGGCGGGCAGACGTGCCGGGTGAGAAGGACAGGCCAGAAAGCGCGTTCGGCGCGCTGATCAAGGCGATCATCGAGGAGAGCCCGCTGAAGGCGGCCGGCTTCATCGTCACTATCTATGGCGACGTGGTGGAGCCGCGTGGCGGCGTGGTCTGGACCGGCAACCTCATCGACACCTGCGCCGATGTCGGCATCAGCGAAACGCTGGTGCGCACCGCCGTCTCGCGGCTCGTCGCCGCCGGGCAGGTGTCGGGCGAGCGCGAGGGGCGCCGTAGCTTTTATCGGCTGGCAGCGCCGGCGCGTACCGAATTTGCCGCCGCCGCCCGCATGCTTTTCGGCCCGCCGGAAGTGGCCGACTGGCATTTCGTGCAGTTGACGGGCTCGGCGCCGGACGAGGCGATGCAAGCTCTGGAGCGCGCCGGCCATGCGCGGCTGGGGCCAAGGCTTGCCGTCGGCGCGCGGCCCATGCCGTCCTTGAAACAGCCGGCCGTGCTCTTCCGGGCGGAGGTTGTGAGCGGCGAAGGCGACCTAGGCGCCTTTGCGGCCGACCACTGGAACCTTGCACAGCACGCGGATGCCTATCGCGGCTTCATCCGACGGTTCGGGCGGCTTGCCGATCTGCTCGGTGGCGGCGTGCGGCTGGCGGCGGCCGAAAGCCTCGCCGCCCGGCTGGTGCTGGTGCACCAGTTCCGCCTCGTCGTGCTGCGTGATCCGCGCCTGCCGCAGGCGGCATTGCCGGCCGACTGGCCGGGCGACGAGGCGCGGCGGCTTTTCAACGATCTCTACCTTCGCCTTTCGCCCGAGGCGGACCTGCATGTCGCCCGCCATTTCGTGACGGCGGATGGTGCGCTGCCGGAGGCGAGCGAGGCGACGCTGCGTCGTCTTTCGCTGTTGCGCGACGCCATCTGAGGCACTTTTCACACGGAAAAACGCAGTTTGTGCTATGATATCGGCTGCTGAAATTAAACATCACAGAATATGGAGAAACGGCCATTGATTTGTGATGTGTTGGGTGGTAAATAACCAACCGATCGGTCGGCGAATGTTTCGGGAGAGGCGAGCCGGCCTTGGGTACAGGGAGGAAACCGCGTGTCCGAAGCCTTTATCTGCGATGCTGTCCGTACGCCCATCGGCCGTTATGGTGGCCTGTTGTCGTCGGTCCGCGCCGACGATCTGGCGGCCCTGCCGCTTTCGGGCCTGATGGCACGCAATCCCGGCGTCGACTGGTCGAAGGTCGATGATCTCATCTATGGCTGCGCCAACCAGGCCGGTGAGGACAACCGCAATGTCGGCCGCATGGCCGTGCTGCTGTCCGGTCTTCCCGTTTCCATTCCCGCCACGACCGTCAACCGCCTCTGTGGCTCCGGCATGGACGCCGTCGGCATGGCTGCCCGCGCCATCCGTGCCGGCGACTGTGATTTCGTCATCGCCGGCGGCGTCGAGAGCATGAGCCGGGCGCCCTTCGTCTTGCCGAAGGCCGACAGTGCCTTCTCCCGTTCGAATGCCGTCTATGACACGACGATCGGCTGGCGCTTCGTCAATCCGAAGATGAAGAAGGCGTTTGGCGTCGATTCCATGCCGGAGACTGCCGACAACGTCGCCACCGATTTTACCGTCAGCCGCGAGGATCAGGACGCCTTTGCCGCCCGCAGTCAGGCCCGCTGGGCCGCGGCGTATGAGGCCGGTATTTTTGCCGATGAGATCGTGCCCGTCCATGTGCCGCAGAAGAAGGGCGATCCGCTCATCGTCGACCGCGACGAACATCCTCGTCCCGGCACAACGGCCGAGCAGCTCGGCAAGCTCAAGGGTGTCAACGGCCCCGACCTTTCCGTCACCGCCGGCAACGCCTCGGGCGTCAATGACGGCGCGGCTGCGCTGCTCATCGCCAGCGAAGCAACCGCGAGGGCGCAAGGCCTGACGCCGAAAGCGCGTGTCGTCGCCATGGCGGCGGCTGGTCTTGAGCCGCGCATCATGGGCTTCGGTCCCGCGCCGGCGGTGCGCCGTGTGCTGGAGCGCGCTGGCCTGTCGCTTAACCAGATGGATGTCATCGAACTCAACGAGGCCTTCGCGTCGCAGGCGCTCGCCGTGCTGCGCGATCTCGGCCTGCCGGACGATGCGGCGCATGTGAACCCGAACGGCGGCGCCATCGCCATCGGTCACCCGCTCGGCATGAGCGGCGCGCGCCTCGTCACCACTGCCACCTATCAGCTCCACCGCCAGGGCGGGCGTTATGCACTCTGTACCATGTGCATCGGCGTCGGCCAGGGCATCGCCATCATTCTCGAGCGCGTCTGACGCGCACAGCCTGAGGAGAAGACCATGTATGCCCAGATGGTGAAAACCGACGCAGCGCGCGTCCGGTCCCTCGACGAGATGGATCCCGTTGAGCGCGCCTTCCAGGAACGCGTCGACGCCGGCCAGAAGATCGAGCCGAAGGAATGGATGCCGGAAGGCTATCGCAAGACGCTCGTGCGCCAGATCAGCCAGCACGCCCACTCGGAAATCGTCGGCCAGCTGCCGGAAGGCAACTGGATTTCCCGCGCGCCGACCCTTGAGAGGAAGGCGATCCTGCTTGCCAAGGTGCAGGACGAGGCCGGCCACGGCCTCTATCTCTACTGTGCCGCCGAGACACTCGGCATCAGCCGCGACCAGATGTACGAGCAGCTGCATTCCGGCAAGGCCAAATATTCCTCGATCTTCAACTATCCGACGCTGACCTGGGCCGATATCGGCGCGATCGGCTGGCTGGTCGATGGCGCGGCGATCATGAACCAGGTGCCGTTGCAGCGCTGTTCCTACGGCCCCTATGCGCGGGCCATGGTGCGCATCTGCAAGGAAGAGAGTTTTCACCAGCGCCAGGGTTATGACGCCCTGATGCGCATGGTGAAGGGCACGCCGGCGCAAAAGGCCATGGTGCAGGATGCGTTGAACCGCTGGTGGTGGCCGTCGCTCATGATGTTCGGCCCCTCGGACGATGCCTCCGTGCACTCGGCCCAGTCGATGGCCTGGAAGATCAAGCAGAATTCCAACGACGAGCTGCGCCAGAAGTTTGTCGACCAGACCGTGCCGCAGGCGAAATACCTCGGCCTCACCGTGCCGGACCCGGACCTCAAGTGGAACGAGGAGAAGGGCGGCCACGATTTCGGCGAGCCGGACTGGGAAGAGTTCTTCAACGTGATCGCCGGCAACGGCCCCTGCAATGCGGAACGCCTCGATGCCCGCAAAAAGGCCTGGAATGACGGCGCCTGGTTCCGCGACGGCCTGACGGCGCATGCCGAAAAGGCCGCCGACCGCCGCGCTGCCGCAAAAATCGCCGCCGAGTAAGGGAGAGAGCACGATGTCCAGCGAATGGCCGCTTTGGGAAGTTTTCATCCGGGGTCAGCATGGCCTCAACCATCGCCATGTCGGCAGCCTGCACGCGCCCGACGCCGAAATGGCGATCAACAATGCCCGCGACGTCTATACGCGCCGCAACGAGGGCGTCAGCATCTGGGTGGTGCGGTCGTCCGAGATCACCGCCAGCGCGCCCTCGGAAAAGGGTCCGCTCTTCGACCCGTCGAATTCCAAGGTCTACCGTCACCCGACCTTCTTCGACATTCCGGATGAAGTGGGGCACATGTGATGGCGACCGCGGCATTTGAAACGGCGGCCGATCAGGCCGCGCTTCTCGAATTCCTGCTGCGCATCGGCGACAATGCGCTGATCCTCGGTCATCGCGTTTCCGAATGGTGCGGCCATGCGCCGGCGCTGGAGGAGGATATTGCGCTCGCCAACACCGCGCTCGACCTGATCGGCCAGACGCAGCTCTGGCTCGGCCTTGCCGGCGAAGTGGAGGGCAAGGGCCGTTCGGCCGATGACCTTTCCTATCTGCGCGACGGCTACGACTTCCGCAACATCCTGTTGGTCGAGCGCCCGAACGGCGATTTCGGCAAGACGCTGATGCGGCAGTTCCTGTTCGATGCCTCGCACTATCTGCTCTTGAAGGCGCTGAAAGGCTCGACGGAGACGCGTATCGCGGAGATCGCGGAAAAGGCCTTCAAAGAGGTCTCCTACCATCTCGACCGCAGCCGTGATCTCGTCATCCGTCTCGGCGACGGCACGGCCGAAAGCCACCGCCGCATGCAGGAGGCGCTGGACGATCTCTGGCCCTATACCGGCGAGATGTTCGCCGCCGACGCGGTGGACGCGGCACTCGTGGAGGCCGGGATCATTCCGGAACCGCAGAGCCTCAAGGCCGGCTGGGACGAGATCGTGGCCGAGGCGCTCACCGAAGGCACGCTGAAGAAGCCCGCCGACGGCTACATGCACAAGGGCGGCCGGCGCGGCGTACACACCGAGCACCTCGGCTTCATCCTGTCCGAGATGCAGTTCCTCCAGCGCGCCTATCCGGGCGCTACCTGGTAGGAGGCGGTCATGGACCCGGCGCTCCGTCCCTCGCTCGATGAGGTCTGGCACTGGCTGGCTGAAGTGCCGGATCCGGAAATTCCGGTGATCTCACTCACCGACCTCGGCATCATCCGCGATGTCGCGTGGCGCGACGATACGCTGGTGGTGACGGTGACGCCGACCTATTCCGGCTGTCCCGCCACGACGATCATCAATCTCGATATCGAGACGGCGCTCGCGGAAAAGGGGCTTTCCAAGGTGAAGCTGGAACGCCAGCTCTCGCCCGCCTGGACAACGGACTGGATCAGCGCCGAGGGCCGAGAGAAGCTGCGCGACTACGGCATCGCCCCGCCGATCGACGGTACGGCGGCCGATGGCGTGCTGATGAAACGCGTCGACCGGCTTTCGGGCCGCTCGAACCTGACAATCGCCTGTCCGCGCTGCGGATCGACGAATACCGAGAAGATCAGCCAGTTCGGCTCGACGCCCTGCAAGGCGAGCTATCGCTGCACCGACTGCCTGGAACCGTTCGACTACTTCAAGTGCATCTGACCACCAGAGCTTTTTGTTCTTACGCAATTCCGAACGCAAGACGCTCAAGCACTGTTGCTGGAATTGCTCTATGGAAAGGGCCTACGCATGGCACGTTTTCATCCCCTGACCGTAACCGACGTTCGCCGCGAGACGCGCGATGCGGTCGTGGTCACGCTTCGGCCGTCCGACGAGGACCGGGCCGTCTTCGATTTCACGCAAGGCCAGTACCTGACCTTCCGCCGCAAGTTCGAGGACGAGGAACTGCGCCGCTCCTATTCGATCTGCGCCGGCAAGGACGAGGGTGTCTTGAAGGTCGGCATCAAGCGCGTCGATGGCGGCTGTTTTTCCACCTGGGTCAACGAGAACCTGAAGCCCGGGGACACGCTGGAAGCCATGCCGCCGATGGGCGCCTTCTTCACGGCGCTGGACCCTGAAACGGCCAAGCACTATCTCGGTTTTGCCGGCGGCAGCGGCATCACGCCGGTGCTGTCGATTATCAAGACGGTGCTGTCGCGCGAGCCCCGTGCCCGCTTCACACTGGTCTATGCCAACCGGCAGATCAGCTCGATCATGTTCCGCGACGAGCTGGAGGACCTGAAGAACGTCTATCTCGGCCGCCTCTCCGTGCTGCATGTGCTGGAGAGCGAGGCGCAGGATATCGATCTTTTCACCGGCCGTATCGATGGCGCGAAATGTGCTGCACTCTTTAAAAACTGGATCGACCCGAAGTCGGTGACAACAGCGTTCATCTGCGGCCCGGAGCCGATGATGCTGGCGATTGCCGCCGCGCTTCGCGAGCATGGATTGCGCGACGATCAGATCAAGTTCGAACTCTTTGCCTCCTCGCAGCCTGGCCGGGCGCGGCGCAAGGTGGAGCAGGCCAACGGTGCCGATCACGCTGCCGCCTGCGAGGCGACTGTCACGCTCGATGGCGCGACCCGCATCTTCAAGTTTCCCAAGCACGGTCAGAGTCTGCTCGATGCTGCGCTCGAAAATGCCATGGATGCGCCCTATGCCTGCAAGGCCGGTGTCTGTTCCACCTGCCGCGCCAAGGTTCTGGAAGGCGAGGTCGAGATGGAGACCAACCACGCGCTGGAAGATTACGAGGTGCGCCAGGGTTATGTGCTGACCTGCCAGTGCTACCCGCTCACCGACCGCATCGTCGTCAGCTACGACCAGTAAGGGGAACTTGCCATGTCCGATACGATGCCGATCGAGGATTATCTGGCGCAAGGCGGCGTTCTCTCGTCGCCGGCCAATGTGCCACCGCGTTATCGCGGCGAGCTGCTGCGCCTGATGGCGAGTTTCGTCGACAGCGAGCTTGCCGGTTCCGCCGGCTTTGCCGATACGATCAACGATGCGCCGGGCATTCAGGAGCGCATCTCCGCCGCCCGCATCGTGCTGGAAAAGGCCGATCATGCCGGCAAGGTGCTTAGGGTGATGGAAACCTTTGGCGCGGATGGTGGGCGCTATGCCGTGCACCATCCCTGGGCCGAGCGGCTTTCCCGCGAGGCCGATATCGGCGCGGCGCGGCAGGGCGGCGACATGCGCCTGTCCGTCTTCCACTATCCGCTGCAAGGCTGGGTCGATGCCGTGGTCATGAACGTGCTGATGGGCCGGGCGAGCGTCGTGCAGTTGAAAGAACTGTCGCGGGTCTCCTACCAGCCGCTCGCCGAAGTTTTCCGCGCCATCCTGCCGCGCGAGACGCGCCATGCCGAACTCGGCCTCGCCGGCCTTATCCAGATCGTCGATGATGCGGAAGGCCGCGCAAAGGCCAAAGCCTCCGTGGCCTACTGGTATCCGCGGGTCGCCGCGAGCTTTGGCCATTCCGGCTCGGCCCGCTTCGAGACGCAGTCGCGTTTCGGCCTGCGACACACACAAAACGAGACCCTGCTTGCCGAATGGCGGGCGGAGGTCGATGCGCAGCTTTCCGCGCTCGGATTGAACTGAGAGGATACTGAGATGAACGTCATGGCAAACCGGCCGCGCCGGCTCGAAAGCTATGTCGGCGGCCAGTGGGTCGCCGGTGCGAAGGAAGGCGTGCCGCTGCTGGATGCCTCGACGGGTGCCCCGGTCGCCTTCATCGATTCCACCGGCGTGGATTTCAAGGCAGCGCTCGCCTATGGCCGCGAGAAGGGTGGGCCGGCGCTTCGCCGCCTGTCCTTCCACGAACGCGCCGCCATGCTGAAGGCGCTCGGTCAGGCCCTGATGGAGCGCAAGGAAGAGTTTTACGCGCTTTCGACCGCGACCGGCGCCACTCGGGCCGACAGCTGGGTCGATATCGAAGGCGGTATCGGCACGCTGCTGTCCTATGCTTCCAAGGGCCGGCGTGAATTGCCCAACACCCGCGTGCTGCTCGATGGTGACGTGGAACTGCTTTCCAAGGACGGCACCTTCTCTGCGCAGCATATCCTGAGCCCGTTGCAGGGCGTTGCCGTCCATATTAATGCCTTCAATTTCCCCTGCTGGGGCATGCTGGAGAAGCTGGCGCCGACGCTGCTCGCCGGTGTGCCTGCCATCGTCAAGCCGGCGAGCCAGACGGCTTATCTCACCGAACTCATGGTCCGCCGCATCGTCGAGACCGGTATTTTGCCCGACGGCGCCTTGCAGCTCGTCTGCGGCTCGGTCGGCGATCTGCTCGACCATGTCGAAGGTCAGGATGCCGTGACCTTCACCGGTTCGGCCTCGACCGGCCAGCGCCTCAAGACGCACAAGGACATCGTCGAAAACTCCGTGCGCTTCACCATGGAGGCCGACAGCCTCAATGCCGCCGTGCTTGGCCTTGATGCCGCGCCCGGCACGGAGGAATTCGACCTCTTCGTCAGGGAAGTCGCCCGCGAGATGACGGTGAAAGCCGGCCAGAAATGCACCGCGATCCGCCGCGTCATCGCGCCGCGCGCCTTTAGCGAAGCTCTCATCGAGAGCCTGCGCGCCCGTCTCGGCAAGACGGCGATCGGCAATCCGGCCGACGAAGCCGTCCGCATGGGACCGCTCGCCAGCCTCGACCAGCGAGAGGAAGTGCGCGCCCGCATCCGCGATCTCTCTGCCGATGCCGAAATCGTCGCCGGTGATCCGGACATAGCAAATATCCTGTCTGGCGATGCTGCGGCAGGCGCCTTCCTCAATCCGGTGCTGCTCTATTGCGACAAGCCGGGTTCGGCCCGCGCGGTGCACGACGTCGAGGCTTTCGGCCCGGTCAGCACCGTCATGCCCTATGAGACCGCGGAAGAAGCGGTGGACCTCGCCCGTCGCGGCAAGGGCAGCCTCGTCGCTTCCGTCTTTACCAACGATCCCGGTTTTGCCGAAGAGGTCGTACTGGGTCTTGCGCCGTTCCACGGCCGCGTGATGATCGGCAACCGCGTGAGCGCAAAGTCGTCTACCGGCCACGGTTCGCCACTGCCGGGCCTCGTGCACGGCGGCCCCGGCCGCGCGGGTGGGGGTGAGGAACTGGGCGGCATGCGCGGCGTCAAGCATTACATGCAGCGCACCGCCATCCAGGGTGCGCCGACGCTGCTTTCCGCCGTTACCGGCCGTTGGTTGCAGGGCGCAGAAGCACGGGTGAGCGGCGAGCATCCGTTCCGCAAGTCACTGGAAGAACTCAAGATCGGCGACCAACTGATCACCGCGACGCGCACCGTGACGCTCGACGATATCGAGCACTTCGCCAACTTTACCGGTGACACGTTCTACGCCCACATGGACGAGGAAGCCGCCAAGGCGAACCCGTTCTTCGACGGGCGCGTGGCGCATGGCTATCTCATCGTGTCGTTTGCCGCCGGCCTCTTCGTCGATCCGGCGCCAGGCCCGGTCCTCGCCAATTACGGCGTCGACAATCTGCGCTTCCTGACACCGGTCAATCCGGGTGATACGTTGCAGGTGCAGCTCACCTGCAAAGAGATCAACCCGCGGGCCAATGCCGAGCATGGCGAGGTCCGCTGGGATTGCAACGTAACGAACCAGTCTGGAGCGACCGTCGCGCAGTATGACGTTCTGACGATGGTGGCCAAAACGAGAGAGTGACCGCATGACGCCGATGGAGCAGGACCCGCGCCGCCTGGAAATGACCGTTTTGATGACGCCCGACATGGCGAATTTTTCCGGAAAGGTTCATGGCGGCGCGCTGCTCAATCTGCTCGATCGCGTCGCCTTCTCCTGCGCCTCGCGCTACTCGCAGCAATATGCGGTCACGCTTTCGGTCGACCAGGTGATGTTCAAGGAGCCGATCAACGTCGGTGAACTCGTCACCTTCCGCGCCTCGATCAACCATACCGGGCGAACCTCCATGGAGGTCGGCATCCGGGTCGAGGCGGAGAACATCCGCAGCGGCCACCGCCGGCACACCAATTCCTGCTATTTCACCATGGTCGCCGTCGACGAGGCCGGAAGGCCGGTGCGGGTGCCGGAGCTGGAGCCGAAGAGCACGGTTGATATACGGCGCTACAAGGCAGCCGAGCTTCGTCGCACGCTCCGGCGTGAATTCGCGGAACGGCTGGAGTCGGTTGCCACGACAGGCAAGGATGTGGAGCGGGACGGGGAATAGCGTGGGCGGCACTGCTCTTGGGGCACTACGCTGCCTCCCCGCCACGTCATCCTCGGGCTTGACCCGAGGATCCATGCTGCGGGTGCCGAGTGGATCCTCGGGTCAAGTCCGAGGATGACGAAAGAGAGGCAGTAGGTTTTTGGAGATGGTATGTGTAAGCCTTAGCTTACAGCCTTGACGCCCTCAAGGATCAGCGTCGTCGCAATATCCGCATACTCGTCCCGCGTGATCGGCCCGTTGGGGCGGAACCACATGTACACCCAGTTCATCATGCCGAAGAGCGACATGGTGACGGGCATCAGGAGTGGGCGGTCCTTGTTGAGGTCCGGGTTGATGTCGCGGATGACGCCGGAGAAGCGCTTGACGATCTGTCGCTCGATTGCCTGCAATTCGGCAAGCTGTGGCTCGGAGAGCGCGCTGGTGCCGTTGAGCTGCACCTTGTGTTCGTTATCGCGACCCTCGTAGTTCGCCAGCACGGCCTTCACCAGCAGGCGCAGTCGATCCTGCGGCGCGACGTCGGTGCGGTCGGCGGCTTCGATCGCCTCCTCCAGCTCCGACAGATGCGTGCGCACGATATCGAAGATCAGGGCGTCCTTGCTTGGGTAATAGTGGTAGAGCAGGGCCTTGGAGACATTGCTGTGCGAGGCGATCAGCGACATGGAGGCTTTCTCCATGCCCATCTCGGCGAAGACCGCCGCGGCACTCGATAGAATGCCTCGCTGTTTTTCCTCGAAATCCACTGCGCGCGTGCGTGCCATGTCGTCCTGCTCTGCTCATTCGGGCTGCGGCTGCGCGGAAGGGCGGCCGCCCTTCCTATACACAGTCAAGCCGGTGCCGGGCTAGAGTATCTCCGTTCGTCCTGTAGCAACGGAAAGACTCTGACTCTTTGTTTCTTCACAATTCCGGACGCAAAACCGCTCCGCACTTTTGCGGGAATGTCCTGTCCGGCGTTTCATTCTTTCGGGCGGTTGTCGACCACCCGCTTTGCCTTGCCTTCCGAGCGGGCGACGCCGCCCGGCTCATGCACGGTAATCTTGGTGGAGACCCCCACGATGCTCTTGATGTGGTGGGCAAGCTCCTTCGCCGACCCCGCGCGCGCGCCCTCGTCGGTCGCCTCCAGCGTACATTCGACATGCACCGTCATATTGTCCATACGGCCGGCGCGCGTCAGTTCGATTTGGAAATGCGGCGCAAGCCCGCGACATTTCAGGATCTGCTCCTCGATCTGCGTCGGGAAGACGTTGACGCCGCGCAGGATCATCATGTCGTCGGAGCGGCCGGTGATCTTTTCCATGCGACGCATGGAGCGGGCGGTGCCGGGCAAGAGACGCGTCAGGTCGCGCGTGCGGTAGCGGATGATCGGCAGGCCTTCCTTGGTGAGCGTGGTGAAGACCAGTTCACCGATCTCGCCATCCGGCAGCACCGCGCCTGTCTCAGGGTCGATGATCTCGGGGTAAAAGTGGTCTTCCCAGATGTGCAGGCCGTCCTTCGTCTCGACGCATTCGTTGGCAACGCCCGGGCCCATGACTTCCGACAGGCCGTAGATATCGACGGCGTGCATGTCGAAAGCCTGCTCGATTTCCTCGCGCATGGCGTTCGTCCAGGGTTCGGCGCCAAAAATGCCGACCGCCAGCGAACTTTCGCGCGGGTCGATGCCATGGCGGCGGAACTCGTCGAGGATGGAGAGCATGTAGGACGGCGTCACCATGATGATGCGCGGCTTGAAATCCTGCATCAGGGTGACCTGGCGCTCGGTCATGCCGCCGGAGATCGGCACCACGGTGCAGCCGAGCTTTTCTGCTCCGTAATGCGCGCCAAGCCCGCCGGTGAACAGGCCGTAGCCATAGGCGACATGCACGATATCACCGGCCCGGCCGCCCGAGGCGCGGATCGAGCGGGCGACGACGGTCGCCCAGGTGTCGATGTCCTTGGCCGTGTAGCCGACGACGGTCGGCTTGCCGGTCGTGCCTGATGAGGCGTGGATGCGGGCAAGCTTTTCGCGCGGTACGGCGAACATGCCGAAAGGATAGGTGTCGCGCAGGTCCTTCTTGGTGGTGAAGGAGAATTTCGCGAGGTCCGACAGCGTCTTCAGGTCGGAGGGATGCACGCCGGCCTCGTCGAAGCGCTGGCGGTAGAAGGGAGAATTCTCGTAGGCGTGGGTCAGCGACCACTTCATGCGCTCCAGCTGCAGCGCGGAAATCTCGTCGCGCGACGCTGTCTCGATGGCTTCGAGCTCGCCGGGGCGGGGGGACAGGTCTTCCATGAAATTCTCCTCCAAGAATGTGGGGATGGTCTGCCTCACTCCGGCAGGTGCGTACCCTTGACTGTTCGCGAGTGGCCACGGAACTCCGCGACGTGCTCGCCCTCCTGATTGCTGATGTGGATATCGTAGATGCCGCCCCGTCCGCGGCGCGACACTTCGCGCGCCGTCGCGGTCAGTTTCTCGCCCCTGAAGGCCGGTGCGATGAAGGTCACCGAACAGTGCTGGGCGACGGTGCGCTGGTTGTAGGTGTTGCAGGCAAACGCAAAGGCCGAATCCGCCAGCGTGAACATGTAGCCGCCGTGACAGGTGCCGTGGCCGTTCGTCATGCTGTCTGCGATCGTCATGGTGATCGTCGCTTCACCGGGGGCGACGGAGATCAGTTCCATGCCGAGATGGCGGGTGGCATTGTCGTCGTCCCACATGGCCTTGGCACAGGCTTCGGCCAGCGCCTGGGGGGAAAGGCTGGCGGAGCTCATTTGCCTTTGAACTCCGGCTTGCGCTTTTCGAGGAAGGCGGAGACGCCCTCGGCATAGTCGGCGCTGCGGCCGGCCTCGCGTTGCAGGTCGCGTTCGAGGTCGAGCTGCTGGTCCAGCGAGTTGGTGGCGGCGGCCTGGATGGCGCGCTTCGTCATGCCGAGGCCGCGGGTCGGGCCGGCGGCGAGGCGGATGGCGAGTGCGGTCGCCTCGTCCATCAGCGCGTCGTCGTCGACGGCGCGCCAGATCAGGCCCCAGTCGGCAGCGGTTTCTGCACCGAGCGGTTCGGCGGTCAGCGTCAGTGCCTTGGCGCGGGCCTCGCCGATCAGGCGCGGCAGGCTCCAGGTGCCGCCGGAATCCGGCACGAGGCCGATCTTGGCAAAAGCCTGGATGAAGCGGGCGGAGCGGGCGGCAAGCGTGATGTCGCAGGCAAAGGCGATGTTGGCGCCGGCGCCGGCGGCGACACCGTTGACGGCGCAGATCACCGGCTTTTCGAGGCTGCGGATCAGGCGGAGCAGCGGGTTGTAGTAGGTCTCGATCGTGTGGCCGAGATCCGGCACACCCTTCTTGGGGTCGCGGTCACCGAGATCCTGGCCCGCGCAAAAACCGCGGCCGGCGCCGGTGAGCAGCACGGCGCGGACGGTCTCGTCCGCATGCGCCCGCTCGAAACCGGCGCGCAGTGCCAGGTGCATTTCTTCATTGAAAGCGTTGAGTTTGTCCGGGCGATTCAGCGTGAGGCTCAGAACGCCATCGGCAAGCGCCGACAGAATGGTGTCGGATGTGGACATTTTTCCTCCCTATCGCCCTTCCCAGCGGCGACCGTAAAAAAACTCTTGCATAAACCGAACGGCCGGTCAATTATAAATTCACTGACTGGGAGGAGCCAGAGATGACCGAACTTTTCGAGCGCCATCGCCCGACGCTGGACGCAGCTTTGCAAGCGGCCGCCAAGCGCGACTTCTGGTCCGCCTATCCTGAAGTACCAAGCGGCAAGATCTATGGCGAGACCGCCAAGGACGACGGGCTCGCTGCCTACAAGGCGCGGCTCGGCAAGGCCTTCGCTCTCGCCGAGCATCCGGCGGAGGGTTCCGTGGGTGCGGAAGTGTCGCCTTACGGATCATCTCTCGGCATCACCTATCCGGCAGCCTCCGTCGACATGCTGCTCACCGCTTCCCGTGCTGCCGCTCCGCAATGGGCTGCGGCGTCGCCGGAGGTGCGCACCGGCATCTGTCTCGAAATCCTCGCCCGCCTCAATGCCCGCAGTTTCGAAATGGCCAATGCGGTCATGCACACGACGGGCCAGTCTTTCGCCATGGCCTTCCAGGCGGGCGGCCCGCATGCGCAGGATCGCGGCCTCGAAGCCGTCACCTACGCCTATGCCGAGATGATCCGCACGCCGGCCAAGGCGATCTGGACGAAGCCGCAGGGCAGGGGCGAGCCGATCGTCATGGAAAAACACTGGCGCGCCGTGCCGCGCGGCGTCTCGCTGGCCATCGGCTGCAACACCTTCCCGACCTGGAACAGCTATCCGGGTCTCTTTGCCAGCCTTGCCACCGGCAACACCGTCATCGTCAAGCCGCATCCAGCCGCCATCCTACCGCTCGCCATCACCGTCGAGATTGCCAGGCAGGTGCTGGTGGAGGAGGGTTTTGCCGCCGATATCGTGCTGCTCGCCGCCGATGCGCCCGGTTCCGAAATCACCAAGGATCTCGTGCAGCACCCGGCGGTCGCCATCATAGACTATACCGGCTCCAACAGTTTTGGGACTTGGGTGCGCGAAAACGCCGGCGGCGCCGACGTCTATACGGAAGAGGCCGGCGTCAACTCCATCGTCATCGGCGCCACGGACGACTTTGCCGGCATGTGTGGCAATATCGCCTTCTCGCTGTCACTCTATTCCGGCCAGATGTGCACCGCCCCGCAGGATATCTTTGTCCCGCGCAACGGCATCGAGACGAATGAGGGCCACAAGACATTCGACGCGGTCGCTGCCGGCATCGCCGCAGCGGTCGACGGCCTGCTCGCCGACCCTGCCCGTGCGGCCGGTGTCTGCGGCGCCATTGCCAATCCGGCGACACTCGCGCGCATCGCGACTGCCCGTTCGCTCGGCCGCGTCGTGCGCGACTCCGCACCGGTCGAAGGCCTCGACGACGCGCGCACGGCAACGCCGTTGATCCTCGCAGTCGATGCAGCGGATGGCGAAGCCTATGCGGAAGAACGCTTCGGCCCCATCGCCTTCATCGTCGCGGTTGATGACGCCACCGATGGCGTAGACCGCGCCGCCGATCTCGCCGAGCGCAAGGGCGCGATCACCGCCGCCCTCTATGCCACGGACGAGGCGCGGATCCTTGCTGCCGCCGACCGCTTCGCCGCGGCGGGCGTCAACCTTTCGGTCAATCTGACCGGCGGCATTTACGTCAACCAGAGTGCCGCCTTCAGCGATTTCCACGTCACCGGTGCCAACCCGGCAGGCAATGCCAGCCTGACGGATGCGGCTTTCGTCGCGAACCGGTTCCGCGTGGTGATGTGGCGCCGCCCCGTGGCGGCGTAGGAGGAGTTTTCGCTTTAAACCTTTGTCTTTGTTGGGAGGAGAAACCGACATGAAATTTGCGCTCACCACCACCGCACTTGCCTTGATCCTGGGTCTTGCAGCGCCCGCCTTCGCCGATATCAAGATCGGTGCGACCATTTCCGAAACCGGCCCCGCCTCCTTCCTTGGCGATCCGGAAGCCAAGACGCTGAAGCTGCTGGTCGAAGAGATCAATGCGGCCGGCGGCGTCAATGGCGAGAAGCTGGAACTCGTCATCTACGACGACGGCGGCGACCCGAACAAGGCGCGCACCTTCGCGACCCGCCTTGTGGAAGACGACGAAGTCGTCGCCGTGATCGGCGGCACGACGACCGGCACCTCCATGGCCATCATTCCCGTCTTCGAGGATGCGGAGGTCCCCTTCATCTCGCTGGCCGGTGCCATCGAGATCATCGATCCGGTAAAGCCCTACACCTTCAAGACGCCGCACACCGACCGCATGGCCTGTGCGAAGATCTTTGAAGACATGAAGAAGAACGCCATCACCAAGATCGGCATGATCTCCGGTTCCGACGGTTTTGGCGCTTCCATGCACAAGCAATGCCTTTCGATCGTCGGCGACTACGGCATCGAGGTGCTGGCCGACGAGACCTATGGTCCGACCGACGCCGACATGACGCCGCAGCTCACCAACATCAAGGGCAAGGAGGGCATCCAGGCCGTGCTGAACCCCGGCTTCGGTCAGGGCCCGGCGATCGTCACCCGCAACTACGCCCAGCTCGCCGTCGGCCTGCCGCTCTACCAGTCGCATGGCGTTGCCTCGGATGGTTTCATCGAGCTTGCCGGCGCGGAAGCCGCGGAAGGTGTTCGCCTGCCGGGTACGGCGCTGCTCGTGGCAAAGCTCCTTCCGGAAAGCGACCCGCAGCGCGCTGTCGTCACGGCTTACAAGGACGCCTACGAGAAGGCGACCGGCAAGCCGGTCTCGACCTTCGGCGGTTATGCCCATGATGCGCTTCGCATCCTTGTCGATGCCATCAAGCGGGCGGGCAGCGCCGAGCCGTCGGCGATCCGCGATGCGATCGAAGGCACGAAGGGTCTCGTTGGCACAACAGGCACCGTCACCATGACGGCCGAGGATCACCTCGGTCTCGATCTCTCGGCCTTCCGCATGCTGCAGATCGAAAAAGGCGGCTGGAAGATCGTCGAGTAATCGAACCCGCCGGCCCGCACCCTTATGGCGCGGGCCGGCGGAAACGTCGTGCGCGAAGCGGAGGCCTCCATGCCCGAACTGCTGCAATTCCTTCTGTCCGGGATCACGGTCGGCGCCGTCTATGCGCTGGTCGCCCTCGGCTTCACGATCATCTACAACGCCTCCGACGTCGTGAACTTCGCGCAGGGCGAGTTCGTCATGCTCGGCGGCATGATCACCTTCTTCGCGCATGCCGCCGGCCTGCCGCTGCCGCTGGCAGCCCTCATCGCCATCATCGTCACGGCGGCGATCGGCGTGGCACTCAACAAGTTGGCCATCGAGCCGGCGCGCGGCGCCCCGGTCGTCTCGCTGATCATCATCACCATCGGCGCCTCCATCTTCATCCGTGGTGCGACGCAGCTCGTGTTCGACAAGCAGATCCATCGCTTTCCGGCCTTTTCCGGCGACCAGCCGATCCTTATCGGCGGTGCGACGATCCTGCCGCAGAGCCTGTGGGTCATTGCCGGTGCGCTCGCCGTTTTCGTCTGTCTCTGGCTGTTCTTCACCCGCACGCTGATCGGCCGCGCGGTGCTGGCGACGGCGAACAACCGCGTTGCCGCGCAACTCGTCGGCATCAACACCAACTATGTGATGACGCTCTCCTTCGCCATGTCCGCCGCCATCGGCGCGCTCGCCGGCGTGCTGGTGACGCCGATCACGCTGACGAGCTACGATGTCGGCCTTGCATTGGCGCTGAAGGGCTTTGCCGCTGCCATGCTCGGTGGCATGGGCAACCCGAAGGGCGCTCTTGTCGGCGGCCTGCTGCTCGGTGTGCTGGAGGCCATGACGGCCGGCTATATCAGCTCGCAATACAAGGATGCGGCCGCCTTCATTGTCATTCTCGCCGTGCTTTTCGCCATGCCGCAGGGCCTGTTCGGCCGCAAGTCGACGGATCGGGTGTGATCATGCGGCTCTCCAGCAAGGCTACCACGCTTCTCATCCTCGCCGCGGTCATCGCGATTGCGCCGGTCTTCTTCCCGTCCTCCTACTATTTCCGTGTCGGCTCGCTGATCTTCGTCAACGGCCTCGCGGTGACGGGTCTCGTCATCCTCATCGGCTATGCCGGTCAGATCAGTCTGGGACATGCGGGTTTCGCCGGCATCGGCGCCTACGCCTGTGCGCTGGCGCCTGTTCATCTCGGCCTGCATCCGGCACTCGCCGCCCTGCTCGGCGCGCTTTTGTCCGCGGCAATCGCCTACCTCGTCGGCCGGCCGATCCTGCGGCTCAAGGGCTATTATCTCGCCGTCGCCAGCCTCGGCTTCGGCATCCTCGTCTCCATGGTGCTCTCCAACGAGGCGCAACTGACCGGCGGGCCGGATGGTATGGCCGTGCCGGAACTCGGGCTTCGTGCGGTGCTGAAGACAATTGGCATCGACCTGTCCAACACCGAGTTCTGGTATGCCTTCTCCGGCCTCGTCCTGGTGCTCGGCGCGTGGCTGGCACTCAACCTTTACCACAGCCCGACCGGCCGGGCGCTCAGGGCGCTGCACGGTTCAGAAGTCGCGGCCCGCACGGTCGGCGTCGACGTCGCGCATTACAAGCTCGTCGCCTTTGTCATTTCGGCGGTCTATGCCTCTGTGTCCGGCTCTTTGCTGGCGTTGCAGAATAAGTTCATCACGCCAGATGTCGCAGGCTTCATGCATTCGATCGAGATGGTCACCATGACGGTTCTCGGCGGCGCGGGCTCGGTGCTTGGTGCAATCCTCGGTGCGGCGATCCTGACGACGCTGCCGCAGGTGCTGACGATCTTCCAGGAATACGAACAGCTCATGCTCGGCCTCGTCATGATGCTCGTCATGATCTTCATGCGCGAGGGCCTGCTGCCCTCCATCGCGCGCCGCATCCGAGGGAGGGCAGAATGAGCCTGCTTCAGATCGAAGGTTTGGGCATCGATTTCGGCGGCCTGCGCGCCGTCAACGATGTCGGCTTCTCCTTGAAACCCGGCGAGATCGTCTCGGTCATCGGCCCGAACGGTGCCGGCAAGACGACGCTGTTCAACATGATCTCCGGCGTCTATGCACCGGCGCGCGGCCGCGTCGTGCTGGATGGCGAGGATGTCACCCGCATGCCGCCGCATCTTCTGGCCCGGCGCGGCCTGTCGCGCACCTTCCAGAACCTCCAGATTTTTCAATCGATGAGCGTTCTGGAAAACGCCGTCGCCGGCCATCACCTGCATGAGCGCGGCTCGGTATTTGCCGATCTCTTCTCGCTGCCCGCCGCACAGCGCCGCAGCAAGGCATCCGAGGACAGTGCCCGCGCCCTGCTCGACCGTGTCGGCCTCGGCCGGGCTGCCGAGCAGGAGGCAAGCTCGCTCTCCTACGGCGCACTGAAGCGGCTGGAAATCGCCCGTGCGCTGGCGCTGAAGCCCCGCGTGCTGCTGCTCGATGAGCCGGCGGCCGGCTGTAACGCGGTCGAGACGGAAGAGATCGATCATCTCATCGCACAGGTCGCGGCCGAAGGCGTGTCGATCCTGCTGGTGGAGCACGACATGAAGATGGTCATGCGCATTTCCAACCATATTGTCGTGCTCGATCACGGCGAGAAGATCGCCGAGGGGGAGCCGACGGCGATTTCACGCAACCCGCGCGTCATCGAAGCCTATCTCGGCGTCCAGGCAACGGAGGCCCAGCATGCTGACGGTTGAGGGACTGCGCTCGCGCTACGGCCGCATCGAGGTGCTGCACGGCATCGATCTCGACGTGGCGTCCGGCGAGATCGTCACGGTGGTCGGTGCGAACGGCGCCGGCAAGACGACGCTGCTCAAATGCCTCTCCGGCATCCAGCCGGTTTCGTCCGGCTCGATCGTCTTCCGCGGCGAGACGCTGACATCCGTGCCGGCGCATGCCCGTGTGCGCCGCGGTCTCGCCCAGTCGCCGGAAGGCCGGCAGATTTTCACCAACCTCACGGTGGAGGAAAATCTCCGGCTCGGCGCCTATCTCTTCGCCGACGACAAGGTGGATCGCGATATGCAGGACGCCTTCGCGATGTTCCCGATCCTCAAGGAGAAGCGCAATCTCGCGGCGGGAGGCCTGTCCGGCGGCCAACAGCAGATGCTGGCAATCGCCCGCGCGCTGATGGCCCGTCCCTCCTGCCTGCTCCTTGATGAGCCGAGCATGGGCCTCGCCCCCATCCTCGTTGCCCAGATCTTCGACGTGGTGAAGAGCCTGAAGGCGCTCGACGTGACCGTGCTCCTCGTCGAGCAGAACGCTTTTGGCGCGCTCTCCGTCGCCGATCGCGGCTATGTCATGGAGACGGGACACATCACCATGTCCGGCCCCGCCGCCGAATTGATCGCGGACGAACGTATCCGCGCCGCTTACCTGGGAATATGACACCATGACCATCACCATCACCCGCGAAAACGCCATCGCCGTCGTTACCGTCGACAACCCGCCCGTCAATGCGCTGTCGCAGGCGCTGCGCCAGGCCCTCGTCGAGGCGGTAGCGGAGCTCGATGCGGACGCAGCGGTGAAGGCTGTCGTGATGATCTGCGCCGGGCGTACCTTTATCGCCGGAGCGGATGTCAACGAGTTCGGCAAGCCGCCGCAGCCGCCGCATCTGCCGGATGTGGTGGCGACCATCGAGGGTGCGAAAAAGCCCTGGGTCGCGGCCATTCATGGCAGCGCACTTGGCGGCGGGCTCGAAGTGGCACTCGGCTGCGCCTACCGGGTCGCGGTTGCCTCCGCCAGCCTCGGCGTGCCGGAAGTCAAGCTCGGCATCATCCCCGGTGCTGGTGGCACGGTGCGCTTGCCCCGCCTGATCGGCCCTGCTGCGGCGGTTGATCTGGTGACGGGCGGCAGCCCGGTCGGGGCGAAGAAGGCGCAAGCACTGGGCCTCGTCGATGCCATTATCGATGGCGACCTGCGTGCCGGTGCGATTGCCTTCGCGAACGATAGCGCCGGCAAACCAGTGCCACAGCCGATTTCCGGCCGCGTCGTGCCGGCGGTCGAGGCCGGGTTCTGGGAGGGCGCGGAAAAGGCCATCGCTGCCAAGGCGAAACGCGAAGTCGCGCCGCTCAGGGCACTCGCCTCCGTCCGCAGCGCCAGCGAAACGGATTTCGCAAGCGCCATGGCCTTCGAGCGGGAAACCTTTCTGGAGCTCCGTGGTTCCAAGCAGGCAGCGGCGCTGCGCCATGTGTTCTTCGCCGAGCGCGCGGCACCGCGCCCACCCGAGCTTGCCGGCATCACGCCGCGCGATATCCGCTCGGCTGCGGTCATTGGTGGCGGCACGATGGGTGCGGGCATTGCAGCGGCGCTGCGCGATGCCGGCCTGCCGGTAATCCTCATCGAGCGTGATACGGCAGCGGTCGAGCGGGGGCTTGCCAATATCCGTGCCATCTTCGACGGTTCGGTGAAGCGTGGCCGCATCACGCAGACGGTTGCGGATGACCGCATGTCCGGCGTCACCGGCAGTGACGACTATGGCCTGCTTGCCGATACGGATCTCGTCATCGAAGCCGTCTTCGAGGATATCGCCGTCAAGCGCGCCGTCTTCGAAAAGCTGTCGGCGGTCTGCCGGCCGGATGCGGTGCTGGCAACGAACACCTCCTATCTCGACCCCACTGCGATCAGCGAAGGCGTAAGCCATCCCGAACGTTTCCTCGGCCTGCATTTCTTCAGTCCGGCGCACATCATGAAGCTACTGGAGATCGTGCCGACGGAGGAGACGGCGCCGGAGGTCCTGGCGACCGGTTTTGCACTCGCCCGTCTGCTCGGCAAGATCCCGGTTCGCGCCGGCATCTGCGACGGCTTCATCGGCAACCGCATCCTGAAGGTGACGCGCGCGCAGGCCGAACGGTTGCTGCTCTCCGGTGCTACGCCCTCGGCCGTCGATGCCGCCATGCGCGCCTTCGGCCTGCCGATGGGGCCTTTCGAGGCACAGGATCTCGGCGGGCTCGACATCGCCGCCTTCCAGCGCAAGGCCGCCCGCGAACGCGGTGAAACACCCTTCGCCCCCGTCGCCGAGCGGCTCTGCGCCATCACGCGTTTCGGTCAGAAATCGGGCGGTGGCTGGTACGACTACGACCCGGGCGACCGTGCGCCAAAACCGTCGGAAACCGTGGCGGCGATCATTGCCGAAGAGGTTGCCGGACGGCCGCAGCGGGCGTGGGACGAGGCGTCGATTGCCGATGCGATCATCCTGCCGATGGTCAACGAGGCGACGCGTATTCTGGAGGAGCGCGTGGCGTTGCGTTCCGCCGATATCGACCTGGTGAAAATCCACGGCTACGGTTTTCCGCGCTGGCGCGGCGGGCCGATGCACTATGCCGAAGCGCGCGGACTTGCCGAGGTTGTGGTGGTGCTCGACCGGCTTGCCGCGGAAGGGCTTGCCGATGCGCCATGCGAGGGGCTGCGCCAGGCGGCGCAAGCCGGTGGTTTTGCAGCGATTGCAGGGTAAGAACGATAGGCAAGCGCTGCGGTCTGTGATGAGATAGGTTTGGGAGAACAGGCATTCTGCTGGAGCCGGGGAGGGCGCGATGCAGTCGCTGATGACGCCGGGGCACAAGCCGGTACAGGTGGAAATTCTCGAGGCGGAGATCCGGCGGGTCTGCGGTTCGTTCGATCTCGAGCCGATGCGGCGCACGGGCGTCGTCAATGGCGATGTCACCACGCGGCGTGTCGGCCCGTTCGATACGGCGATCGTGGCGCTCGATGCCTCGGAAGTCGCGCGCAACACCCGCTCCATCCGGCAGGATCCCGGCGAGCATTTTTTCCTGCTGGTGCAGGATGCCGGCCAATGTCGCGTCGAGCAGGGCGATCAGGTGGCGGAGCTTCTGCCCGGCGACATGTTCCTCGTCGATTCCGTCAAACCCTCGACCTTTCTCTATCGCGGCGAGCGCTCCAATCAGGTGTCGCTGCACATTCCGCGCGGTGAGATCGTCCACCGTTTCGGCACGTTATGCGCCGGCGGTCTTTCGATCTCGCGTGACGATCCGCTCTGGCTCGCCATGCGCGCCGTCATCGCAAAGATGCTGATGGAAGACGGCGCACAGGCCCAGCTTGGTGAAGCGTTCCTGTGCCTTATGGGCGCCTACCTGCATTCGACGCGCGTGATGGGCGCCGCCAACCCGGCCGAGACGCTGCTCTCGCGCGCGCTCGCGATGATCGACCGTCACCGCGCGGACCCGTCCTTCGGCCCGCGCGAACTGGCGTCGCGTCTCAACGTGCCGGAGCGCACCTTGCAGCGACATTTCCGACCGCTTGGCGAAACGCCGGGCCATCGACTGCTGAACCGCCGGCTGGAGCTGGCACATGCGCGGCTTTCCACCCACAAGGGGCAGCACCTTGCAGAGGGGGTGACTGCCGTCGCCTTCGACTGCGGCTTCAACGACCTTTCCTATTTCTACCGCGAGTTTCGCAAGAAATACGGCACGACGCCGGGTGCGGTCGCGCGCTGCCATTGACGCTTTTGTCCAAAAGGCGGGACGGCACCGTCCAAGTCTGACGCCCCGCCAAGACCTATTCTCTGCCACCAGATGTGCCCGCCGGAGGTGGGCCGTTCCTTGGAGGAGGCGGAAATGATGGAATTCAAGGCGACGATCGGTGGCAAGCCGGCAGCAGTCGGCTCTGACTTTGCTGTGCTGAACCCGGCGACGGGCGAAGAAGTCGGCCGCGCGCCGAACATGGGCGGAGCGGAGTTGGATGCCGCCGTCGCCGTCGCCAAGGCGGCGTTTGCGACGTGGTCGGCGCAGAGTGACGAGGCCTTGCAGGCTGCCTGTGCGGCGGTGACGGCGAAGATCGAGGAGCACGCGGGCGAACTCGCCGAGATCATCACGCTGGAGCAGGGCAAGCCGCTGAACGGTCTCGGCTCGCGCTGGGAGGTTGGCGGGGCCGTCGCCTGGGCGGGCTACACCACCGGGCTTTCGATCCCGGTCAAGGTGTTGCAGGACAACGAGCAGGGTCGGATCGAACTCACCCGCAAGCCGCTCGGCGTCGTCGGTTCCATCACGCCGTGGAATTTCCCGGTCATGATCGCCGTCTGGCATATTCTTCCCGCGTTGCGCACGGGCAATACGGTCGTCGTGAAACCCTCGCCCTATACGCCGCTTTCGACGCTGCGCCTCGTCGAGATCATGAACGAGGTGCTGCCGCCGGGTGTCGTCAATGTGGTGACCGGCGACGACAAGGCCTTCAACCTCGGCAGCGCCATGTCGGCGCATCCGGATATTCGCAAGATCGTCTTCACCGGCTCCTGCGCCACCGGGCAGAAGGTCATGCAATCGGCGGCCGAGACCATGAAGCGGCTGACGCTGGAACTCGGCGGCAATGATGCCGGCATCGTTCTGCCGGACGCGGACCCGCAAGCGATTGCCGAGGGCCTGTTCTGGGGCGCCTTCATCAACAACGGCCAGACCTGCGCGGCGATGAAGCGGCTCTATGTGCATGACACGATCCATGACGCCGTCTGCGATGCGCTCGTCGCCTATGCGAAGGCGATCCCGGTCGGCAATGGCATGGAGGAGGCAAGCATCCTCGGGCCGATCCAGAACCGCATGCAGTTCGACAAGGTTTCGCGCCTTGTCGCGGATGCCAAGGGGCGCGGCAAGGTGCTGCTCGGCGGCGAGCCGGGCGAGGGCCTGTTCTTCCCGCCGACCATCGTGTCCGGTCTTCGCAATGGCGATGCGCTGGTTGACGAGGAGCAGTTCGGCCCGGCGCTGCCGGTCATCCGATATTCCGACGTGGAAGAGGCGATCCGGCTTGCCAATGACAGCCCGAACGGGCTCGGCGGCTCCGTCTGGTCGTCCGATATTGCGGCGGCGAAGAAGGTGGCGAGCCGGCTCGCCTGCGGCTCCGTCTGGATCAACAAACACGGTGCCATCCAGCCCAATGCGCCCTTCGGCGGCGTAAAGGCCTCCGGCATCGGCGTCGAGTTCGCCGAAGAGGGGCTTGCCGAATACACCGATATCCAGGTGGTCTTCGCCTGACAGAACCAAGCAAGAAGAGGGAACGATCATGAGACTTTTCAAACATCTGGCCTCGACGGCGCTGGCGCTCGGCCTTGCCGCTGGTGCCGCGGCCGCGCATCCGCTCGACGGGCTGACGGCCGAAGAATACCAGAAGATCAACCAGATCCTGCGCGGCGAGAAGGTCGCGGACGACAACACACTCTATCCGCTGATCGAGCTGAAGGAGCCCGCCAAGGCCGACGTACTGGCGTGGAAGGAGGGAGACAGCCTCGACCGCAAGGCGACGGTCTACTTCACCAGCGCCGAGGGCTTTAGCGAGGCGGTGATCAACATCACCAAGGGCACGGTCGAGAGCAATGCCAAGACGACGGGCCAGCCGATGGTGCTCTTCACCGAGTTCATGAATGCGCTGGAAGGCGCGCTCGGCCATCCGGATATGGTGGCGGGGCTTGCCAAGCGCGGCCTGAAGCCGGAACAGGCCTTCTGCCTGCCGCTGACCGGCGGCAACTTCTTCACGGAGGAATACCAGAATTCCCGCCTGATGAAGGTGCCGTGTTACCAGGTTCCGGAAGGCTCCAACTTCTATGCCAAGCCGGTCGAGGGCCTCTTCGCCATCTATGACATCGGCAAGAAGGAAGTGCAGCGCGTCATCGATACCGGCGTCGTCGAAGCGCCGAAGGACGCTTGGGGTTACACGGAGGAAGAGGTCGCCAAGCGCGTGCCGCTGCGTACCGAGACGAACCCCGTCAAGCTGGTTCAGGAAGGCGGCCCGAACTACAAGATCGACGGCAGCCATATCGAATGGGACATGTGGCGCTTCAATTTCCGCGTCGACAAGCGCCCGGGCCTCGTCGTCTCCAATCTCGATGTCAATGATGCGGGTACCTGGCGCTCGGTCATCTACCAGGCGCATCTCTCCGAAGTTTTCGTGCCCTATATGGATCCGACGGAAGGCTGGTACTGGCGCACCTACATGGACAGCGGGGAATATGGTTTCGGCCTGTTCCTGAGCCCGCTTCGCGCCGGCATCGATTGCCCCTCGCATGCCACCTTCCTGCCGGCGACGATCGCCGACGACAAGGGTTCGCCGCTGGTCATTCCGGATGCGATCTGCGTCTTCGAGCGCAGCATCGGCGATCCGGCCTGGCGCCACTTCGAAGTCTTTGCGCAGACGCCGGACAAGCCGGTGCCGGCGGAAGGCCGCCCGGCCACGGAACTGGTGGTGCGCACGGCCTCGGAAGTCGGCAACTATGACTACCTGATCGACTACCGCCTGCAGCAGAACGGCCAGGTCAACATCTATGTCGGCGCCACCGGCCTCGATGCGGTGAAGGGCGTTGCCTCCACCTCGATGAAGGACCCGACGGCCAAGGCGGACACCGCCTATGGCACGCTGATCGCACCGAACCTCGTCGCCGCCAACCACGACCATTACTTCAACTTCCGCATCGATTTCGACGTCGACCAGCCGGTGAACCACTTCTCCACCATGGACATCGTGCCGGCGAAACTTGATGCGTCGAGCCCGCGCAAGTCGATGTGGACGGTCGAGCACAAGATGCCGATGACGGAGCTGGAAGCGCGCTACAAGCTGTCGTCCTCGCAGCCGCGCTACTTCCACGTCTCCGACCCGTCGCGTGAAGGCTATCTCGGCCATGAGCCTGGCTACATGATCCATCATGGCGACGTGTCCTACGGCCCGTTCGATTTCGAAAACGACCCGCCGATGAAGCGCAACGCCTATATCGAATATTCGGTGTGGAACACGGTCTACGATCCGGAACAGCGTTATGCCGGCGGCAAGTTCGCCATGCAGAGCGATGGGTCGGATACGCTCGCCGAATGGGTGAAGAAGGACCAGAGCCTGATGGGCAAGGACATCGTCACCTGGTTCTCCGCCGGCTTCCACCATATTCCGCGCATGGAAGACTGGCCGGTCATGTCGACGGAGTGGAAGACCGTGCACATCATGCCGCACAACTTCTTCGCCCATAACCCGGCGCTGACGATCCGGAAGTAGTGAAGATCGCGAGGCCCGGTGGGTGATCTGCCGGGCCTCCTATCGTGCACCAAATCCACCACCTCTCCTCCGTCATGCTCGGGCTCGACCCGAGCATCCACAGGTTGTGGAGGGTGATGGATCCTCGGGTCGAGCCCAAGGATGACGTTGGTGGGTGGAGCGCGGGTCGTTCACCAATTGAGGGGATGGGCTCGTTGGGTCTTCCTCATTCCACCGGCTGCATGTCCCCGAACACCGTCGGGATCAGTTCCGCCACCGTCGGGTGGATATGCACCGCATGCGTGATCGTCGTATAGGGCTTGCCCGCATACATCACGTCCAGAATGCTCTGCACCGCCTCGTCGCAACCGGTGCCGAGCAGCGACGCGCCGAGGATTTCCTTGGTGTCTGCATCGGCGATCACTTTCATGAAACCGAGCGTCTCGCCCTTCTCCTTGGCGCGGCCGACCCGCGTCATCGGCCGCGTGCCGATCAGCAGCTTGCGGCCAGTCCTGCGGGCTTCCGTCTCGCTCATGCCAGCGCGGCCGAGCGGCGGGTCGATGTAGAGCGCGTAGGTCTGGATACGGTCGCTCACCTTGCGCGGCTCGTTGTCGATGAGGTTGGCGGCGACGATCTCGAAGTCGTTGTAGGCGGTGTGGGTGAAGGCGCCGCGGCCGTTGCAGTCGCCCATCGCGAAAATGCCGGGCACGATGGTTTCCAGCCGCTCGTCGACGGTGATGTAGCCGCGCTTATCCGTTGCAACGCCCGCCGTGTCGAGGCCGAGATCGTCGGTGTTCGGCCGCCGTCCGGTGGCGAGCAGGATGTGCGAGCCTATAATCTCCGGCGCGCCGGCCGTGCAATCGACGCCGACCCCGATGCCGCTCTCCTGCCGAAAGAAACGGATGCACTCCGCGCCTGTACGAATCTGGATGCCCTCACGCTCGAGGATGTCGCGCACCGCGGTGCTGATGTCCTCGTCCTCGCGTGCGATCAGCCGCGGCCCTTTTTCGATCACCGTCACCTCGGAGCCGAAGCGGCGGAACATCTGGGCGAATTCCAGCCCGATATAACTGCCGCCGATGACGACCAGGTGTTTCGGCACTTCGGTCAGGTCCATCATCGACACGTTGTCGAGATGGGGCACGTCGCCGACACCCGGAAAATCCGGCACGACCGCGCGGCCGCCGACATTGAGGAAGACCTGTTTTGCCGACAGCAGGTCGTCGCCGACGCGGATCTGCGTCGGGCTTTCGAAGCGCGCATGGCCGCGAATGAAGGTAAGGCCCTGCATGCCTTCCAGCCAGTCCTCGTTACCCTTGCGGGCATCGAAACGCACCTTGTCCTTGCGCGCCATGACCTTGGCGAAGTCGATGGAAACATCGCCCGTCACCACGCCGTATTCTGCGCCGCGGCGGGCGAGGTGGGCGGCATAGGCGCTGGCGACCATGGCCTTGGTCGGCATGCAGCCGGTGTTGACGCAGGTGCCGCCGACGAGTTTTCGTTCGACGAGGGCGACCTTTTTCCCCGCGGCCGTCAGCCGGCCGGCAAGTGACGGGCCGGCCTGGCCCGCGCCGATAATAATGGCATCGAAGGTCTGCATCAGGTCACCGACGAGACGACGAAGAGGCCGAGCAGAACGGCGACCACATCTTCGAGCAATGCAATGGGCAAGTCCCTGCCGCCGGTGGCCGCGACAAGGCGCTGGCGGGCTTCTGCCCCACCGAGCGTGCCGATGACTGCACCGACGACACCGGCCACGAGGCCGCCGACCAGCGAGCCGCCCGTGGTGCCGATGACCGCCCCGCAAAACGCCCCGCTGACGATGCGGGCGCCGAACTGCTGCGGCACCTTGCGGCTCGGCGTGCTCGGTAGCTGGTCGGTGACGAATTCGATGAGCGCCAGGACACCGAAAATATAGGGCGTGAAACGATAGGCCAGGAAGGCGGCCCAGGTGCCGGAGACCGGCAGCCAGCCGAGTGCTGCGCCGATGCTGACGGCAGCCGGTGCCGTCATCGCCCGAAGCCCTGCCACGACACCGATCAACAATGCGAGAATGTAAATGCTCATGCGTCCCCCAACGAAAATCTACGCCGGACATCGGCCCGGGATGGTGTCCCGGCAGGTGATGAAATGCGGTATCGGAAAACTGGAATGGGCCGCCCCGAGAGTGTCGGATGCGACTATGAATTGCAATGCGTTTCTGTTGCCAAAGGCCGTCTCTTCGTACAATCCTGCAAGCGCTTTGAAGGCGGCAACAAACGACGTGCATTGCACCGCTGGCGCGGTCTGTTTTTTGCGATTCATCGCCATATATGGAATGCTTTGCCCGGACGGGCTTTTCGAAACGTGGTCTGAATGCCGCCATGGGTTCCCGCACAGAACGAGAGGTTTTTCACATGCGCCCAACCGTCAAATTCCTAGGAGCAGCTCTGGCGCTCGGCCTTGCAGCCGGTGCCGCCCAGGCCCAGGTCGTCGTCTCGTCGAAGATCGACACCGAAGGCGGCGTGCTCGGCAATATCATCCTGTCGGTTCTGAACGCCAACGGCATCCAGACGACAGATCGCGTGCAGCTTGGTGCAACGCCGGTCGTGCGCCAGGCGATCATCGCGGGCGAGATCGACATCTATCCGGAATATACCGGCAATGCCGCGTTCTTCTTCGAAAAGGCCGATGATCCGGCTTGGAAGGATGCCACCAAGGCTTATGAGCTCGCCAAGACGCTCGATTTCGATGCCAACAAGATTGTCTGGCTGACGCCGTCGCCGGCCAACAACACCTGGGCGATCGCGCTGCGCAAGGACGTCGCCGAGCCGAACAAGCTGGTAACGTTGACCGACTTCGGCAAATATGTTGCCGGTGGTGGCCAGGTGGTGCTGGCCGCTTCCTCCGAATTCGTGAATTCGGCCGCAGCTCTTCCCGCCTTCCAGACGACCTATGCCTTCACGCTGAAGCCGGAACAACTGATCACGCTGTCGGGTGGTGACACGGCCGCAACGATAGCCGCCGCCGCCAACCAGACGAACGGCGCGAACGCCGCCATGGTCTACGGCACGGATGGCGGCATCGCGCCGTCGGGCCTCGTCGTTTTGCAGGACGACAAGGGCGTGCAGCCGGTCTACCAGCCGTCGCCGATCATTCGTGAAGAGGTGCTGAAGGCCAATCCGCAGATCGAGGAAATTCTCAAGCCCGTCTTCGAGAAGCTCGACCTCGTGACGCTGCAGGATCTCAACGGCCGCGTCCAGGTCGGCGGCGAGCCGGCCAAGGCGGTCGCTGAAGACTTCCTCAAGAAGAACGGCTTCCTCAAGTAAGCTCGTCCGTCCTCCGTCCATTCGGGCGGAGGACCTCTCTTCCAGAAAGCGTTCATGCGGTTCAGAATCGACAAGCTCGGCGTGGTGATCGCCGCATTGCTGGCTTATGGCGCCTTTCTGGCGCCGTTTGCGCAGTTCAGGGCAAACCGCATCGTGCCGGGTGAGGCGCGGTCTATCCTTGAGGCTCTTCCTTCCGGGCTTGGCGCAGCGCTTCTCGCCTTCATCGTCCTTTCCCTCACCCTTATCGTGCTGAAGACGCCGACGGTCTTCCGGCTGGTGCTGGGGCTGGTGGCGCTTCTCGTGCTGGCGGTCCTCATCGGCCTTTCCGCCGGCCACCTGACGCCGCCGGAAAACACCTATGCCCGCGTGTCGCCAGCCTCCGGCTTCTGGCTGCTCAGCTTCGCCTTCGCGCTGGTGACGGCGGATGCGTTGGCGCGGCTGAAGCTCTCGCCGCTCGCCCGTGTCGCGCTGCTCGCGGCTGTGGCCGCTGCCGTCGCGGCGCTGCTGATGTCCGGCGCCTGGGACGGTCTCTCGATCCTCAAGGAATATGGCAGCCGCGCCGAAACCTTCTGGCTGGAGGCGAGCCGCCACGTCATGCTGGCGCTCGGCTCGCTTGCCGCAGCGACCCTCGTCGGCCTGCCGCTCGGCATCCTCTGCCATCGCGTCGAGGCGCTCCGCGCCGGCGTGCTCAATGTGCTGAACATCATCCAGACGATCCCGTCGATTGCACTCTTCGGCCTGCTGATCGCGCCGCTCGGCTGGGTCGCGCTCCATGTGCCGGGCGCTGCGGCGATCGGCATTCGTGGCATTGGTGCCGCACCCGCCTTCGTGGCGCTCTTCCTCTATTCGCTGCTGCCCGTCGTCGCCAATACGGTCGTCGGCCTCGCCGGCGTGCCGCGCGACGCCAACGACGCGGCGCGCGGCATCGGCATGACGGATCGCCAGCGGCTGTTCGGCGTCGAGCTGCCGCTCGCCTTCCCGGTCATTCTCACCGGCATCCGCATCGTGCTCGTGCAGAATATCGGCCTTGCGACGATCGCGGCGCTGATCGGCGGCGGCGGGTTCGGCGTCTTCGTCTTCCAGGGCATCGGCCAGACGGCCATGGACCTCGTGCTGCTCGGCGCGGTGCCGACCGTCGCACTCGCCTTCGCCGCCGCCATCGTGCTCGATGCCGCGACCGAACTTTCCAGCAACAAACCCGGCAGGGCCGCATGATCGAGATCGACAGCATCACCAAGCGCTACGGCGATACGACCGTCGTCGACAATGTCTCGATGACCATCGCGCCGCGCACGATCACCGTCATCGTCGGCACGTCCGGCTCCGGCAAGACGACGCTGATGCGCATGATCAACCGCCTCGTCGAGCCGACGTCGGGAAAGATCCTGATCGACGGCGAGCCGAACAGCGCGATCCCCGGCTACGAGCTGCGCCGCCGCATCGGCTACGCCATCCAGGGCCATGGCCTCTTCCCGCATCGCACGGTCGGCGAAAATATCGCCACCGTGCCGACGCTGCTCGGCTGGGAAAAGAGCCGCATCGACGCCAAGGTCAAGGAACTGCTGACCCTCTTCCAGCTTGATCCGGCCGCCTTCGGCCCGCGTTATCCGCACGAGCTTTCCGGTGGCCAGCAGCAGCGTGTCGGGGTTGCCCGGGCGCTTGCCGCCGAGCCGAATATTCTGCTGATGGACGAACCCTTCGGCGCGCTCGACCCGGTCATCCGCGCCAAGGCGCAGGAGGATCTTCTGGCGATCCAGAAACATTTCGGCACGACCATCGTGCTCGTCACCCACGACATGGAAGAGGCCTTCCACCTCGCCGACAAGATCGCGGTGATGGACAAGGGCAAGATCGTGCAATACGCCGCGCCGGAAGAGATGCTGCTAAACCCGGCCACCGACTTTGTCGAAACGCTGATCGGTGCCGGCGAGCGGCCGTTCCGGCTGCTCTCGATCGGTTCCGTTGGAGACGCCACCGAGGCCGGGGAGGCGGAAGGTGAAGCCATCGCCGCCGCCACGAGCCAGCGCGACGCCCTGTCCGCGCTGCTCTGGGCCGGCCGCGACGCCCTGCCGGTCGTCGGCGCGGATGGCGCACCCCTTGGCCGCGTCACGCTCGCCGGCCTTGCCCGTCGCGCCGCGAGGCCGCAATGAAGCGGCTCCTGCCAAACCTGCTGAGACTGGCGGCGCTGATCATCCTCATCGCCTTCCTCGTCCAGCCCATGCTGTTCGAACCGCTGCTGAAGCCGCTCGTGCAGGCCAATGCGCCGGCTATCTACAACCAGGGTAGCCTGCTGTCGCTGACGCTTTCCCATCTCGCCACGGTCTTCACCGCGACGCTCGCCGCGACCATCGTCGCCGTCGGCCTCGCCATCCTCGTCACACGGCCGATCGGCGCTGAGTTCCTGCCGCTGTCGCGCAGTCTGGTGAATATCGGCCAGACCTTTCCGCCGGTCGCTGTGCTGGCGCTTGCGGTGCCTGCCGTCGGTTTCGGTGAAAAGCCGACGCTGATCGCACTCTTTCTCTACGGCCTGCTGCCGATCTTCGAGAATGCCATGACGGGCCTTTCCACCCTGCCTCCGGCCATCGTCGAGGCGGCGCGCGGCACGGGCATGACGGCCTGGCAGCGGCTCACAAAGGTGGAAGTGCCGCTGGCGCTGCCGGTCATTCTTGCCGGTATCCGCCTGTCGGTGACCATCAGCCTCGCCACGGCAACGATCGGATCGACGGTTGCGGCGAAGACACTCGGCGAGGTCATCATCGCCGGCCTGCAATCCAACAATCTCGCTTTCGTGCTGCAAGGCGGCCTGGTCGTCGCGGTGCTGGCGGTGCTGATCTACGATGCTTTTTCTGCCGTCGAACGCGTATTGGCGCGCCGCGCCGGCCGGGTCTAGAGCATTTCCGCTTTTCTTCGAATCGCGAAAACGCTCCGACTTTTTGTTCTCGTGCAATTCTCGGCAATCAAAACGGCTGCGCACTTTTGCTGGAATTGTTCTAGCGGATCAGGATCGCCCGGAAGTCGTTGACGTTGGTTCCGGTCGGGCCGGTATCGAAGATATCACCTATAGAATCGAAGGCGCTGAAAGCGTCGTGGCCCATGAGGTGCGTTCTGGGCTCGATGCCGGCGGCGCGCATGCGCAGGATACTTTCACCATCGGCAAAGGCCCCGGCATTGTGCTCCGAGCCGTCGCGACCGTCCGTGTCGGCGGCGAGCGCCTGCACGTTCGATAGACCGTCGATGGCATGGGCGAAGGAGAGCAGGAACTCCGTGTTGCGCCCGCCCTTGCCATACCCTTCGTCGCGGATCGTCACCGTCGTCTCGCCACCGGAGAGGATGACGACGGGGGTGGCGAAGGGCCTTCCGTGATGGCGCACCTCGCGGGCGAGGGCGGCATGCATCAGCCCGATATCCCGCGCTTCGCCTTCGATCGAATCCGACAGGATGACCGGCGTGATGCTCGCTGCTTTCGCCGTCGCTGCCGCGGCCTCCAGCGAGACACGCGCGGAGGCGATGACATGGTGCTCGTGCCGGGCGAAGATGGGGTCGTCCGGCCCTGCCGCAGCGGCCTCGGGCGATGCGAGATGCTCCATCACCGCCGCGGGCAGCGTCATGCGGTACTGCTGGACGATCGCCAGCGCGTCCTGCGGCGTCGAGGTGTCGGGGATCGTCGGGCCGGACGCGACATGGGCGGGGTTGTCGCCGGGAATGTCCGAAATGATGAGGCTCACCACCCGGGCTGGATGGGCCGCATGCGCCAACCGCCCGCCCTTGATGCGCGAGACGTGCTTGCGCACGACGTTCATGGCCGAGATTGGCGCGCCGGAAGCGAGCAGCGCCCTGTTGACGGCGATCTCGTCGGCCAGCGTCAGCATGCCCGCCGGGGCCGGCAGCAGCGCCGAGCCGCCGCCGGAGACAAGCGCGATGACAAGGTCGTCTTCCGTCAGATCGCGCAGGAGGGCAAACAGCCGGGCCGAGGCGGCGATGCCGGCGTCGTCGGGAACGGGGTGGGCGGCCTGCAGGACTTCGATCTGCCGGCACATCGCCACCGGGCCGTGCTGCGCGACGACGGTGCCTTCCAGCGGGCCGTCCCACAGGCTTTCCAGCGCGGCCGCCATCTGGCTTGCCGCCTTGCCGGCGCCGATGACCACGGTGCGCCCCTTCGGCCTTTCCGGCAGGTGCGCGCGGATCGCGGCAACAGGATCGGCAGCCTCGACGGCAGCGTTGAAGAGCGAGGCGAGGAAGGCGCGGGCGTCTTCGATCATGAGGCTCAGTCGTCGGTTTCGAGGTCGTAGACGAGAATGCCCGCGATGCCGCCTTCTGCGGCGGCGACCAGACGGCCGCCGGTCTGCTTGTGCTCGGGATCTTCCAGATAGGCGTCGCGGGCAAAACTATCCGCGAAATCAACGATGAAGCCGTCGCCAAAACCCTTGTCCATGCCCTCTTCCGGGCTGACATTGGTGCCGATATGTACGGCGAGCATGCCCGGGAGACGGCTCTTCAGCGCGTCGATCTCGTTGAACAGTTCGGCCTTGTAGTGGGCGGAAATGGTCGGCTTAAAGTGGATGAAGACGCAATGGCGGATCATGGTTGCCCCTATCGGATGTTGGCGCGGGCGCGCGGGCGCGCGTCGTTGCGTTCATGTTGGAAGACCTGGGCCGGCAGTGCCGGCAGGCCGCGAATGATGTCGGCGCCCTTCTCGCCCACCATGATGGTCGGCGCATTGGTGTTGGCGGAAGGAACGCGCGGCATGACGGAACTGTCGCAGACACGCAGACCTTCAAGCCCATGCACCTTCAAATCGAGCCCGACGACCGCATCCGCGCCCGTACCCATCTTGCAGGTGCCGACGGGATGGTGGTCCGTCTTGGCATTGGCGCAACCATAGTCGAACAGCTCCTCGTCGGTCATCGCCTTCGGTCCCGGCAGGCGCTCGGCCAGGACGAAGGGTTTCAGCGCTGCCTGCTGCAGGATTTCGCGGGCAATCTTCAGGCCCTCGATCGACATTTTGCGATCGTGCGGGTCTTCCCAATAGTTCGGGTCGATCAGCGGTGCGGCGGAGGGATCGGCGGAGGAAAGCCGCACCGTGCCCTTCGAGCGCGGGTGCAGGTAGGCGGAATTCAGCGTCACGCCGGCATTCTTCAGCTTCTCCACGCCCGCCTCGATGCCGGAACCGAGACCGAGATGGAACTGGATGTCCGGCGAGCGGGCATCGGGATCGGCATACCAGAAGCCGCCGGTCTCGAAGAGCGAGGAGGCGACGGGGCCGGAACGGAACAGCACATATTGCAGGCCGGCCCAGAGCGTACGGTGGAGTTTGGCGACGCCGTCATAGGTGTGGTCGCCGGTGCATTCGGAAATCACGAACAGGTCGAGATGGTCCTGCAGGTTGGAGCCGACGCCGGGCAGGTCGTGTTTGACCTGAACACCGACGGACTTCAGGTGGTCGGCCGGGCCGATGCCAGATTGCTGGAGCAGTTTTGGTGAGCCGATGGCGCCGGACGAGACCAGCACCTCGCGCTCCGCCCGAATGGTCTCGACGCCCTTGCCCGTCACCACCTCGACGCCGACCGCGCGAGAACCTTCGAGCACGATGCGGGCGACTCGGGCGCCGGTGCGGATCGTCAGGTTCTTACGGTCCTTGATCGGTGAGAGATAGGCGAGCGAGGCGGAGGAGCGGCGGCGGTTGCGCTGGGTCAGCTGGTAGAAGCCGACGCCGGCCTGCTGGCGGCCGTTGAAATCGTGGTTGTAGGGAATGCCCAGTTCCTGACCGGCGCGGATATAGGCGTCGCAGATCGGCAGCGCCGAAACCGGCATGGAAACGCCGAGTGGCCCGCCATAGGCGTGGTAGTCGTCGGCAAAACGCTGGTTGTCCTCGGCGCGCTTGAAGTAGGGCAGGATTTCCCGGTAGCTCCACCCTTCGCAACCGTCTTCGCTGGCCCAGAGGTCGTAATCTGCCGCGTTGCCACGGGCGTAGAGCTGGGCGTTGATTGAGGAGCCGCCGCCGATCACCTTGGCCTGTGTGTAGCGCAGCACGCGGCCCTTCATGTGCTTCTGCGGTACGGTCTCCCAGCCCCAGCTCGCCACGCCCTTGGTCATCTTGGCGAAACCCGCCGGCATGTGGAACAGCGGGTTCCAGTCCCCGCCGCCGGCTTCCAGCAGCAGCACGCGCACGGTGGGGTCTTCCGAGAGGCGGCTCGCCAAAACGCAGCCAGCCGGCCCTGCGCCGGTGATGATGTAGTCGTAGGTCATGCCCTGGTCCTCAGAATTTTCCGGTGCCGTTGTTGGAGGGCTTGCCCCTCATCCGCCTGCCGGCACCTTCTCCCCGCAAGCGGGGCGAAGGGGATTTGCCGTGCCCTCTCGTCTCCCTCGCCCCGCTTGCGGGGAGAGGGCGGGGTGAGGGGCCAACCCGTGTCAAAGCCGGCCGATCGATAGCCCGCCGTCGAGATTGATCACCGAGCCGGTGGCGAAGCCGAACTTGCCGGTGGCAAGCGCTGCGGCCGCAGCACCGATGTCGTCCGGTTCGCCCCAGCGCTTCATCGGCACGAGGCCGCCCGCGATCAGCGCGTCGTATTTCGCCGAAACGCCTGATGTCATGTCCGAGCGGATGATGCCGGGGCGGATCTCGAAGACGGCGATGCCGGTGTCTGCCAGGCGCAGCGCCAGGCCCTGGCTGAAGGCGGCGAGCCCGGCCTTGGTCATGCAATAGTCGAGCCGTTCCGGCGAGGTGAGGCCGGCCGAGACGGAGGTGATGTTGATGATCGTGCGTGGACCGGCCGCCTGTTTCGAATGCAGCATCGCCTTCAGGACGGCCTGGGTGAAGAATACCGTGCCGCGCAGGTTGGTGGCGACGATCGTGTCGAAATTCTCCGGCGCCAGATCGAGGAAATCGCCGCGGATGACGGAGGCGATGCCGGCATTGTTGACGAGGCAGCCGATGGCGCCGAGCTTGTCTTCGATGGCCGCGACGGTCGCCGCGTGGCCGGAAAGATCGGCAAGGTCGGCCTTCAGGTAGATCGCGCGGCTGCCTGCGGTCGCGAATTCTGCGAGCATGGTGTCGGTTGCCGCATCGCTGTCGCCGATGCCGGTGATGGCGATGTCGAAACCGTCTGTCGCAAGCGCCTTGGCAATGCCGAGGCCGATGCCGCGGCGACCGCCGGTGACGATGGCGACGGGGCGTGCTGTTGTCGTCATGCGGCAAGATCCCTCGATTTAATGTGGGTCGCGACGCGCAGGGCCTGGGCGGCAACACTGAGCGCCGGGTTCACCGCTGCCGAGGTCGGCAGATAGGAGGCGTCGACCACGAAGAGGTTCGGATGGTCGTAGGCCCGGCACCAGATGTCGAGCGGTGCCGTCGTCGGATCGTTACCGATGCGCACCGTGCCGCACTGGTGCGACGGCGTGCGCTTGTCGAAGGCGCGGGCGAGCACGATCGGGAAGCCGGCCTTCTTCAGGGCGCCCTTCAGCTTGGTGACGAGGTCGAGATGGGCCTGCCAGTTGGTGCGCGTCCACTTCATGACGATCCGGTCGCGGTCGACCGTGATTCGGCTCTCGGGATGCGGCAGGTCCTCGCTCATCGCGTAGAAATCGATGGTATGGGCGGCAACCTGTTCGAGCAGCCATTCCGGCACGGAGGGCATGTTGGCCTTCAGGATTTTGCCGGAGACGCGGCCGAGCAGCTGGACGTTGCCAAGCGGCGCACCGCCGTTTCCATCCGAGAGGTAGTAGTCGTTGAAGCCAAAGCTCTTCTGGTAGACGGAGGTGTTCTTGTAGAAGGGCGAGACGCCGATCACGGCGCTCGAATTGTGGTTCATGAAGTTGCGGCCGACCTGGTCGGAGCTGTTGGCGAGCCCGTTCGGGAAAGCCTCCGAGGCCGAGCGGAGCAGGAGCACGGCCGATTGCACGGCGCCGGCCGAAAGGATCACCAGCTTCGGCGAGATGCTCCGGGCTTCATCGCCCTGCATGTAATGCACGGTCGAAATGCTGCGGCCGTGCGGCGTGGTGGCAAGCCGCGTCACCCGGCAATGGGTGCGTAGTTCGACATTCGGATGCTTGAGGGCCTCGGCGAGGCCCACGCTTTCTGCATCCATCTTGCCGTCATTGCTGTTCGGATGGGCATCCCATGGCGTCTTCGCCTTTACGAGCCAGCGGTCGATGTCGATGCCGAGCGGCAGCGAATAGGGATGCAGGCCGTTCGCCTTCATCCTGGCGCGGACCTTCGCGATGGCCTGTTCGTCCGGCACGGGCGGGAAAGGGTAGGGCGCGGAATGGCGCGGCTCGGTCGGGTCTTCGCCGAGCGTGCCGCGCACATTGAAGAGTTTTTCGGCGGCGGAGTACCAAGGCTCCAGCTCTTCATAGGGGAAGGGCCAGGCGGGGGAGACGCCTTCGCGATGCTTCATCTCCTCGAAGTCCTCTTTCCGGTAGCGCACCAGCACCGCACCGTAGAACTTCGAATTGCCGCCGACATTGTAGTAGTTGCCAGGGTTGAAGGCCGTGCCGTCGGCCTCGTACCACATCTCCTTCGGGCGGAAATGGCCACGCTGGAAGATCGCGCGCTGGTCGCGGTTTTCCGGGCGGTCGGGCAGGTGGTCGCCCGCTTCCAGGATGACGATCCTTGCGCCCGTCGGGGCGAGAGCGGCGGCCATGGTGGAGCCGCCGATGCCCGATCCGATGATGACGATGTCCGGCTGCGTGGTCATGATCTACTCAGGCGATGCGAAGCTGGTTTGCGGGGTCGAAGAACACTGCCTTGTCGAGGTTGAAGGCAAGGCGCGCCGTCTGGCCGGGGGCGATGCGCACGTCGGCCCGCAGGCGGGCGACGACCTCCTTGCCGCCGAGATGGGTGACGGCGAAGGTGTCGGCGCCGGCGGGCTCCACCACTTCGATCAGGCAGTCGCCCTCGCCGATCGTGCGGGCATTGCGGTCCGCGCCATCAGGGTCCGTCAGCGCCTCCGGGCGGATGCCGAATATCACGTCCTTGCCCTTATAGGCGGCAAGTCCGCCGGGCGCGTTCGGTACCGACAGCACCAGCGGCTCGGCCTGGTGGCGGGCCAATGAGACGGCCATGCCGGCGCCGTTCTGCTCGATCTTTGCCGAAAGCAGGTTCATGGCCGGCGAGCCCATGAAGTCGGCGACGAAGATGTTGGCGGGGTTGTTGTAGATTTCCGCCGGCGAGCCGAACTGCTGCAGCACGCCGTCCTTCAAAACGGCGATCTTGGTGGCGAGCGTCATCGCCTCGATCTGGTCGTGCGTGACGTAGACGATGGTGGTCTTCATGCGCTGGTGCAGGCGCTTGATTTCGGTGCGCATGTCGACGCGCAACTTGGCGTCGAGGTTCGACAGCGGTTCGTCGAACAGGAAGAGTTTCGGGTCGCGCACCAGCGCCCGGCCCATGGCGACGCGCTGGCGCTGGCCGCCGGAGAGCTGGCCTGGCTTGCGATCGAGCAGATGGCCGATCTGCAGCATGTCGGCGACCTGCTTGATCGCCTTCTCACGCTCGTCCTTCGGCACGCCGCGGATTTCCATGCCGAAAGCGATGTTTCCGCCGACCGTCATGTTCGGGTAGAGCGCGTAGGACTGGAACACCATGGCGATATCGCGCTTGGAGGGGTGCAGGCCCGCGACGGAGCGGCCGTCGATGGCGATGTCGCCCGAGGTGATCGGCTCCAGGCCGGCGATCGTGTTGAGCAGCGTGGACTTGCCGCAGCCGGAGGGGCCGACGAGCACGAGGAAGCCGCCCTGTTCGATCTCGAGATTGATGTCCTTCAGGATTTCGAGCGATCCGTAGGATTTGCGCAGGTTGCTGATCTTCAGGAAAGACATGGACATTATCCTTTCACGGCGCCGGACATCAGGCCGCGCACGAAATACCGTCCGGAGACGATGTAGACGATGAGGGTGGGGAGTGCGGCGAGGATCGCGCCCGCGAAATGCACGTTGTATTCCTTCACGCCCGTCGAGGACTGGACGAGGTTGTTGAGCGCCACCGTCATCGGCGTCGTACCCGCGCCGGAGAAGGAGGCGCCGAACAGGAAGTCGTTCCAGATGTTGGTGAACTGCCAGATGACGGAGACGACGATGATCGGTCCAGAGGACGGCAGCAGGATGCGGTAGAAGATCTGGAAGAAGCTCGCGCCGTCGATCTGAGCGGCACGCACCAGTTCGGTCGGGAAGTTTTCGTAATAGTTGCGGAAATAGAGCGTCGTGAAGCCGAGGCCGTAGACGATGTGCACCAGGATCAGGCCCCAGAGCGAACCGGCAAGGCCCAGCATGCCGAGGATGCGCGCCATCGGGATCAGCACGATCTGGAACGGGATGAAGCAGGAGAGTAGCAGCAGGCCGAAGAAGACGTTCGAGCCCCTGAACTGCCACTTGGTCAGCACGTAGCCGTTCAGCGCGCCGATGATGGTGGAGATCGCCACGGCCGGCACGACCATCAGGATCGAATTGATGAAGAAGGGGCGAAGGCCGGTCGGCTGCACGCCGATCTGCGCCGTCGACCAGGCTTGCAGCCAGGGCTCGATCGTCCAGACCTTCGGCAGGTTCAGCATGCCGCCCTGGCGGATTTCCTCCAGCGGCTTCAGCGAATTCACCAGCATCACGTAGAGCGGCAGCAGATAGTAGACCGCAAACAGGATGAGGGCGGTGTAGATCAGCGCACGCGTCAGCTTGTTGTGCGAGATGACGTTGTCGGGGTTTTGAGCGCTCATCGGCCTTTACCTCCGCGGATTTCGGAATAGAGGTAGGGGATGATGATCGAGAAGATCATGACCAGCATTATGATGGCCGACGAGGCGCCGATGCCCATCTGGTTGCGGGTAAACGTGTAGGAATACATGAAGGTCGCCGGCAGTTCGGTCGCCTGGCCGGGGCCGCCACCCGTGAGCGCCACGACAAGGTCGTAGGCCTTGATGGCGAGGTGGGCGAGGACGACGAAGGCGGACAGGAAGACCGGGCGCATCAGCGGAATGATGATGCGGCGGTAGATCGTCGAGGTCGAGGCGCCGTCGATCTGGGCCGCCTTGATGATCTCGTTGTCGACGCCGCGGAGCCCCGCGAGGAACATCGCCATGACGAAGCCGGAGGATTGCCAGACGGCGGCGATCACCACGCAGTAGATCGCGTAGTTTCGGTCCTTGATCCAGTTGAAGGAGAAGCTCTCCCAACCCCACAGGTGCATGGTGTTTTCAAGCCCGATGCCGGGGTCAAGGAACCACTTCCAGGCGGTGCCCGTCACGATGAAGGAGAGCGCCATCGGGTAGAGGTAGATCGGCCGGAGAATGCCTTCGGCGCGGATCTTCTGGTCGAGCAGGATGGCGAGCCCGAGCCCCAGCACCGAGCAGATGACGATGTAGAGCGAGGCGAAGATCGCGAGATTCGAGATCGCCCGCCACCAGTGCGGCAGCGCCCAGAGCTTGGAATAGTTGCTGAGGCCCACGAAATTGTAGGAGGGCAGCATCTTGCTGTCCGTCAGCGACAGGAAGCCCGTATAGGCGATGAAGCCGTAGACGAAGACGAGCACGATGAGGAAACTGGGTGCCAGCACGAGCTTCGGCAGAAGCTCCTGCAGCCGGCTTCGGCTATCCATGGTCGGTACCACCGTTGAAATCGGGTTACAGGGCGGCTCGTGGCCCCCTCATCCGGCTGCCGCCACCTTCTCCCCGTCGGGGAGAAGGGCTTTGCCGCGACGTTCAAGTTCCCTCTCCCCAGCGGGGAGAGGGTAGGGTGAGGGGGCTAGCCCCTTACTTCGCGGCCTCGACGGCGGCCTTGAGTTCCGTCACGGCTTCCTCGGAGGAAAGCTCGCCGTTGAACTGGCGGGTCACGACGTCATAGATCGCGTTCTTGACCGAGGCCGGATTGGCGTGGCCATGCGCCATGGAGCCGAACAGCGAGCCGTTGGTGTTGGCTTCTGCGAGGTCCTTGATGGCCTTCTTGCCGCAATCGTCGAAGGCTTCGTCCGAGACGTCGGTGCGGGCAGGGGCAGAGCCCTTGACCACGTTGAAGGCCGACTGGAAGGCCGGGCTTTCGATGGCGGTCGCCATTTCGAGCTGCGACGGGATCTTGGCGTCGGCAACCTTGAACATCGCGAACTGGTCGGAGTTGAAGGTGACCGAACCCTGCGTGCCCGGAAAGCGCATGCAGACGAAGTCCGTGCCCGGCTTCTTGCCGGCCTTGATGAATTCGCCCTTCGCCCAGTCGCCCATGAACTGCACGCCGGCCTTGCCTTCGATGACCATGGCGGACGCGAGGTTCCAGTCACGGCCCGAGAAGTTGTCGTCCACGTAGGAGCGCAGCTTCGTCATGCGGTCGAAGGCTTCCTTCATCTGGGCGCCGCCCAGCGTGTCCGGATCGAGATCGATGAACGCCTTCTTGTAGAAGTCGTTGCCGAAGGACAGAACGACCGCGTCGAAGATCGTCGCGTCCTGCCACGGCTGGCCACCATGGGCGACCGGCGTGATGCCCTGTTCCTTGAACTTGTCGAGGAGAGCAACGAGTTCGTCCCAGTTCGCCGGCTCCTTGCCGCCCGCCTTGTCGAGGGCTGCCTTGTTGACCCAGACCCAGTTCGTGGAGTGCACGTTGACCGGGGCTGCGATCCAGTGGCCGTCATACTTCGAGAACTGCTGGAGCGCGGTCGGGATGACCTTGTCCCAGCCTTCCTTGGCGGCGATGTCATCGAGATTGCCGAGTGCGCCTTCCTTGGCCCAGTCGAGAATGTCGAAGCCGAGCATCTGCACCGCGGTCGGCGCATTGCCGGCCGTGACGCGGGCGCGCAGCACCGTCATGGCTTCCGTGCCGCCGCCGCCGGCAACCGGCATGTCGGTCCAGGAGATGCCCTTGGCTTCCAGATCCTTCTTCAGAACGTCGAGAGCGGCGGCTTCGCCACCCGAGGTCCACCAGTGCAGAACCTCAACGCCTTCTGCTGCCTTGGCGGACATGCCGCCCATCGTCATCATCACCGCGGCGATTGCGGTGGTTGTTAGAAACTTGCGCATCGTATTCCTCCCGTTTGCAAGTTCGAGGGCGAGAGCCTCCTCCCGCCGATTTCCCCGAGGCCCTTGAAGGCGTCGGAATTTCGTTTGCGGCTCAAAGTGCCGCGCCAATTTAAAACGTTGTAAATTTGCGGAGTCAAGCCACCCGAGGCGTCGGCCGCGACTGCTTTCGCAAATGCGGTAAATTCGGGCAGTTCAGGCGATTGGCGCAAATTCGAGCGCTTGCTGCGCTGCACGGAAAACGTTTTAAATTCTGTGCGGTGCAAGATTGCTAGAGGCGTAGCGCGTCGGTATGGTGCCGCCGATCGACGCCCGCCATCCAAAGAAACGCACCCGTGTCCCGCATCGAAAAGCCCGCCGACAGTGAACCCGCCCGCAGCCCGTCCCGAGCCGGCAAGCCGACGCTGAAGACGATTGCCGAAATGACGGGCCTGGCGATTACCACGGTCTCCCGCGCGCTCGGCAATGCGCCGCAGATTTCCGAAAACACCCGCCGGCGCGTGCACGAGGTCGCTGCCGAGATCGGGTACCTGCCCGACCGCGCCGCGCAACGCCTCAAGACCGGCCGCACCAATGTCATTTCCGTGCTGCTCGATCCGCACGAGGAAATTCTGGGCTTCGGCACGTCCATCATGCATGGCCTGGCGCGCGCGCTCCAGACGACGCCCTACCATCTCATCGTCACGCCGAATTTTCTCGACGGCAGCAATGTCGATGCCGTCAACTACATCATCCGCAACGGCATGGCCGACGGCCTGATCTTTTCGCGCACCGAGCCCTTCGATCCGCGCGTGCGGCTGCTGCTCGAAAACGGCTTCCCCTTCGTCACGCATGGCCGCACGGAATTTTCCACTCCGCACGCCTTCGTCGACTACGACAATTACGCCTTCGCCTACGAGGCCACCAGGCGCCTGATCGTCAAGGGCCGGCGCAAGGTCACGATCATCCTGCCGCCGAAGCGCCTGACCTTTCACCAGCACATGCTGCACGGCTTCATGACGGCGGTGCGCGAGGCCGGTATCGCCTACGAAATTCCCGACACGCTCGATCTCGACAGTCCCGCCGACATGATCCGCGACTACGTGCGCCGCCGCAGCGGTGAGCCCGATCCACCGGACGGTTTCGCCTGTCCCGGCGAAGTCTCGGCACTCGCCACCATCACCGGCATGAGCGACCAGGGTTTTACCCTCGGCACGGAATACGACATCGTCGCCAAGCAGACCTCGCTGCTGCTCAGCCAGATCCAGCCCAAGGTCGAGACGATCTACGAGGACCTCAAGGCGGCCGGCGAGGCCATGGGGCAGCTGCTCTTGCAGCGCATCGCCGGCGAGCCCGTCGAGGACCTCACGATCCTGCAAAGCCCGCAATTCGGCTTCCCGACGCCCTGAGCGGGCGGCAAAGCCGATCCCATCCATGATTGCCGGGAAGGGTTTTGTCATCGCGGCATCCACCAGCCGGTGCGCGCGCCCATATGCATGTTGAGCGTCTTGGTCTCGGTGTAGTCCTCCACCGCATGGCGACCGAGTTCGCGGCCGAGTCCGGACTGTCGGTAGCCACCGAAGGGCAGTTCGGATGCGCCATCCATGAAGGTGTTCATCCAGACTGTGCCGGCGCGCACCTTGCGGCCGACCGTCAGGCAGGTGTCGAAGTCGCGGCTCCACACACCGGCCGACAGGCCGTAGTCGATGGCGTTGGCAATGCGGATCGCCTCTTCCGTCGTCTCGAAGGTCAGCACCGAAAGCACCGGGCCGAAGACTTCCTCGCGGGCGACCGTCATCTCGGGCAACACGCCGGAGAGGATCGTCGGCGCCATGAACTGGCCGAGGCCGAGATCGAGTGCGCCGCCGCCGAGTGCGACCGAAGCGCCGGCCCTGGTGGCGCCCTCAACATAGGAGCCGATCTTTTCGAGGTGCTGTGGCGTGATGATCGCGCCGACCTGGGTCGTCGGATCGAGCGGATCGCCGACCTTCACTTGTCTCGCAAGTTCGGCAATGCGGGCGGTCACGTCCGCCGCAATCGACGTGTGCAGGATCAGCCGCGAGCCGGCATTACAGCATTCGCCGGCGTTGAAATAGGCGCCGAAGACGGCGGCGTCGATGAATTCGTCGAGGTTCGCGTCTGGGAAGACGATCTGCGGGTTCTTGCCGCCGAGTTCCAGCGAGACCTTCTTCAGCGTCTGTGCTGCATTGGCCATCGTCAGGCGGCCGACGCCGGTGGATCCGGTAAACGAGATCATGTCCACGTCGGGATGCGTCGTCATCGGCGCGCCGACCTCGGGGCCGGTGCCGGTGAGGATGTTGACGACACCGGCGGGCAGGCCCGCTTCGATGAGGATTTCGCCAAGCACCAGCGTCGAGCCGGAGGTGAGCTCCGAAGGCTTGACCACTGTCGTGCAGCCGGCGGCGAGCGCGAAGGGCAGCTTCTGGCTGACGATCAGGAAGGGGAAGTTCCAAGGCGTGATGATCGAAACGACGCCGATCGCCTCGCGCAGCACGACGCCGAGCGTGCCTTCGCCGAGCGTGTTGTAGCTTTCGCCGTGCAGGTCACGGGCAAGGGCCGCGGCATAACGCCAGATATCGGCAGCACCGCCGAGTTCGCCCTTGGCCTGGCTGATCGGCTTGCCGCTCTCGATGCAGTCGAGGAAGGCCAGTTCATCGGCGCGGGCGGCGATGAGGTCGGCGGCCTTCAGCAGGATGTTGGAGCGCTCGGCGCCCGTCATGGTCGGCCATGGACCGTGGTCGAAGGCCTTGCGGGCGGCTGCGATAGCGCGTTCGGCATCGGCCTTGGTGCCGGCCGGATAGCGGCTGACCACGATGCCGTGGCCCGGTGCCACGCGTTCGAGCACGGGGCCTGCGCCTTCCGTCCAGACGCCGTCGATCAGCATGCGGAAATCGCGTGCCTTGAAGTTTTCCAGCGCCTTCGGCTTCACATGCGCGGTCATTACCATTCTCCCTTGAACTCTGCGGGGCGCTTACCCGTGAAGGCGGCGACGCCTTCCTTCAGGTCCCCGGTCTTGGCGACGAGGATCGAGCCCAGGGCCTCCACCGCCGCACCATTGTCTTCGCCGTTCGCCACGGCGATCATCAGTTTCGAGACTTCCGTCGCCGCAGGCCCACGGGCCGCAATGCGCGCGGCATAGGCCTTTGCAGCCTCGGCGGCCGTACCCGTTTCCACAACCTGGTCGACGATGCCGAGCGCCTGCGCCTCCACGGCGGTCAGCACCTCACCGCCGAGCAGCATGCGCCGCACGGTCTGCGCGCCAAAACGCTTCACCAGCCGCTGGGTACCGGACCAGCCCGGCACCATGCCGAGGCCGGCTTCCGGCAGGCCGATCTTCACCTGCGTTTCGGCGATGCGAATATCGGCGGCAGCCGCCAGTTCCAGCCCGCCACCGAGCGCGTGGCCGTTGACGGCGGCGATCAGCGGCATGCGCAACGTCGCCAGCCGTTCGAAGACGCGGTGGCCGAAGCGCACCCAGGCATGGCCGAATTCATTGGCTTCCATGCCGGCCCAGGCGCGGATATCGCCGCCCGCCGAAAAGGCCTTGCCCTCGCCGGTCAGGATGGCGACGCGCACGGCAGCATTCGCCTCGACCGCGTCGCAGGCAATGGAAAGCTCCTTCAGCATGTCAATGTCGAAGGCGTTCGCCTTTTCCGGCCGCGCGACGGTGATCGTCGCGACGTCGCCTTCAATGGAGATGCGGATGCGCGGCTCAGCCATGGTGTGCTCCTGCCAGCTGGCGCGGTGCCTTCTGCGGCAGCGTCAGGCCGATCGGCGCATCCGTGAACAGCGCGGCATCCATGACCTTCAGGTCCGGCGAAACGATGAGGTCGAATTCCGACTGGTCGAGGATGTGCGCCTGGAGATCGACGCCCGGGGCGATCTCGGTGAGCACGATACCCTCCGGCGTCAGCTTCAGCACGCAGCGCTCGGTGACATAGGTGATGTCCTGCCCCTGCGCCACGCCGCGCGGGCCGGAGAAGGTGACGTGCTCGACGGCGTTGACCAGCTTCTTGAGCTTACCTTCCTTCTCGATCACCAGTTTGCCGCCTTCGACGGCGAGTTTGGCGCCGGCATTGAACATGCCGGAGAAGACGATCTTCTTCGCCCGTGCCGTGATGTCGACGAAGCCGCCGGCACCCGCCGTCACATGCGGGCGGAAGGAGAGTTTTGACACGTTGACCGAGCCGTCCTTGCCGATTTCCAGGAAGGAGAGCAGCGAGGCATCGAAGCCCGCGCCCTGGAAATAGGTGAACTGATAGGGCGAGGGCATGAAGGCATCGGCATTCGACGCGCAGCCGAAGGCGAAATCGAGCAGCGGCACGCCGCCGACCGCACCCTGTTCGATCACCCAGGTGACGGCGCCGTGCAGGCCCTCTTCAAGGAGGATACGCGGCACGTTGGCGGAAATGCCGAAGCCGAGATTGACGGCGCTGCCGGCCTGCAGTTCCTGCGCCACGCGGCGGGCGATGACCTTCTGGATATTGAATTCCGGCACGCGGAATGTGTCGAGCGGCCGGAAGATTTCGCCGGAGATCGCCGGATCGTAGAGTGTCTGCGTCGTCTGCTTCTGGTCGGGATCGACCACGACGTAGTCGACCAGCATGCCGGGCACGCGCACGTCGTGCGGCTTCAGCGAGCCTTCCTTCACGATGCGCTTGACCTGCGCAATGACGATGCCGCCATTGTTGCGGGCGGCGAGCGCCTGGTCGAGGCCACCAAGATAGGCGCCTTCGTGTTCATAGGTCAGGTTGCCGCGCTCGTCGGCCGTCGTGGCGCGAATGATCGCCACCTGCGGCGCGATCGCCTTGAAATACAGCCACTCCTCACCGGCGAAGGTGATTTTTTCGACGACCGGGGTCTTCGCCGCCGAAGCGTTCATCGCGCAGCCTTCGCGGCTCGGATCGACGAAGGTTTCGACGCCGACCTTGGTGATCACGCCCGGGCGCTTGGCGGCGGCCTCGCGGTGCATGTCGAAGAGAATGCCGGACGGGACGTTGTAGGCGGCGACCTCGTCGCTGCCGATCATCTGCCAGATCAACGGCGGTTCGGACGAGGAGGGGCCGGAGGGATAGGAGCCGCCGATGATCGTCTTCAGCAAGCCCTTTTTCGCGATGTAATCCACGCCCTTGATGCCGCTCATATCGCCCGCCGCGATCGGATGCAGCGTGGTGAGGTTCTGCGGATGGCCGGTCTCGTCGAAGCGCTCGCCGATCGCCTTCAAAGTCAGGTCCGGGCAGCCGAGGCCGGAGGAGGAGGAGACCGAAACGACGGCGCCGTCAGGGATCAGGTCTGCGGCCTGGCGTGGCGTGATATGCTTGCTCATGATCTTTTAGAGTCCAGGTTCGATGCTGACCGTGCGGCCCGTGCGGGCCGCCTCGACGACCGCCAGCCCGGTGGCCAGCGACCAGACGCCGTCCTCGCCTGTGGCCGAGGGTTGTCCCTTGCCGGCAATGGCCGCATGAAAGGCGGCAAGTGCCGTTTCGTAGAGGTTGCGGTGATCGAGCGGCAGCTCCTGCTCGCCATTCGCATCGCGCAGCGTCACGGTGCCGGCGGCGCGCTGGCTCATGACGTTGCGGCCGATCAGCGAACCGTCCGTGCCGTGCACTTCCAGGCCGGTTTCGGCGTATTTGGTGGTGAAACCATCGTGGAACTGCGCAATCACGCCGTTCTCGAAGCGCAGCACACCCATCACCGCATCTTCCAGCCCGGCCTTGCCCATGCCGCCGGCCTGCGAAAAAGCGATCGCTTCCACCGGATTGGCGTCCAGCACGAAGCGCAGCGTGTCGGCGTCGTGCACGGTGATGTCGAGGATCACGCCGCCGCCGGCTTCCGGCTTGTCGAGGCGCCAGCCCTGCAGGTGCGGCGGCAGGTAGACGGCATGGAAGACGCGGGCCGACAGCGGCTGGCCGATGCGGCCGGCCTTGATCGCCGCGCGCATGGCACCGTGCGTCGCCGCATTGCGCAGGTGATGGTTGGTCGCCATGACGACGCCGGCGTCCTTTGCGGCCTTGACCATGCCGTGGGCATCCTCAAGCGACATCGCGAGCGGCTTTTCGCAGAGAATATGCTTTCCCGTCTTGGCCGCCGCCAGCGCCTGGTCGCGGTGCAGTTCGTTGGTCGTCGAAATATAGACGGCGTCGATGTCGGGATCATTCACCAGGCCGGCGAGCGTGGTGACCGATTTCGCAATGCCCTGCGCATCCGCATAGGCTCTGCCGCGCTCGGCATTCGTGCTCATCACCGAGACGATTTCGCCGCCCGTCGCGCGGATCGCGCCGATCACCCATTCCTTGGCGATTGTGCTCGCCCCGATCAAACCCCACCGTGTCATGCCGAAATCCTCCTCGTCTTGTCGCTCGATCCGGCGCCGCAGCTCTGGCGCACGACGAGGCGCACGGAACTGACGATCGCCTCGGGCTCTACCCGGCCCGCATTGATCTGTTTCAAAAGCAGGTGCGCTGCACGCCGGCCCATGCCCTGCGGGTCGACGGAAACCGTCGTCAGCGCGGGTACTGCGGTCTCGGCCTCGATCACGTCGTCGAAGCCGACCACGCCGAAATCGCGACCGGGCTCCTTGCCGGCGGCCCGCAGACCATCGCAGACGCCAAAGGCGGCCGCGTCGTTGAAGCAGAGGGCGGCGGTCGGCGGTTCGGGCAGCAGCAAGGCGCGCTCGATGGCCGCGACACCGCCGGCGCGCGACGCCGTCGTGGCGATGACGAGGGAATTCTGAGCTTCAAGCCCGCCCTCCGCCAGCGCCTCGCGCCAGCCCTGGACACGCTCGGTAAACACCGTGGTGTTCGAGATGCCGCCGAGAAAGGCGATGCGGCGATGGCCGAGCGCGATAAGGTGGCGCACGGCATCCTTCGCGCCTGCATAATTGTCGGAAAACAGCGTCGAGACCTTGGCGCCGACCACATTGCGCACCACGGCGACGACGGGAATGCCGCTTGCCACCAGCGGCTTCAGGTCTGCGGCTTCCGTGCCGCGGGCGGGCGAGAAGATGAGACCGGCAATGCCGTGTTCACGCATGGAGGCGATGACCTCGCGCTGGCGGTCGACGCTTTCGGCGGAGTTTGACAGGAACTGGACATAGCCGGCAGACTGCATGACCATGTCCATGCCGACGGCAAGTTCCGCGAAGAAGGAGTTGGTAAGGTCGTTGACGATGATGCCGATGATGCGCGAGGAGGCGGACTGGCGCAGGTTGGCAGCACCGCGATTGTAGACATAGCCGAGCTCGCGAATGGTCGCGTTCACCTTGGCGCGGGTCACCTCGTTCACGAGTGGGCTTGCCTGCAGGACGAGCGATACCGTCGACTTCGACACGCCGGCAGCGCGCGCAATATCGATGACGGTCACCCGGCCTTTGTTCACGATCAGTCCTCCCTGTGCGAGCTGCAATGTGCTCGCTTGTGGGATGCAGTTAATTGGATCGTTCCAAATTTGTCAAGTGCGTTTGATGAAGATTGAAGGCATATGTCGACCTGATCTTCTAGTGAAGCAACATCCTCTCCACTCGTTTTGGCGGGCGTGCTTTGGTCAATCCCAACCCAGGCGTAGCCTGATTTGAGGTTGATGCGCGGGGATAGGCAGGGCGGACGAGGGGCCGCGGCAGTTTCCTGTCCTGTCATTTCATCAGGGGCGGCCTGCCGCCAATTGGAGTGCTCCAAAAAATCGCACTTGAAATTTGGAACGATCTAAATTATTGCCCTGAGAAACCCTTGGGAGGATTTCATGCCGATCAACCTTTCCCTGCCGCGTGCTGATGGTGGCGTCGAAGCCTACGCTCTCGTGGGAACGCCCACGACGCGTCCCGCCGGCGTGCCCGTCTTCAGCCGTATCGCCTATGCCGCGGCCCATGTGGTATCGGACCCGCGTCGCGATACGCGCCCCTGGGAGGCGCCGGCCGTTGACTGGGACGCCACCATGGCTTTCCGCCATCATCTCTGGTCGCTCGGCTTCCGCATCGCCGAGGCGATGGATACGGCGCAGCGCGGCATGGGGCTCGATTGGGCCGGCGCGCAGGAGTTGATCCGTCGTTCGCTCGCCGAGGCCCGGACAGTGTCGGGCGCCGACCTCGCCTGCGGCGCCGGCACGGACCACCTGAACCCGGCCGATGCCCGCTCGCTGGACGATGTGATCGCGGCCTATGAGGAACAGGTCGGTTTCGTCGAAAAGCATGGCGGCCGGGCGATCATGATGGCCAGCCGCGCGCTTGCCCGTCTCGCCAAATCGCCGGACGATTACCGGAAGGTCTATGGCCGCATCCTCGGCCAGGCGAAGGACAAGGTCGTGCTGCACTGGCTCGGCGACATGTTCGATCCACAGTTGAAGGGCTATTGGGGTTCGGACAGTTTCGAGCCGGCGCTCGATGCGGTGCTGTCGATCATCGACGAAAATCGCGACAAGGTCGAAGGCATCAAGATCTCGCTTCTGGAAAACGCCAAGGAAGTGGCGCTGCGCGATCGCCTGCCGGAGGGCGTGCTGTGTTTTACCGGCGATGATTTCAACTATGCCGAATTGATCGAGGGCGATGGGCGCAAATACAGCCATGCGCTGCTTGGCATCTTCGATGCGGTGGCGCCGCAGGCCTCGACGGCGCTGGCTTCGCTGGCCGCCGGCGACGTTGCGACGTTCCGCTCGGTCATCGAACCGACCGTGCCGCTGTCGCGCAAGATCTTCGAAGCGCCGACGCAGTACTACAAGGCAGGCGTCGTCTTCCTTGCCTGGCTGAATGGCCACCAGGATCACTTCACCATGCCGGCCGGCATGCAGTCCGCGCGCGGCGTGTTGCACTATGCCGATGTCTTCCGCCTCGCCGACCAGGCAAATGTGCTCGACAAGCCGGATCTGGCCGCAGAGCGCATGAAAAGCCTGATGACCGTGCTCGGGGTGCGTTGAGATAGCTGTGGATGACCGGCCCTTTGGCCGGTCGCTTCGTCCATCCGGCGCTAAACTCCGCCTCCTCGAAAGCGTGACGGGAGCGGACGATGACGGATGTGAAGATCGGCGAAAGCTGGAAGGCGCCGCTCGCGGCGGAATTCTCCAGTCCCTACATGGCCGACCTGAAGACCTTTCTGCTGGAGCAGAAGCAGGACGGGCGGCGCATCTTCCCCAAGGGCCCCGAATATTTTCGCGCGCTGGACCTGACGCCGCTCGATGAGGTGCGGGTCGTCATTCTCGGTCAGGACCCCTATCACGGCGAAGGACAGGCGCACGGACTGTGCTTTTCCGTGCAACCCGGCGTGCGCATTCCGCCGTCGCTCGTCAATATCTACAAGGAATTGCAGGACGACCTCGGCATTGCGCGGGCTAGCCATGGCTTCCTCGAACATTGGGCCAAGCAGGGCGTGCTGTTGCTCAACAGCGTGCTGACGGTGGAAATGGGCCGCGCCGCCTCGCATCAGGGCAAGGGCTGGGAACGCTTTACCGATGCGGTGATCCGCGCCGTCAACGAGCAGGAAAAACCCGTCGTCTTCATCCTCTGGGGCTCCTACGCACAGAAGAAGGCGGCCTTCGTCGATAGCAAACGCCACCTCGTGCTGCGATCGCCGCATCCATCGCCGCTCTCCGCGCACAACGGATTTTTCGGCACGAAGCCGTTTTCCAAGGCGAATGCCTTTCTCGAAAAACACGGCCGCAAGCCGATCGACTGGCAGTTGCCGGGCACGCCGGAATAGAAATCGGCGGGATGCGGTGATAGATTCTACCGCATGGCTCCCACCGGTTCCGTCATCGACTGGCTGCTCTCTTCGGATCCCGCGATCCGCTGGCAGGTGATGCGCGACCTCCTCGACGCGCCGGAAGCGGAATGGCAGGCCGAGCGCGCCAGGGTGGAAACCGAAGGCTGGGGCGCGCGGCTCCTCTCCCATCAGGATCAGGACGGCCAATGGGCCGGTGGCGCCTTCATGCCGGCCGGCTACACCGAGGAGAACTGGCGCGAGCTCGGCCAGGCCTGGATCGCCACCTGCTTTTCCCTGCAGCAGCTTTACGACTTCGGCTTCGATCCTTCCTCGGCGCGGGCGCGGCGTACGGTTGATCTCATTGCGAAAAATTCGCGCTGGGACCATGACGGCCAGCCTTTCTGGGATGGCGAAGTCGAGGAATGCATCAATGCCCGCACGGTGATGGTGGGCGTCTATTTTGGCGTGGAAGTTTCACAGATCGTCGAGCGCTTGCTGGGCGAACGGCAGCCGGACGGCGGCTGGAACTGCGAGCGCTGCAACGGCTCGCATCGCTCGTCCTTCCACACGACGATCAATGTGCTGGAAGGGCTTCTCGACTACGAAAAAGCCAAGGGCGCCACGGCGAAAACGCGCGCAGCACGGGCAGCGGGTGAAGCCTATCTGCTGGAACGCGGTCTCTTCCGCCGCCTCGGCACCGGCGCGCCGGCTGATGAACGTTATCTGAAATTTCTCAACCCAAACCGCTGGCGTTACGATGTTCTGCGCGGGCTGGCGTATTTTCGCGCGGCGTCGCTGGCGACGGGTGCTGTGCCCGACCCGCGCCTGCGCGAGGCGATCGGCCATCTGCGCTCCCGGCAGTCGGACGACGGCACCTGGCCGCTCGACTGGACCTTGAAGGGGCCGGTCTGGTTTGAGATGGAAGTGCCGGGACAGCCCTCGCGCTGGATCACGCTTCGGGCTTTGCGCGTGCTGCGCTGGTGGGATGAAAACGCCGGCCGGTGACGGGCACCGGCCGGCGGTTCCCGGTTAGCGTACCAGCGTCTCGTCGAGCAGCGCCATCACCTTTTCCGCATCGATGCCGATGCAGGCATGCTGGCTCGGCAGGTCGTCCCAGTTGCCAGGCGGGAAGCTGCGGGCGTCCGGCTTCTGGATCGTCTGGCCATCGGCAATGCCGCCGGCGACGACGCGGATCGCGCCACTGCGCGTCTCGAAGAGTTCGGGGGCGACGAGATAGACGCAGGCGCAGCTGTCATGCACCACCATGCCCTCGTCCTTCACATGCTGGCCGTAGAAATCGATGTAGAACTGCGAGATGTCGGAGAGCAATTTCAGGTGCTTGCCGTTCTGCGCCGTGAGGTCGGCCAGCCGCTTGCGCAGCATCACGGTCTTCATCGTCACGTCGAGACCGACGACGACCACCTTCCACGCCGCCCCCATCACGACGTCGGCCGCCTCCGGGTCGCCGTGGATATTGGCTTCGGCGGCGGGCGTGATGTTGCCGGGCACGTCGAAGGCGCCACCCATGATGATGACCTGCTTGACGAGACCGGCGATCTCCGGGTCTTCCTTCAGCGCATAGGCGAGGTTCGACATGCGGCCGACGGCGATCAGCGTCACTTCGCCGGGATTGGCGCGGACCGTCTCGATGATGAAGCGGTGCGCCGGGCGCGGATCGAGCGGCAGGTCGATCGTGTCCGGCACATCGATATTGCCGAGCCCGTCATGGCCGTGGATCATCACCGGCCAGTCGATCGGGTTGCGCATCGGATTGTAGGTCTTGCCGTCACCCTTCGCCACCGGTGCCCCGATGCCCCATTCGCGCTTCAAAAACAGCGCGTTGCGCGTCGTCGTCTCGATCGAGGCATTGCCGAAGACGGTGGTGATGCCGATCAGGTCGATCTCGGGGTGATTGTGCAGGAACAGCAGCGCCATCGCGTCGTCGACGCCGGGATCCGTATCGAAAATAACCTTGTGCATGGTCGTTTCTTTCTTTTTGTTGTCCTGGAGATCGCGCGTTTACTGGAAGCGGGCGATGGAGAAGGGGGCGAGTGCTGTCTCTCCTTCGCCGGCCAGCAACCGGGCGACATGGCGGCCGGTCGTTGCGGAAAGCGTGAGGCCGAGATGGCCATGGCCGAAGGCGAAGGCGATGCGCGGATCGCCGGGATGCAGGCTGATGACGGGCAGGCTATCCGGCGTCGAGGGGCGCCGCCCCATCCACTCCGTGCCGCCCTCTTCCGGAAGGTCGGGTACATAACGCCGCATCTTCCTGCGCATCGCGGCGGCACGCTTGTAATTGGCGGGCGCGTCCGGCGAGGCGAGTTCCACGGCGCCACCGATACGCAGCGCATTCTCGAAGGGTGTCGCGACGAAGCCGTGTTCGGAGAAGAACACCGGCATTTCCAGCGTGGTCGAGGGGTTCATGAAGGTCGTGTTGTAGCCGCGCTCGGTTTCAAGCAGCACCGTCAGGCCGAGATCGGCGACGAAGCGGCGCGACCAGACGCCCGAGGTGATCGCCAGCCGATCGAAGGTGAATTCGCCGCCGCCTTCCGTCCTAACGACGATGCCGTTCTCGGCGCGCGCCACCGACGAGACGGTGGCATCGAGCAGTGTCGCGCGCTCGCGCAGCACGGCCTGTAGCCGGCGCAGGAAGGTCAGCGGATATTCGAAGGTCTTGTAGCCGTCGCTGAAGGTGGCGCCGGCAAAGGCGCCCTGCAGCGCCGGCACACGGCGGCGGGTTTCCTCGGCGTCCAGTTTTTCGACATTGCAGCCGATCAGCCTGGCATTCTCTGTCTCGTGCGCGAAAGCCTTGTCGCGGGCCGCAACAGTGTCGAAAACGGTCATGGCGCCGGTATCGCGCATATGGCCGGATATGCCGGCGAAATTTCCGAGGCGCACATGATCGGCCTCGGCCGTCTTCATGAGGTAGAGCATGGCTGCGCGGCTTGCGGTGACGTTTGCCGAGCGCGCGGAGAGCAGGAACTTGAAAAGCCAGGGTGTGAGCGCCGGCAGGTCCTGCCAGCGAACGGTCAGCGGTCCGAGTGGATCGAGCAGCCATTTCGGCACGGAGAGCAGCATGTCCGGCCGGGCGAGCGGATCGATTTCCGGTACGGCCAGAATGCCCGCATTGCCGACGGATGCGGGCAGGCCACCGGCGTCCCGCTCGAGGATGGTGACGCTGTGGCCCTGCTCCAACAGATTGAGCGCTGTGGCACAGCCCATGAGGCCACCGCCGACGATACCGATATGCGCCATGCCGTCCCGCTGCTTGTTCTCGTCTTCATTGGGCCTGCCGCGAAGCACGCGGCCGACCGGTCGCGGCGGACGATAGACGGAAACCGCACCTCTGTCGACACGGCCGCGGCCGTGCCGGATCACGCCTCCTGTGCCGGCCTGCGGCTTTGCAGCACGTTGCGGAAGAAGGCCAGGATGAAGAGGATGGTCATCAAAAGCACGATGGTCGGGGCCGGCGCACTGTCGATCAGGAAGCTCAGCCAGATGCCGAAGAACGTCGCTCCGACGGCAACCGCGACGGCGACCATCAGCATGCTCGGGAAGCGCCGGGTGACGAGGGCGGCAATGGCGCCCGGCGCCACCAGCATGGCGATCGCGATGATGATGCCGACCGCCTTCAGCGCGCCGACCACCACCAGCGACAGCACGGCCAGCAGGCCGTAATGCAGCAGCTTGACCGGCAGGCCGATCGCGGATGCGTGCTGCCGGTCGAAGGCATGCACCAGCAGGTCCTTGCGGAAAAGCAGGATGAAGCCGGTCGAGGCAAGCGCGATGACAGCCGTTTCGACGAGATCCGAAATGGCGATGCCGAGCATGTCGCCGAACAGGATGTGGTCGAGATGGATGTCCGGCTGGATCTTGACGTAGAGCACCAGCCCGATCGCGAACATGCCGGAGAAGACGATGCCGAGGATGGTGTCTTCCTTCACCCGGCTGTTATCCTTGAGGTAGCCGGCGGCAAGTGCGCAGAACAGGCCGGCGACGAAGGCGCCGACCGCAAAGGGCAGGCCGACCACATAGGCGATGACGACGCCCGGCAGCACGGCATGGGAGACCGCATCGCCCATCAGCGACCAGCCCTTCAGCACCAGATAACAGGACAGCAGCGCCATCGGCACGGCGATCATCAGCGTCACCAGGAAGGCATTCTGCATGAAGGCGAGCTGGAAGGGCATGATGGCGAGTTCGAGCGTCTCGTTCATGGCTTGGCGCCTTCCACGGGTTCGAGCGCCAGCTGGCCCTTGCGGCGTGCGGCAAGCAGGCCGTGTTTCGGTGCGAAGACGAAGGCCAGCAGGAAGATCGCCGTTTGCAGCACGACGATGATGCCGCCGGTCGCACCGTCGAGGAAGTAGGAAATATAGGCGCCGACGAAGCTTGTGCCGGCACCAAGCGATGCCGCGATGATGATCAGGCGCTGGAAGCGGTCGGTCAAAAGATAGGCGGTGGCCCCCGGCGTCACCACCATGGCGATGACCAGGAAGGCGCCGACCGTCTGCATGGCGGCGACCGTCGAGGCGCTGAGTAGTGTGAAGAACAGGATTTTCAGGCCCGTCGGGTTGAGGCCGATCGAGCGGGCATGGCTCTCGTCGAAGAAGGTGACCATCAGGTCCTTCCACTTGAACAGCAGGATGATGAGCGTGACCGCGCCGATGATGGCGAGCTGGATCGTATCCTCGGGGCTGACGGCAAGGATGTTGCCGAGCACGATGGTCTGGATGTTCACCGGCGTCGGCGACAGCGACACCATGAACAGGCCAAGGCCGAAGAAGGAGGAGAAGATCATGCCGATGATCGCGTCTTCCTTCAGTTTGGTCTGGCGGTTGAGGAAGAGCATGGCGGCGGCGGCAAGTCCGCCGGAGAGGAAGGCGCCGGCCGCAAAGGGCAGGCCCAGCATATAGGCGCCGGCAACGCCCGGCACGATCGAGTGCGAGAGCGCGTCGCCGATCAGCGACCAGCCCTTCAGCATGAGATAGGCGGAGAGGAAGCCGCAGATGCAGCCGACCAGCGCGCTGACCCACATGGCGTTGACCATGTAGCCGTAACCGAAGGGCTCGAGGAGCGTGTCGATCACGGTGTCTTCTCCTTCTCGGGCTCGCCATAGATGACGAAGGGGCGTTCGTCGTCGGTGATGACGGTGATCGAGCGCTTGTCCTCGTCGTCGTGCAGGTCATGGCCGCCGAGAATGAAGTGACGCAGCACGCCGCCGAAGGCGCGCTCCAGATTGGCCTCGGTAAAGGTTTCCGCCGTCGGGCCGGAGGCTATGACCGTGCCTTTCACGAAGACGGTGCGGTCGCAGAAATCCGGCACGCTGCCGAGATTGTGCGTCGAGACCAGCATGACGCGGCCTTCGTCGCGCAGCTTGCCGAGCAGTTCGACGATCTGCTCTTCCGTGTTGACGTCGACGCCGGTGAAGGGTTCGTCGAGCAGGATCACCTGGCCTTCCTGCGCCAGCGCCCGGGCAAGGAAGACGCGCTTGCGCTGCCCGCCGGAAAGCTCGCCGATCTGCCGTTTGCGGAAGGCCGCCATGTTGACGCGCGACAGCGCCTCGTCGACCAATTCGTGGTCGCGCTTGCTCGGAATGCGCAGCCAGTTCATGTGGCCGTAGCGACCCATCATCACCACGTCCTCGACGAGCACGGGAAAGGTCCAGTCGACCTCTTCTGCCTGCGGCACATAGGCGACGAGGTTCTGCTTCAGCGCCTCCTTCACGGAAAGGCCGAGGATCGTCACCTTGCCGGCGGCGACCGGCACGAAGCCCATGATCGCCTTGAACAGGGTGGATTTACCGGCACCGTTGACGCCGACGAGCGCGGTGATCGTGCCCTTCGGCACGGAGAAGCTGGCATGGCGCAGCGCCGTCATGCCGTTGCGATAGGTGACGGTCACGTCTTCCGCGACGATGCCGTCCACCTTTTTCGGCTTGCCGCCCATCATCATTGCGACAGGCCCTTCACGATGGTCTCGGAGGTCACGCGCAACAGGTCGAGATAGGTCGGCACCGGGCCGTCCGCCTCGCTTAGCGAGTCGACATAGAGGATGCCGCCATAGGTGGCGCCGGTTTCGGCAGCGACCTGCTTGGCCGGGTCGGCGGAGACGGTGCTTTCCGAGAAGACGACGTGGATATTGTGCTCGCGCACGGCGTCGATCACCGCCTTCACCTGCTTGGGCGTGCCCTGCTGGTCGGCGTTGATCGGCCAGAGGAAGAGTTCCTTGAGGCCGAAATCGCGGGTGAGGTAGCTGAAGGCGCCTTCGCTGGTCACGAGCCAGCGTTTTTCCGCCGGCAATGCCCCGATCTTCGCCTTCATCTCCTCGCCGAGCGCGGTGATCTTCGCGCTATAGGCCTTGGCGTTGGCATCATAGGTGGCGGCATTGGCGGGATCGAGCGCGACAAGCGCCTTGCGGATATTCTCGACATAGATCAGCGCATTGTTGGGCGACATCCAGGCATGCGGGTTCGGCTTGCCCTGGTAGGGGCCGTCCACGATGCTCATCGGCTCGATGCCCTCGCTGACCGTGACGTTCGGCACGTCGCCGAGATTGGCGAGAAACTTCTGGAACCAGAGTTCCAGGTTGAGGCCGTTCCACAGCACCAGATTGCCGCCCTGGGCCTTCAGGATGTCGCGCGGCGTCGGCTGGTAGTTGTGGATTTCGGCACCCGGCTTGGTGATCGATTCCACGACTGCCGCATCGCCCGCGACGTTCGAGGCAATGTCGGCGATGATGGTGAAGGTCGTGACGACCTTCGGCTTTTCCTGTGCGATTGCGGGGGCGGCGGAAACCAGCGTCAGGCTGACAAGAAGGGCATTGAACGAACGGCGGAGCATCGGCTCTCCTGAGCTGCTTTTGCGAATGAGTTGCATTAAACTATAGGGCGCTTTCGGCGCCTGTCAAACGCAATTGCAAATCATTCGCAAAAACGTCCCGAAATCGGACGCCGGCGTTTAAAACTTCCGAAACGCCCGCGGTGTAATGTGCGCAAAGTTCGCGTGGTCTCGGCGCGTTCCATGTTCCTGCGTTCAAAGAGAAGTCTGTCGCCCGTGAAGTTCCTTCCGACCTCGTTCCGCTTGTCCCGGAAGCTTCTCATCATCGTCGCCGGTGTCGTCGTGCTGACCGGCGCATCCGGTGCCGCGGCGATTTTCGTCGGGCGCGAGGCGCTGCTCGGGCCGCCCTCGGAACAGGTGTCGGGCGTCGCCTGCACCACGGTCACCACCGTTCGCCTCGACCGCAACGGCCAGCACTGGCTGCGCAAATATGTGCGTTCGGATGCCAAGGACGGTGAAGTGCGCATCAAGACGGCGCTGCGCGTCGCCGGTGCCGTCTCCAACCATGAGGCGGCCGATCTCTACCAGGTTATCCTTCTCGACGCGGCAGGCCCGATAAACCGCGCCGACATGCGCGGCCGCGCTATCGGCGCAGAAGTGCTCTTCGCCCGCGATCCTTCCGCCATCCCCGGCATGAACGCGCCCTTCGTCGCGCGCTATACCGATGGCACGCCGGCCGAAAACGGCGAGTTTTACGGCGAGCGCAAGGAATTGTCGCTCGACGAGATCAAGACCATCGTCACGGGCATGGAAGAGCGTGCGGATTGTGTCGATCCGAATGCCGTGGCGGAGGAGGGCGGCGGACACGGCGAGGCGAAAGCTGAAGGTGGCCATGAAGCGCCGGCCGAAGGCGAGGGCGGCGGCGACCATGCCGCCGCTGCCGAAGAAGGCACGCAAGAGGTCGCCAAGAGCGAACACTAGGCGCTGGTGGGGGAGACTTGCCCCTCATCCCGCTGCCGCGACCTTCTCCCCGCAAGCGGGGAGAAGGGATATGCCGAACCGGCCACCCGATGTCAGGAAACCATAGCGCCTTGTACCCTTCGACCCGCTTGCGGGGAGAAGGTGCCGGCAGGCGGATGAGGGGCCGTGCCGGCTGTAAAGGCTGTCAGTCCGCCTTTGCCCGGCGGGCCGGGAAGAGGATGACGTCGCGGATCGACGGAGCGTTGGTGAGCAACATGATCAGGCGGTCGACACCGATGCCGAGGCCACCGGCGGGCGGCATGCCCTGGTCGATGGCGTCCAGGAACTCGTCGTCGAGCTGCTTGGACTTCTCGCCGCGGGCATGGGCCTGTTCGAGTTGCTCGACCATGCGGGCGCGCTGCTCTTCCGGATCGTTCAATTCGGAAAACGCGTTGCCGAGTTCCCAGGTGTTGCAATAGGTCTCGAAACGCTCGACGAGGCGCGGTTCGCCCGGCACTTCCTTGGCGAAGGGCGAGATGTCCTTCGGGAAGTGGGTGACGTGGCTCGGCTGGATCAGCGTCGGCTCGACCTTCTCCTCGAAGAGGAATGCGAGGCATTCGCCCCAGGTCCAGTCCTTCTCGACTTCGAAGCCGGCGGCCTTGGCGGCAGCACGGGCTTCTTCGTCCGTCTTCAGGGCGAGGAAGTCGATGCCGGTCACGTCCTTAACGGCATCGGGCATCGGCACGCGCTTGAACGGGCCCTTGAAGGAGATTTCCTTGTCGCCATAGGCGAATTCCGTCGAGCCGTGGATCTTGACCGCGAGCTCGGCGAACAGGCGCTCCACGAGGTCCATGATGTCCTCGTAGTCGGCATAGGCCCAGTAGCACTCCATCATGGTGAATTCGGGGTTGTGCCGCGTCGACACGCCCTCATTGCGGAAGTTGCGGTTGATCTCGAACACCTTGTCGGTGAGGCCGGAGACCAGCGTGCGCTTCAGATAGAGCTCCGGCGCGATGCGCAGGAACATGTCGAGCTTCAGCGTGTTGTGGTGCGTCTTGAAGGGCTCGGCCGTCGCACCGCCATAGACGGAGTGCAGCATCGGTGTCTCGACTTCCATGAAACCGTCGTTTTCCATGAAGTGACGGATGCCCGAGACGATCTTCGAGCGCTGCTGGAAACGCAGCTTCGATTCCTCGTTGGTCATGATGTCGAGATGGCGCTTGCGATAACGGATTTCGACATCCGCCACGCCATGCCACTTTTCCGGCATCGGCAGCAGGGTCTTCGTCAGCATGACGATTTCCTGCGCGTTGATCGTCAGCTCGCCACGCTTGGTGCGGCGCACGACGCCGGTGACGCCGATGATGTCGCCGAGGTCGATCATCGGCAGCAGCGCGCGCGCCTCTTCCGGCGTCGTGTCCTTGTGCGAAAAGATCTGGATTTTTCCCGAGGCGTCATGGATGTCCATGAACATGCCGGAATTGCGCGAGGAATAGACGCGGCCGGCCACCGTCACGACGTCGCCGCTTTCCGTGTCGAGTTCCAGCGTCTCGTATTTCTCAGCCAGCTCCGCATTGGTCATCGTGCGGTGGAAATGCGCCGGATAGACGTCGCCGATCGTCTTGCGCAGCTGGTCGAGCTTCTGGCGGCGGACTTCCGTCGGATCGGAGGAAAGGCCGGTTTCTGTCTTCGTGTCGGTCATTTTTCGAACCCTGTCGCGGCGTGGCCGCGCAATAATTACAAAACTGGTGCCTTTGGCTACCCCCTCACCCTAGCCCTTTCCCCGAAGGGAGAGGGGCGGGAGAGAGTATTGCGGGCGCCGCTTTCACCTTCTCCCCAGCGGGGAGAAGGTGCCGGCAGGCGGATGAGGGGGGGCCCTCGATTGTAGACTATTTCCCGCTTCCCACCATCGAGGCCACCACCTGTGCCGCTACTTTCAGGCGCTGGCGCACGACGGAGCGGCCGAGGATGGCCATGCTGTCGAACAGCGGCAGCGAGCGCGACGAGCCGGAGACGGCGACGAAGAGCGGGGCCACGACGACTTTCAGCTTCTTGCCGAGCCGGTCGGCGCTGGCGCGCAGTTCCGCTTCGATGCTCTCGACGGTCCATTCCGGCATCTTTTCGAGGTCCGGCTGGACCTGGTTCAAGACATCGAGAATTTCTTCCGGCGTGGACTTCACCTTGGCAAATGCCTCCGGTGTCAGGCCGAGATCGGATTTCAGCAGGAAGCCGGTGAGGTCAGGCAGTTCGCCAAGCTTGGAGATGCGCGACTGCGAGAGCTTGAGGCCCTGGCGGATGCGGTCGTTCTCCATCGCCCAGGCCAGCACGCGGCCTGTGAATTCCTCTTCCGTCAGCTGCTCGCGGAGCCAGCGGCCGTTCAGCCAGTCGAGCTTCTGGATGTCGAAGATCGCGCCGGCCTTGGAGAGGTTGTCCGGATCGAACTTTTCGGCAAGCTGATCCATGGTGAGCAGCTCTTCGCCCTCGGCGATCTGGATGAAGAACAGGCCCAGAAAGTTCATCAGCGCTTCCGGCAGGTAGCCGAGTGCCGAATAGTAGGAGATCGACGTCGGGTTCTTGCGCTTGGACAGCTTCGACTTGTCGTGATTGCGCATCAGCGACAGGTGCATGAAGACCGGCGGTTCGAGGCCGAGATATTGGTAGATGAGGATGTGCTTCGGCACGGAGGCGAGCCATTCCTCGCCGCGCGCCACATGGGTGATCTTCATCAGGTGGTCATCGACCACGTTCGCCATATGATAGGTCGGCATGCCGTCGGCCTTAAGCAAGACCTGCATGTCGACGGCATCCCACGGGATTTCGACCGGGCCGTAGACGCCGTCGACGAACTTGCACGAGCCCTCGGTCGGGATCTTCATGCGCACGACATGCGGCTCGCCGGCGTCGACGCGGCGGGTTACTTCTTCCGCGGAAATGTGCAGGCAGAGACCGTCATATTTCGGTGGCTTGCCGGCGGCGCGCTGGGCTTCCCGCATTTCGGTCAGCCGCTCGGGCGTACAGAAACACTTGAAGCCGTGGCCGTTGGCGACGATCTTGTCGACATAGGGACGGTACATGTCCTTGCGGTCGGACTGGCGATAGGGACCGTAAGGGCCGCCGATGTCAGGGCCTTCCGACCATTCCAGGCCACACCATTTCAGCGCGTCCAGCACCTTCTGCTCGAATTCCGGCGTCGAGCGCGTGGCGTCCGTATCCTCGATGCGCAGGATGAAGGTGCCGTTGTGCTTTTTCGCGAAGAGATAGTTGAACAGCGCGATATAGGCGGTGCCGACATGCGGCTCGCCGGTCGGGGAGGGTGCGATGCGTACGCGAACGCCGGACGCGGTTCCGGAAGTGCTCATGGTTTGGCCCGTCTTGACATGGTTTTGCGCCCCCGGCCGGAGGACCCGGCGTCGAAGGCGTCACTTTGCGAGGAAGAGCCCGGTTTTCGCGGGGAAAAGGCTCTCCGTTGGGCTGGTTGAGACCATATTCAGCCCGGCACGTCAAGAAAAAGTCGGTCGGCGCTATTGCACCGGCCAGACGTAAAGCAGTGCCGGCACGCTGACGAGAACGATCAGGAGGGAGAGCGGCAGGCCGACGCGCGGATAATCGGCGAATTTGTAGCCGCCCGGCCCCATGACCAGCGTGTTGCACTGGTGGCCGACGGGGGTGAGGAAGTCGCAGCCGGCGCCGATCGCCACCGCCATCAGGAAGGCCTCGGGCCTGTAGCCGAGCGCGCTTGCGAAACTCGCGGCGATCGGCGCCATGACGAGCACCGTCGCGGCGTTGTTGAGGAAGGGCGTCACGGCCATCGCGGTCAGCAGGATGAGGCCAAGTGCGCCGAAGGGCGGCAGGTGCACGGCAACGTCACCGAGCCAGCCGGCGATCAATTCGCTGGCGCCGGTCGTGCGCAGGCTGTCGGAAACGGGAATGAGGGCGGCGAGCATGACGAGGATCGGCCCGTCGAGTGCGGTATAGGCCTCGCGCAGCGGCACGGCCTTGAACAGCACCATGGCGACGGCGGCGGCGAAGAAGCCGGTTGCGACCGGCACGAAGCCGAGCGCGGTGGAGGCCATGGCGGCGATCAGGATCAGCACGGGGATGATCGCCCGCCTGGGAGCGCCGAGCAGGATTTCTCGCTGGGCCAACGGCAGCAGGCCGAGTTCCGGCAGCAACGCCGGCAGTGTGCGGTTGTTTCCCTGGATCACGATCATGTCGCCCGGGCGAAGGCGGACTTCGGAAAGCTTTTCGCGCAGGCGCTGGCCCTGCCGGCTGACGGCGAGCAGGTTGATGCCGTGAGAGTGGAACAGCGCGATGCTGCGCGCCGAAATGTCGATGAGGCGGGAATCGTTGCCGACGACGGCCTCGATGGCGCTGATTTCGCCGGCCTCGCCACGTCCGGCGCGGATCGGCTTGCCGGAGAGGGTGAGGCCGGTGGCGGAGACGACCTTGTCGAGCGCGCTTGCCGTGCCTTCCATCAGGATCGTGTCGTTCACCAATAGCCGCACATCGGGCAGGGGCGTGATGTGGACATGGCCGCGGATGATGGCTGTCGCAATCACCTCGCCATCGCCGTTCCTCAGGATTTCGTTGAGTGATTTTCCGACCGACGGCGAACCTTCTTCCACCGTCGCGTCGGAGGAATAGGCGGAAGCCTCCAGCGATTCCTCAATGCTGGCATTGCTGTTGGCACGCTCGGGCACGATGCGGTTGAAGAACAGCATGAAGAGGATGCCGCACACCGTCAGAGCCGCGCCGACCGGCGTGAAGTCGAACATGGTGAAGCTCTCGCCCGTGATCTCTTCGCGCAGCCGCGAGACGACGATGTTCGGCGAGGTGCCGATCTGGGTCATCAGGCCGCCGAGCAAGGCCGCGAAGGCCATGGGCATCAGGAATTTCGAGGGCGGGGTGCCGGATTTCTTGGCGAACTGGAAGGCGAGCGGCATCATGATGGCGAGCGCGCCGATATTCTTGATGAAGGCCGAGAGAACCGCGACGGAGACGAGCAGCAGCGCGAGCTGGCTTTGTTTCGAGGTGAGGTTCGGAAAGAACCGCTTGACCGCCAGGTTGACGATGCCGGAGCGGGCGACGGCGGCACTCACCATCAGCGCACTGCCGACGATGATCACGATATCGTCGCTGAAGCCGGAAAAGGCCCTGTCGAAGGGCACGATGCCGAGCGCGAGCGCCAGGAGCAGGGAACAGCAGGCGACAAGGTCGTAGCGAAACCGTCCCCATATGAACGCCGCCATCATCAGGCCGATGACGACGAAGGCGAAGGTCTGCTCAAGTGTCATGCGTATGGCCCGTGCGGCAGGAAGATGCTTGGCATGAATTCCGTCGGGGCCTTTCCGGTTCCATTGCAAGCAGCGGGCACCGGCCATGAACTTTCGCGGAACAATCTGTCCGTGGAAAGGTTTGCCAAGGGAAGGCGGGCCGTGTCAACCGGACGCGACGGGGATGGAGAACACGGGGATTTTTCCGGTTTCTTTCCGTGGCCAACGAAACGGCAGGCGAGCTCCCCACCCGTCCGGTTCGTCTTCAGCAGATCCCCAAATTGAAACCGGCGGGATGAAGGTCCCGCCGGTTCTTTTGTCAGTGGTGCGCCGCACCCTTCTTCTTCTCCCGTGCCCGCCGGGAGATCATGTTCAGCACCTCGACGAGGGCCGAGAAGGCCATGGCGGCGTAGACGTAGCCCTTTGGCACGTGGAAGCCCATGCCTTCGGCAATCAGCGTCGTGCCGATCATCATCAGGAAGGCGAGCGCCAGCATGACGATCGTCGGGTTCCTCTCGATGAAGTTGGCGAGCGGATTGGCGGCCAGCAGCATGACGGCGACGGCGACGACGACGGCGACCACCATGATCGGCAGGTGCGGCGTCATGCCGACGGCCGTGATGATGCTGTCGACGGAGAAGACGAGGTCGAGCAGCAGGATCTGGCCGATCGCTGCCGAAAACGACGATGCGACCGCGCCGCCGACCATGTCTTCCTTGTGGTCGACGGGGTCGACATTGTGGTGGATTTCCTTCGTCGCCTTCCAGACGAGGAAGAGGCCGCCGGCGATCAGGATCATGTCCTTCCACGAGAAGCCGTGGCCGAAGGCCTCGAAGACCGGGGTGGTAAGCTGGACGATCCAGGCGATGGTCCCGAGGAGCCCGAGGCGCATGACCAGCGCCAGCCCGATGCCGATGCGGCGGGCCTGCACCCGGTGTTCCGGCGGCAGCTTGTTCGTCAGGATCGAGATGAAGATAAGGTTGTCGATGCCGAGAACGACTTCCATCACGATCAGCGTGACGAGCGCAACCCAGGCGGCCGGGTCTTGCATGAGCGCAAGAATGCTATCCATCCGGTCTTCCTCTCCATGAATACGGTTTGAGAATGGACTTCCGTATTTATGCAGATTTCAACCGGTGGCAAGCAGGCCGGTGGCCGTTCCGACTCATTTCACGATTTCGTCATCGGATCCGTGAGCGGAAGCCAGATTTCCACACGTCCGAGCCCGGTTTCGGGGTCGAAATCCTCGCCGTAGAATTCCAGCACGTCCGGGAATGCCCCGATCTTGCGGCCCGAAGTCGGCAACCAGGTGCGGAAAGCGGCATCCACCGTCGCCGGAATGCCGTTGACATGGCCGTGGTGGTGGAAGACCGCCCATGTCTGCGCCGGCACGGCTATGGTTTCGAATTCCGCCGGCAGGTCGTCGTGGCCCTTGGCGACGCGGGCGCCGGCGACATAGCGGAAGCCGGGCTTGCCTGGCAGCATCGTGCAGACGCCGAAGGCGGTCTTGTCGGTCTGGCCGGGGATATGGCCGAAATAGTCGTTGAACCTCTGCCAGAGTGCCGGAATGCCGGCGGCCTTGCCGAGCTCGAAATCGGCGCCGAGGCCGGCAATGATGAAGGCATCGAGCGTTTCGATGCGCGGGGCGGGCAGGTCGGGCTTTTTGATGGTGGTCATGCGAATGGGCTCCTGAAGCGTGAGGCCGGAAAGATCGCGCCGTGCCCGCACGGTTTCCGGCGTGATGCCGAATTCCTCGCGGAAGGCGCGGGTGAATGCCTCATGGGAGCCGTAGCCGGCATCGAGCGCGACGGTCAGGATGTTTTGCGCACCGCCGGCCAGCTGCCGGGCCGCTTCGGAAAGACGGCGGGCGCGCAGATACCGGTTGAGGTTCTGGCCGGTCATCGCACTGAAGCGTCGTGACAGGTGATGGCGCGACATGCCAGCCATCGCGGCGATTTCGGAAAGCGCGATGGCCTTGCCGAAATGGCTTTCGATGTACCAGATGGCCTTGGCAACGGGATGCATGGCTCGGTCGCTCCTCATGGACAGCCATTCTATGGCGTCCTTCGCGGCCCGTCACTTGATCGTGGTTGCGCGTTTAGAGCAACTCCAGCAAAAGTGCGCAGCGGTTTTACGTCCGGAGTTGCGTAAAAGCTTTAGCTCTTTGAACCGTAGGCGGCGAGGAAGACACGGATTGCCGAGGCGACATTCTTCTCGATCACGGCGCGCGGCGGCACCTCTTCCATCGACCCGAAGATGCGCGGCTTGAAGAGCCCGACCGTGGTGAGTTCGATGAACTGCTTGGCGGCGTGCGCGGTGTCGTCGCAGATGACGCGGCCGGCGGCGACCTGCCGGTCGAGATAGTCCTGCAGCACCGAGACCGGGTTGATCGCCGAGGCGGAGAAGAAGCGACTACAGAGCGTCGGCAGGCGATGGTTGGCGGCTATCACCATGCGCATGGCGCGGATCGTCTGGTCGGCCGTCATGTGGGTGGCGAAGAGCATGCCGAAATCGTTGAGCGCCCGGTCGAGCGGCTGGTCGCTGTCGAGCGCATGGCGCACCGTTTCAGTCAGCTTGCGGCGCTCGCGCTCGATCATGTCGCCGAACAGGTCTTCCTTGTTCTCGAAGTAGACGTAGATCGTGCCCTTCGAGACGCCCGCCGCACGGGTGATGTCGTTCATGCTGGCGGCCTCGAAGCCCTGCTCCATGAAGACGCGCTTCGCCCCGTCGAGGATCTGCTCGCGCTTGGCGGGGTCCTCACCGGCGACGCGCCGGCCGGTCAGCGGGCCGGCCGGCTTTTCTTCGGTCATCTGCATCTCAGTTCCCGTGGTCGAAACCTGGTGTCAACTATTTCGAACCGATCAGTTCGATTTCACTTGATATGCGGGATAAAGTGGCCTAAGTCAAATCGAACCGAACGGTTCAGTTCGAAATTTTATCCCTGAGATGGTGGCAAGCCCATGTCGACTACCCATGGCACCGGCGCGGCGAAGGTTCGGCCGGTCAACGATGATTTTGAGGCCGAAACCGCCGAGGCTTCGCCGGTGACGACCGCCGAGGCAACGCCTGTTGCCGCCGTCACGCAGCCCGAGAAGAAAAAGGGCAGCCGCCGTTTCGTCATGCCGGTCATTGGCCTCGCGCTGCTTGCCGCCGCCGGCTGGTATGGCTACGAGTGGTGGACGAACGGTCGTTTCATGATCTCGACGGACGACGCCTATATCGAGGGCGACATCGCCGCCATTTCTCCCAAGGTCTCCGGCTATATCGCGGCCGTGAATGTCGTCGCCAACCAGGTGGTCAAGGCCGGCGATCCGCTCGTCACCCTGGACAATGGTGACTACGTGCTCGCCAAGGAGCAGGCCGAAGCCCAGATCGTGACGCAGAAGCTGGCACTCGACCGCATCGACGCGCAGATCGAGGGCGCCAAGGCGAGCCTTGCCCAGGCGGAAGCCCAGAAGGTCGCCTATCAGGCCTCCCTCAGCGGGGCGGAAGTTGCGGAAAAGCGCGCCAAGGAATTGAACAACAAGGCGGTCGGTACCACCGCCTCGCTCGACAGCGCCACCGTGGCGCTCGACCAGGCCAAGGCCAATCTCGTCGGCGCGGACGCCAATATCGTTGCCGCCCGGGCGAACATCGCGGTTCTCCAGGCGCAGCGCGCCGAATCCGAAAGCGGCGTGCGCACGCTGGAGCTTGCCCGCGACAAGGCGGCGCGCGATCTCGGCTTCACCGTGCTGAAGGCGCCCTATGACGGCGTCGTCGGCAACATTTCCATGCAGGTCGGTGATCTCGTTTCGGCCGGCCAGCGCCTTGCCGCGCTCGTTCCGGTCAAGGACCTCTATATCGAGGCGAATTTCAAGGAAACGCAGATCGCTCACCTCGTGCCCGGCTCGAAGGTGCACCTGCATGTCGATGCCTACGAGGAAGACGATATCGTCGGCACCGTTCAGTCGATCGCACCGGCCTCCGGCTCGGTCTTCTCGCTGCTGCCGGCGGAAAATGCCACGGGCAACTTCACCAAGATTACCCAGCGCGTACCGGTCCGCATCGCCATCCCGCAGGAGGCGCTGGATACCGGCAAGCTCCGGGCGGGCCTGAGCGTGGTCGTCGATGTCGACAGCCGCACGGCGCCGACGGACACGGCACTGGCCGCGAAAGCCGAGTAGGGTTCCTCAGTCAAAGGAGCGCGGGCTATGGCCGCGACCGCTCAACCAACCGCCGTCGCCGTGGCGGCGCCCGTGCAATCCGACAAGATCCCCGTCCGTCGCGTCATCGCGTTCTTCGCGATGGTCTTCGGCATGTTCATGTCGATCCTCGACATCCAGATCGTCTCGGCCTCGCTTGCCGAAATCCAGGCGGGCCTGAGTGCCGGCACGGACGAGATCGGCTGGGTGCAGACCTCCTACCTGATCGCGGAGGTCATCATGATCCCGCTGTCGGGCACGCTCGCCCGCATCGTCTCAACCCGCGTGCTGTTTTCCGTCTCGGCGGCCGGCTTCACCGCTGCGAGCGCGCTCGCCGCAACGGCGACGAACATCGACCAGATGATCGTCTACCGCGCCATCCAGGGCTTTATCGGCGGCGGTATGATCCCCTCGGTCTTCGCGGCCGCCTTCACCATCTTCCCGCCGTCGAAGCGCTCCATCGTCTCGCCGATGATCGGCCTCGTCGCGACGCTTGCGCCGACGATCGGCCCGACGGTCGGCGGCTATCTCAGCCACGCCTTCTCCTGGCACTGGCTGTTCCTCGTCAACATCGTGCCCGGCATCATCGTGACGATCGTGACCTGGAACTTCATCGATTTCGACAAGCCGCAACTCAGTCTGATGAAGAAGTTCGACTGGCTCGGCCTCGCCGCCATGGCGGTTTTCCTCGGTGCGCTGGAATATGTGCTGGAGGAGGGCAATGCCAACGACTGGTTCAATGACGAATATATCGTCATGGGCGCCGTCGCGTCGGCGGTCGGCGCGCTGGTCTTCTTCTACCGGGTCTTCAACGTCGAGTTTCCGGTGGTGGATCTGCGCGCTTTCAGCAACCGGAATTTCGCCTTCGGCTCGCTGTTCTCCTTCGTCATGGGCATCGGCCTTTACGGCCTGACCTATCTCTATCCGCTCTATCTCGGGCGCATTCGCGGCTACGATTCGCTGATGATCGGCGAGACCATGTTCGTCAGCGGCCTCACCATGTTCTTCACGGCGCCGATTGCCGGCATCCTGTCGAGCCGCATGGATCCGCGTTTCATGATGATGATCGGTTTCGCGAGCTTCTCCTACGGCACGTGGATTATGAGCAGCCTGACGACGGACTGGGACTTCTATGAGCTGCTCCTGCCGCAGATCCTGCGCGGCTTCGGCCTGATGATCTGCATGGTGCCGATCAACAACGTGGCGCTCGGCACCCTCTCGCCGGACAAGGTCCGGGGAGCCTCCGGCGTCTTCAACCTGACGCGCAATCTCGGCGGCGCCGTGGGGCTCGCCGTCATCAACACCATCCTCACCCAGCGCCAGCACGAGCACTATGCCCGGCTCTCCGAGCACGTGCAGTGGGGCAACCCGGAAGCGATGGACCAGCTGCGCAACATGGCGGCGAACTACTCGCAGCACGGCCTCGACGGCACCGCCATCGCGATCCAGAAGATGTCCGGCCTTGTCCAGCAGCAGGCGACGATCCTGTCTTTCGCAGACGTCTTCGTGCTTTTGACGTGGCTGTTCGGAGCGCTCGTGCTGTGCGCCTTCGTCATCAAGAAACCCCAATCCGGCGTTGGGGGCGGCGGCGGACACTGACGGTCGTCAGACGCTCAGCACACCGCTCATGACCGGCACGCAGGCGCCGCCGATCCGCACGGTTCCATCGCCGTCGACTTCGACCGACAGCAGGCTCGGCCGTCCCATGTCGATGCCCTGCGCCACCTGGAAACGCCGCGGCGTGCTGTTTTCCAGCCCGGCAAGCAGGGCGCAGGCCGCCGCCGTGGCGCTGCCCGTTGCCGGGTCTTCCGGCAGGCCGTCGAACGGCGCGAACATGCGGGCGGAAAAATCCACTGCACCGTCGCGGTCCGCCACCTCCCGGCAGTAGAGATAGATCGCATCGGCACCGTCCGCCGGCAGGATGGCGGAAAACGCCGCCATGTCGGCCTTGGCGCGCTGCAGGGCTTCTCGCTTGGCGATCTCGACGACGATGAACGGCAGGCCGACCGAGGCGATGCAGGGCTGGTGCAAATCGACAGCGATATCCGCCTCGTCCAGCGAAAGGCACGCGGCGACGCTCGCCGGCGTAAAACTCTTCCCGACGGACAGGGCCTGCGGTGCCGTCAACTGGATCTGGTCAACCTCTCCTGCGACCCGCAGGATCTTCGCCCGCACAAGGCCTGCGGCTTCCTCGAGCAGGAATTCCTTGACCGTTTCGTTGCCCTCCGCCGTCGCCAGCGTGTAGGCGGTCCCGACATTGGGGTGGCCGGCAAACGGCACTTCCACCGTCGGCGTGAAGATGCGCACATGCGCCGTATGCCGCGCGTCCTTCGGGCGCAGCACGAAGGTCGTTTCGGAATAGTTGAACTCGCGGGCGATCATCTGCATCTCCTCACCCGTCAGGTCATCGGCATCCAGCACGACAGCAAGCGGATTGCCGCCAAAGCGCAGGCGGGTGAAGACGTCGAGCGTGTGAAAAGGCAGCTTCATCATTCGGCTCCAAAGCGTCTGGTGGTAGCAAGTTCGCGGCGACGGCTCAAGGTGACGTCGAGACCGCTATACGTCCACGCGATCCTGTTCCAGAATGCGGCTCGCCTTTCACCCTGGAGAGCCGCATGCCCGTTCGTCCCACCCGTCGCCATGTTCTGACTGGAGCTGCCGGCCTCGGCCTTTCCCTCACGCTGCCGCGCCTGCCGCTTTTTGCGCAGACGCAGCGGCCGGCGACGGATGCGACCTTCCTCTTTTCCTGCGACGTGCACGCCTGCCTGGTCTCCGCCGATGGCCTCAGCCCGGGCTGTGCGGACGAGGGCAAGACGGATGCAGCGCTGCTCCGGCATGTCGCGGCGGTGAACGCCGTCGGCGGCCTTGCCTGGCCTGTCACGATCGACGGCAAGCCGTCCGGCCTGCAAGGCGCCGGCACGACGATTGCCACGCCACTCGGGCTCGTGCTCGGCGGCGACATGACGGATGACGGCGGCGGGCAGGTGAAGGTGCCGGGCGAGGGGCGCCAGCTCCAGCAGTTTTCCAGCCGCTACCAGCAGGGCATCGGACCGGATCGCGTGCACTATCCGGTCTATAACGGCCTCGGTAATCATGACCTCGACCAGGACGGCGCGCCGCCGCATGTCGACTGGTATCGCCGCGAACTGCGCGACTATGTCGAGCTGAACCATCGGTCCACCGTGTTCTACAAGGCGCCCGTGCCGGTGACGAACTATGACGTCGAGTCGGACAATTATTCCTGGGATTGGGGCGGCCTGCATCTCATCCAGCTGCAGCGCTTCGGCGGCGACGATACGAAGGGTGCCGTCAGCGGTCTCGCGTGGCTGCAACAGGATCTTGCCACCTATGCCGCCGACGGCCGTCCCGTCGTCCTGTTCCAGCACTATGGCTGGGATGCATTCTCGACCGAGCATTGGGATCCGGAGGCAAAGACCTTTGATCCGCATGGCGCCGGCCCGGCGCACTGGTGGACCGATGCGGAGCGCACCAGCCTCGCCGCCGCCCTCAAGGGCTACAATGTCATCGGCATCTTCCACGGCCACGAACACCCGACGCCGATGATCTACAACCGCGAGGGCTACGACATCTTCAAGCCGATCGCCGCCTTCCTGGGCGGCTTCGCGCTGGTCCGCATCACCGATTCATTTCTCGACGTGACCCTCGCGAAGGCCGGCGAAAACCCGGCCGACATCGTCTTCACGCACGCCTTCAGCAAGCCTCTCCGGGGTTGAAAAAAACCGTTCCGGGGTGCCCGTGAAAATTTCTGATTTACGTACATCAAAAATTCCTCTAAGGGTCTCGCCACGGAGGAGACATGAGACCCACAGTTCACGATATCGCTGACACGGCGGGCGTCAGCCTGGCCACGGTCGACCGCGTGCTGAACGACCGGCCAGGCGTGCGTGGCGTCACGAAGGCCAAGGTCGAGGCGGCGATTGTCTCGCTCGGCTATGTGCGCGATGTCGCAGCGGCCAACCTCGCCAAGAGCCGCGTCTACCCGCTGGTGTTCATCCTGCCGGAGGGCGACAATCCCTTCATGCGCGGGCTGGAAGCGGAGGTCCACCGCGCCGGCCGGCATTCCGCCGCCGAGCGCACGCGCCTTTCGGTGGCGACGGTTCCCGCCTTCGATGCCGGCGCGCTGGTCAAGGCCATCGACGCCGCCATCATGGAAAACGTCTCCGGCATCGCCGCCGTCGTGGTCGATGCGCCGGAGGTTTCCGCAGCGATCGCCCGGGCGCATGCCGCGGGCATTCCCTTCGTCACGCTCGTCTCGGACCTCGCCAATTCCGGCCGCGACCACTTCGTCGGTGTCGACAACATCGCCGCCGGCCGCACCGCCGGCAGCCTGATGGGCCGTTTCCTGGGGGAACGCCCCGGCGCCGTGGCGGTTCTGGCAGGCTCGATGCGGGTGCGTGACCATCGCGAACGTCTCGACGGTTTTCGCGCGGCGATCGCTGCCATGCCCGTTGCCCGGACCATGCTGCCCGTGCTGGAGGGACAAGACGATCCGGACCTGTCGTTCTCCCTCATTTCCGATTGCCTTGCCGCCAACCCGACCCTTGCCGGCATCTACAATCTCGGCGCCGGTAACCGCGGCCTCATCCAGGCCCTTTCCGCCAGGGGCGGGGCCGATCTCTGCGTGATCGCGCACGAATTGACCGTCGAGACCCGCGGGGCACTCGAAACTGGCCTCGTCGATGCCGTGCTCAACCAGGATGCCGGCCATGAGGTGCGCAGCGCCATCCGCGTCCTGCGCGCCAAGGCCGATGGCCTGCCGGTCATTGCCGCGCAGGAGCGCATCCGCCTCGACATTTTCATCAAGGACAACCTCCCGGCCGGGCCGGACGAGGATGAACAGCCCGGCGCGGCCGGCAACTAGGGAGAGACGCATGTATCTCGGGATCGACCTCGGCACCTCGGGCGTCAAGGCCATGCTGATCGACGCGGACCAGGCGGTCATCGGCTCGGCCTCCAGCAAGGAGGTCGCGACCACGCGTCCGCATCCCGGCTGGTCCGAGCAGGACCCCGCGGAGTGGATCCGCGCGACGGAGGAAGCCATTGCCGGCCTGCGCGCCTCCCATCCCGCAGCCCTTGCCGCCGTGCGCGGCATCGGCCTGTCCGGCCATATGCATGGTGCAACCCTCATCGATGCCGACGACAAGATCCTGCGTCCCTGCATCATGTGGAACGACACGCGCAGCCATCGCGAGGCCGCCAGCCTCGATGCCGATCCGCGCTTCCGCGCAATCACCGGCAACATCGTCTTCCCCGGTTTCACCGCGCCAAAACTCGCCTGGGTGAAGACCAACGAGCCGGACGTTTTTGCAAAGGTCCGCTGGGTCCTGCTGCCGAAGGATTACCTGCGCCTCTGGCTCACCGGCGAACATCTGTCGGAAATGTCGGATTCGGCCGGCACGTCCTGGCTGGATACCGGTGCGCGCAGATGGTCCACGGACCTGCTTGCGGCGACCGACCTGGAAGAACGCCAGATGCCGGGCCTCGTCGAAGGCACGGAGCCCGCCGGCACGCTGCGGCCGGACCTCTCCGCCCGGTGGGGGCTTGGCGACGGTGTGGTCGTCGCCGGCGGTGCCGGTGACAATGCGGCCTCGGCCTGCGGCATGGGCACGGTGCGTGAAGGCACGGCCTTCGTCTCGCTCGGCACCTCCGGCGTGCTCTTCGCCGCCAATGCCAGCTACCTGCCGAACCCGCAAAGCGCGGTGCATGCCTTCTGCCACGCGCTGCCCAACACCTGGCACCAGATGGGCGTCATTCTTTCGGCCACCGATGCGCTGAACTGGCATTCGCGCGTCACCGGCGCCTCCGCGGCCGACCTGACGAAAGAACTCGGCGATACGCTGAAGGAACCCTCGAGCGTCACCTTCCTGCCCTACCTTTCCGGCGAGCGCACGCCGCACAACGACGCCGCCATCCGCGGCGCCTTCCTGGGCCTTGGCCATGAGAGCGGCCGCGCCGTGCTGACGCAGGCCGTGCTTGAAGGTGTGTCCTTCGCCATCCGCGACAGCCTCGAAGCGCTGAAATCCGCCGGCACGCGCCTGTCGCGCGTCACCGCCATCGGCGGCGGCTCGCGCTCGCGCTACTGGCTGAAGTCGATCGCCACCGCGCTGGACCTGCCCGTCGACCTGCCGGCCGACGGCGATTTCGGTGCTGCCTTCGGTGCCGCCCGCCTTGGCCTCATCGCCGCGACCGGCGCAAACCCGACCGATATCCTGACCGCGCCGGCCACGGCCGAGACGATCGAACCCGAGACGGCGCTGACCGCCGCCTACGAGGATGCCTATCAGCGCTACCGCCGCCTCTATCCGGCAATCCGCGCCGCCTACTGATCCACGAACACTCAAGAGGAGACATCCATGGCCACCGGCTTTTTCGGCGACATTGCCAAGATCAAGTATGAAGGTCCTGACAGCACCAATCCGCTCGCCTTCCGCCACTACAACCCCGACGAAATCGTTGCGGGCAAGCGCATGGAAGATCACCTGCGCTTCGCCGTTGCCTACTGGCATACCTTCGTCTGGCCGGGCGGCGACCCCTTCGGCGGCCAGACCTTCGAGCGCCCGTGGTTCGAGGATTCGATGAAGGCTGCGAAGCTGAAGGCCGACGTGGCTTTCGAATTCTTCCAGCTGCTCGGCGTGCCGTTCTACTGCTTCCACGACGCGGACGTGCGCCCGGAAGGCAAGGATTTCGTCGAGAACACCAAGAACCTCAACGAGATCGTCGACTATTTCGAGAAGAAGCAGGCCGAGACCGGCGTCAAGCTGCTCTGGGGCACCGCCAACCTCTTCTCCAACCGCCGCTACATGGGCGGTGCTGCGACCAATCCGGACCCGGACGTCTTCGCGTTCGGGGCCGCGACGGTCAAGACCTGCATCGACGCCACGCATCGCCTGGGCGGTGACAATTACGTGCTGTGGGGCGGTCGCGAAGGCTACGAGACCCTGCTCAACACCAATATCGGCCAGGAGCTCGACCAGCTCGGCCGCTTCGTCAACATGGTCGTCGAATACAAGCACAAGATCGGCTTCAAGGGCGCCATCCTCATCGAGCCGAAGCCGCAGGAGCCGACCAAGCACCAGTACGACTACGACGTCGCGACGGTGTTCGGTTTCCTCAAGAAATACGGCCTGGAAAACGAGGTGAAGGTCAATATCGAGCAGGGCCACGCCATCCTTGCCGGCCACTCCTTCGAGCACGAGCTGGCGCTTGCCAATGCGCTGGGCATCTTCGGCTCCATCGACATGAACCGCAACGACTACCAGTCCGGCTGGGACACCGACCAGTTCCCCAACAACGTGCCGGAAATGGCGCTCGCCTTCTATCAGGTTCTCGCGGGCGGCGGCTTCACCACCGGCGGCACGAACTTCGACGCCAAGCTGCGCCGCCAGTCGATCGATCCGGCGGACCTGCTGATCGGTCACATCGGCGGCATGGATTGCTGCGCCCGCGGCCTGAAGGCGGCGGCGAAGATGATCGAGGACAAGGCGCTGTCCGGCCCGCTCGCCGAGCGCTATGCCGGCTGGCAGACCGCGCCCGCGAAAAACATCCTGGCTGGTGGTTCGTCGCTGGAGGCGCTGGAAGCCTATGTGCTGAAGGCCGGCGTCAACCCGCAGCCGCGCTCCGGCAAGCAGGAATTTCTGGAAAACGTGGTCAACCGCTACGTTTGAGCGGTGTGTAAAATAGTAAGCGAAGGGCGCCTTGGGCGCCCTTCTGCGTTTCTGGTGTTCGCCCGCTCACGCTACGATAGTATTACTAGATAACGTTGCGTAATGTGTATCTTTAATCTGTAGGCGGTTGTGCCGCCTCGGAATTTTTTCGGAAAAATTCGCTATTGACGACCGTATTATTGATGGATCGCAATTTCACGACACATCTATATTTTGGCTCTACAGATTTTATTTACCATCCGCCGTAAAGAATCGACAACACCAGAAGTTGTCGTGGCTCGACTTCTGGTCGCCGACAGGTGGCCACGAGGATTTTCCCATGTCAGCGCAGGACGCCAAGACCCAGCAACTGAACGAGCGCCTCCAGTTCGTCGATCTCGACACCGCCCAGCGCGCAGCGCTGAAGCGGGCGCTGCCGACCATTTCCGCCTCCTTGGATGGCGCCCTCGACACCTTCTACCGCAAGGCGCGCGCGACACCCGAGACGGCGCGGTTCTTCTCGAGCGAGGCGCATATCCAGAGCGCCAAGGGCCGGCAGGTCAGGCACTGGGAATTGATCGGCTCGGCCACGTTCGACACGCACTATGTCGATGCCGTCACGATGATCGGCAAGACACATGCCCGCCTGGGGCTGGAACCGCGCTGGTACATCGGCGGCTACGCGCTGATCCTCGAGGCCATCGTCGAGAGCGTCGTCGCAAAACACCTCGAAGGTTTCCTGTATCGCACGAAGGCGGCGGCGCTCGGTGCGGAGATCACCGCCATCGTCAAGGCGGCGCTGGTCGACATGGACTATGCGATCTCGGTCTATCTCGATGCGCTGCAGGAAGAGCGCGAAAAGGCGGAGGCCGAGCGGCAGGTCCGCAATGCCGAACAGGAAGAGGCGCTGAGCGCCCTTGATACCTCGCTCAACCGCCTCGCCGGCGGCGACCTCACGGCCGCCATCGCCAAGCCGCTTGCCCCGCAGTTCGAGGGCCTGCGCTCCAATTTCAACGCGGCGATCGCAAGACTGGACGATACGCTCGGCGCAATCGTTACCGCCGCGGAGGATGCGGCGGGCAATTCCGGCGAGCTGGTGAACGCGACGGACGACATGGCCAAGCGCACCGAGCAGCAGGCGGCCTCGCTGGAGGAAACGGCGGCCGCTGTCGAAGAGATCACCACCATTTCCCGTGAGGCGGCGCAACGCGCGCAGGAGGCACGCCGCGTCGTCGGCAGCGCAACGGAGGAGGCGACGCGCTCCGGCGCGGTGGTCGAGCAGGCGGTTTCGGCGATGGGCGCGATCCAGGATTCCTCCGGCAAGATCACCCAGATCATCGGCGTCATCGACCAGATCTCCTTCCAGACCAACCTTCTGGCGTTGAACGCCGGCGTCGAGGCGGCGCGGGCGGGAGAGGCGGGCAAGGGCTTTGCCGTCGTCGCGCAGGAGGTGCGGGAGCTGGCGCAGAAATCGGCGGAAGCGGCCAAGGAGATCAAGTCGCTGATCGACAAGTCCTTCGCCGACGTGCTGCTCGGCGTATCGCTGGTCAACAAGACGGGCGAGGCGCTGCATCACATCGGCGAGCAGGTCGTGCACATCAACGGCCATATCGACGCGATCGCCAATTCCGCCCGCGAACAATCGGCCGGCATCGCCGAGATCAACACGGCCGTCGGCAGCATGGACCAGATGACGCAGCAGAACGCCGCAATGGTCGAACAGACCAATGCCGCCACCCACAACCTGATGCAGATCAGCACGACGCTGAAGGGACTTGTCGATCGCTTCACGGTTTCGGCGCAGCGCAGCGAGCGGGCGGTCAGCCCGGCCCGGCGGCGCTACGGTTGAACGGGGCTAGCGGGACTGAAAACGCCGCGCCGGTGCGGAGACGGAGTTGCGCACGATGAGGTCCGGCCGGAGCAGGATTTCGGTGTCCGGCGGTTCGCTGCCGGACAGCAGTTCCAGGAGAAGCGCCATGGCGCTCTTGCCGATCGCCGTGCGCGGCTGGCGGATGGTGGTGAGCGAGGGCGTCATGAAGGTCGCCTGCGGCACGTCGTCGAAGCCGGTGACGGAAAAGTCGGCGGGAATGTCATAGCCGCGTGCGCTCAGCCCGATCATCACGCCGATCGCCGTCTGGTCGTTGACGCACATGAAGGCGCTCGGCAGCGTGTCGCGCATGAAGAGCTGTTCGAGCGCCAGGCGCCCGCTCTCGATCGTGCCGTCCCCTTCGAGGATGATGCGCTCGCCGACCGGAACGCCGGCCGCGTCCAGTCCCTCGTCATAACCCTGCCGGCGGCGGCTATAGGCGAGCCGCGTGCGCGAATCACCGATGAAGGCGATCTTGCGATGGCCTTCCGCGATCAGCAGGTCGACAGCCTTGCGCGCGCCCTCGATGTCGTCCACGCCGACATAGGGAATGCCGCCATTGTAGACCGGCTCGAACACCCCGACGCAGGGCGGCAGGCGCGCCGTCATGGACTGGTGCCCGAAGGGCAGGATGCCGGTGAACAGGATCAGCCCGGCCGCCTGGTTGGAGTTCAGGAATTTCAGATATTCCAGCCCGCGCTGCGGGTCGTTGTGGGTATGGCCGATCAGGATGCCGTAGCCGTGCGAGCGCGCCTCGTTTTCCAGGCCGACCAGGATGTTGGAGAAGTTCGGGTCGCCGATATCGGGGGCCACGACGAGGATCATGTTCGACCGGCCAAGCCGCAGGCTGCGTGCCATGGCGTTGGTCGTATAGCCGGTGATGGCGATCGCCTGGTTGACCTTCAGCCGCGTCGAGTTGGCCACCTTTTCCGGCATGTGGATCGCCCGGGACACGGTCGCGATGGAGACCTGCGCAATCCGCGCAACATCTTCGATCGTGGCGGGGCTGGAGGTCGACAAACTGGCTCTCACTTAGCAGCGGCAATTCCGGCAAAGGGTAGGGCGGCTTGCGATGGAACTGCGAAAACAAACGATTTGCGGGGGACACTACACAGACTGGACTGAGGGTCAAACGGCGCTTGCTGAAAATTCCTGATATCCCATGATGTAAACCTTTACATACGGAGTGTAAAGGTTTACATCATTGCCCAAGCGGTCGAGGAGCCGCAGGGAGGAAATCATGAATCCGGACGCTGCCGACGGGGCTCCCGTCGTTCTTTCTGCACGTCGCATCAGCAAGTCTTTCAGCGGTGTGCAGGTGCTTTTCAGCGTCAATTTCGAGCTGCGTGCCGGCGAGATTCATGCGCTCATGGGTGAGAACGGCGCCGGCAAGTCGACGCTCGTCAAGATCCTTTCGGGCTTCGAGCAGCCGACCTCGGGCGAGATCCTGCTCGACGGGCAGTCGGTGAAATTGCCGGCGAACGGCCAGGCCGAGCAGCTCGGCATCGTCATTATTCACCAGGAATTCAATCTCGCCGAACACCTGACCGTCACCGAGAGCCTGTTCCTCGGTCGCGAGATCACGCGTTTCGGCGTGCTCGACCGCAAGTTCATGCGTGCGGAAACCCGCCGCGTGCTCGACCAGCTCGGCTCGCATGTCGACGAGAATGCCCTCATCAGCTCGCTGTCGATCGCCGACAAGCAGATGGTGGAGATCGCCAAGGCGATCAGCCGCGATGCGCGCATCATCTTCATGGACGAGCCGACGGCCGTATTGTCGCGCGAGGAAACCAACTACCTGTTCCGGCAGGTGCGCAAGCTGCGCGAAAAGGGCACGTCCTTCGTCTTCGTCTCGCACAAGCTGGACGAGGTGATGGAACTTACCGACCGGGTCACGGTGTTGCGCGACGGGCAATGGATCAAGACGGCCCCGACCAGCATTCTCGATGGCGAGTCGATCGCCCAACTCATGGTCGGGCGCGAGCTTTCGAGCCTCTACCCGGCCAAGCAGGAGCCGAGCGTCGACGAAGAGGTGACGCTGGCGGTCGAGGGACTGACGACGAACTACGTCAAGGATGCGAGCTTCGAGGTGCGCAAGGGCGAGATCCTCGGTTTCTCCGGGCTCATCGGCTCCGGTCGCACGGAGCTGATGGAGGCTGTCGCGGGCCTGCGCTCGCGCCTTTCGGGCGAGGTCTCGGTGCGCGGCGAAAGCGTGCCGGGCGGCGATGTGCATGCCGCCAACCGCGTCGGCATCGCCTACATGACCAAGGACCGCAAGCACAAGGGCCTGCTTCTGAACTCCCGCATGACGGCCAATCTCACGCTGCAATCGCTGGAGAAACACGGCCAGTACGGCTACCTCAGCCCGAAGAGCGAGGCCGAGGCGCTGGAGCGGGCGCGCCGGCGTTTCGATATTCGCGTGCGCGACGGGCGCGTCGTCGCCGGCCGCATGTCGGGCGGCAACCAGCAGAAGCTGCTGCTCGCCAAGGTGATGGAGACCGAACCGGACATCATCATCATCGACGAGCCGACGCGCGGCATCGATGTCGGCACCAAGCAGCAGATCTACCACTTTATTTCCGCGCTCGCCCGCGATGGCAAGTCGATCGTCGTCGTCTCCTCCGAGATGCCGGAGATCATCGGGCTGTGCACCCGCGTCGCCGTCATGCGCGAAGGGCGAATCGTCGGCATTCTCGAAGGCGAGGAAATCTCCGAACAGGAGATCATGCGCTATTCGGCAGGGTTGAAGAAGAAGGCGGCTGCCTGAGCCAAAGGCCGGCGGCGGAACAACAACAATTTCAGGTCGGGGACGAATATGACGGCAGGTGACGACACGGTCGAAACGAAGGCGAGGGGCCGCAGCTGGCGGGATGTCGATCTGAGGGCGGTCGCGCCCTTTGCCGCGCTCGCGCTGCTGCTCATCGTCGGCGCGCTGGTGAACCCCAACTTCATCGGCATCAACAACCTGGCGAACGTTGCGACGCGCAGCGCCTTTATCGCGATCATCGCGGTCGGCGCCACCTTCGTCATCTCGTCGGGCGATCTCGATCTCTCCGTCGGCGCCATGGTCGCCTTCGTCGCCAGCCTCATGATCCTCTTCATGAATTCCGGGGTGATCGCCGATCCCTCGCTCATGCTGACGGTCGCGATCGTGCTGACGCTCGTCATCGGCGCAAGTTGCGGCTTTCTCAACGGCCTCATCACCACCGTGGGCAAGATCGAGCCCTTCATCGCGACGCTCGGCACGATGGGCATCTATCGCGGCCTCACCACCTGGCTCTCCCAGGGCGGCGCGATCACGCTGCGCGAACCGGAATTGCAGGCGCTCTACCGCCCGGCCTATTTCGGCTACATCCTGGGCGTGCCGGTGCCGATCGTCGTCATCTTCACGGTAACGGCCATCGCCGCCTTCATCCTCTACCGCACGCGCTATGGCCGCCATGTCGTCGCCGTCGGCTCGAACAGCGATGTCGCGCGCTATTCCGGCATTCCGGTCAACCGCGTGCGCACCATCGCGTTCGTCATCCAGGGCCTCTGCGTCGCTATCGCCGTGCTGCTCTATGTGCCGCGCCTCGGCTCCACCTCGGCCACGACGGGCATTCTCTGGGAGTTGCAGGCGATCACCGCGGTCGTTGTCGGCGGCACCGCGCTGAAGGGCGGGGCGGGCCGCGTCTGGGGCACGATCTGCGGCGCCTTCATTCTCGAACTGGTCGGCAACATCATGCTGCTCTCCAACTTCATCAGCGAGTATCTGATCGGGGCCATCCAGGGCGCGATCATCATCATCGCGATGCTCGTCCAGCGCTCGCTGGTGCGCAAGTCGTAAGCCAAGCCATTACCGCAAGAGCCTCAAACGCTTTTGCGGGGGGACTAGCCGGGTCCACAGGTCGCCCGGCCACGAAGGAAAGACCTGATTTTGGGAGGAAATTCATGCGCAAGAAACTATTGGGCCTGACGGTCGCGGCAATGGCGCTCGTCGCCGGCGTCGTGCACGCACAGGAAGAAAAGAAGGTCACGATCGGCGTCTCGATCCCGGCCGCCGACCATGGCTGGACCTCGGGCGTCGTCTTCCACGCCGAACGCGTCGCCAAGCTTCTCATGGCGCGCAATCCGGGCCTCAACGTCATCGTCAAGACCTCGCCGGATCCGGCAAGCCAGGCGAATGCCGTGCAGGACCTCGAGACGCAGGGCATCGACGCGCTCGTCATACTGCCGACCGATCCGGATCCGCTGGTCAACGCCATCAAGGAAGTGAAGGGCAAGGGCACGTTCGTCGCTCTCGTCGACCGTGCGCCGAGCACCAACGACAACACGGTGCGTGACCTCTACGTCGCCGGCAACAACTTCGCACTTGGCCAGACGGCCGGCGAATACATCAAGACCACCACGCCGGAAGCCGAAGTCGTCGTCATCCGCGGCATGCCGATCCCGATCGACCAGGAGCGCCAGGACGGCTTCGACAAGGGCGTCGAAGGCTCCGGCGTCAAGATCCTCGACCGTCAGTACGGCAACTGGAACCGCGACGACGCCTTCAAGGTCATGCAGGACTACCTGACCAAGTACCAGAAGATCGACGTCGTATGGTGCCAGGACGACGACATGGCTGTCGGCGTTCTCCAGGCCATCGAGCAGGCCGGCCGCAAGGACATCCAGTATGTCATCGCCGGTGCCGGTTCGAAGGAAATGATCAAGAAGGTCATGGATGGCGACAAGATGATCCCGGTCGACGTGCTCTATCCGCCGGCAATGGTCGGCACGGCGCTCGAGATGACCGTCGCCAACTTCTACGGCCAGGTTCCGGTACGCGGCGTCTACACGATCGACGCGACGCTGGTGACCAAGGACAATGCGAAGGAATTCTACTTCCCGGATTCGCCGTTCTGATCTGATGAAAACCAGGCCGCCCGGGGCATGATGCCCCGGGCGGTTTTTCTTGCCCCTTGCCCACAATTTCACATTGCCCGACCCGCCAAAGGCCGTTAGCTTTTCACGCGCTGCGGTACGTACCGCAAAAATATTCGAGACTGGCCGCGCGGACGGCCGCGTCCATGGGAGGAAGTCACCGATGAAGACGATCAAGGGCCCGGCCCTGTTTCTTGCGCAGTTCGCGGGCGATGCCGCGCCGTTCAATTCCTGGGACTCGATCACCAAATGGGCCGCCGACATCGGCTATAAGGGCGTGCAGGTTCCAAGCTGGGATGCGCGCTTCATCGACCTGAAGAAGGCCGCCGCCTCCAAGACCTATTGCGACGAGTTCGCCGGCAAGGCGCGTGAAAACGGCGTCGAGGTCACCGAACTTTCCACCCATCTGCAGGGCCAGCTTGTCGCCGTGCACCCGGCCTATGACGAGGCCTTCGATGGTTTTGCCGCGCCCGAAGTGCGCGGCAATCCGAAGGCGCGCCAGGAATGGGCCGTCGAGCAGGTGAAGATGGCGCTGACCGCCTCCAGGCACCTCGGCCTCGATGCCATGGCCAGCTTCTCCGGCGCGCTCGCCTGGCCCTTCGTCTATCCCTGGCCGCAGCGCCCCGCCGGCCTCGTCGAGACCGCCTTCGACGAACTGGCCAGGCGCTGGAAGCCGATCCTCGACCATGCTGAGGAGAACGGCGTCGATATCTGTTACGAAATCCATCCGGGCGAAGACCTGCACGACGGCATCACCTACGAGATGTTTCTGGAGCGCACCGGCAACCATGCCCGCGCCTGCATGCTCTACGACCCTTCGCACTATGTCCTTCAGTGCCTCGACTATCTCGACAATATCGACATCTACAAGGACCGCATCCGCATGTTCCATGTGAAGGATGCGGAGTTCAATCCGACCGGCCGGCAGGGCGTCTATGGCGGCTATCAGGGCTGGGTCAACCGCGCCGGCCGCTTCCGTTCGCTCGGTGACGGCCAGGTCGATTTCGGCGCCGTCTTCTCCAAGATGGCTGCCAACGATTTCGCCGGCTGGGCCGTGGTCGAATGGGAATGCGCGCTGAAACATCCGGAGGACGGCGCCCGCGAAGGCGCGGAATTCGTCAAGGCGCATATCATCCGCGTCACGGAAAAGGCGTTCGACGATTTTGCCGATGCGGGCACGGATGACGCCGCCAACCGGCGCATGCTCGGGCTTTAAGGAGGAATACAGGATGGCAATCGAAGGAAGCGCAAGCGAAACGCGGGAACGCCGCATCCGGCTCGGCATGGTCGGCGGCGGCTCCGGCGCCTTCATCGGCGCGGTGCACCGCATCGCCGCCCGGCTCGACGATCACTATGAGCTTGTCGCCGGCGCGCTCTCGTCCTCGCCGGAAAAAGCCGAGCAGTCGGCGCGCGAACTCGGGCTCGATCCCTCGCGCAGCTATGGCAGCTTCAAGGAAATGGCGATCCGCGAGGCCAAGCTGAAGAACGGCATCGAGGCGGTGGCGATCGTTACGCCCAACCACGTGCATTACGAGGCCGCGAAGGAATTCCTGAAGCGTGGCATCCACGTCATCTGCGACAAGCCGCTCACCTCGACGCTTGGCGATGCGCGCAAGCTGAAGAAGCTGGCGGAGGAGAGCGATGCGCTCTTCGTGCTTACCCACAACTACACCGGCTACCCCATGGTCCGCCAGGCCCGCGAGATGGTGGCCAACGGCGAACTCGGCCCGATCCGCCTGGTGCAGATGGAATACCCGCAGGACTGGCTGACAGAGGACATCGAGAGCAGCGGCCAGAAGCAGGCCGCCTGGCGCACCGACCCGACCAAGTCGGGTGCCGGCGGCTCCACCGGCGACATCGGCACCCATGCCTATAATCTCGGCTGCTTCGTTTCCGGCCTGGAACTGGAGGAACTGTCCGCCGATCTCGACAGCTTCGTGGCCGGCCGTCGCCTCGACGACAACGCCCATGTCATGCTGCGCTTCAAGGAGAAGGACGGCGCGCGCGCCAAGGGCATGCTGTGGTGCAGCCAGGTGGCACCCGGCCACGAGAACGGCCTCAAGGTGCGCGTCTACGGCACCAAGGGCGCCCTCGAATGGGTGCAGGCCGATCCGAACTACCTCTGGTACACGCCCTTCGGCGAGCCGAAGCGTCTCATCACCCGCAACGGTGCCGGTTCGGGCCCCGCTGCCGCGCGCATGAGCCGCGTGCCCTCCGGCCACCCGGAAGGCTATCTCGAAGGCTTTGCCAACATCTATTCCGAAGCCGCCCGCGCGATCTACGCCAAGCGTAGCGGCGCCGCGGCCGATCCCGCCATCGTCTATCCGACGGTGGATGACGGCCTGAAAGGCATGCTCTTCGTCGATGCCTGCGTGCAGTCGTCGAAGAAGAACGGGGCCTGGGTGAAGGTCTGATCAGAATCAGCCAGCGGCCGCCGCGTCATCGCGGCGGTCACGGCTGCGTCAGGAAAAGATGCTGCCGAGGCGGATGACCAGTTTCTTGTCGAACAGCTGTCCGCGATCGAACATCCAGTTCAGCGCGTCGCGCGTCGTCCAGGCCCGCTTGTAGGGGCGCGCACTCGTCAATGCTTCGAAGACGTCGCAGACGGTGGCAAGGCGGATTTCCGGGCTGAGCTGATCCGCCTTCAGGCCGAGTGGATAGCCGCTGCCGTCGAGCACCTCGTGATGGAACCGGCAGATGTCGAGGGTCAGCTCCGAAACATTGCCCTGTTCCTTCAGCAGCCGGTAGCCGACCTCCGGATGGTTGCGCACCACGCGCCGTTCCTCTGCTTCCAGGCTGCCCGTCTTGTTGAGAATGGCGTTCGGTATCATCAGCTTGCCGACATCGTGCAGCAGGCCGGCAACGCCCAGTTCCCGCACCAGGTCTTCGTCATAGTCGAGCAGGCCGGCGAGCTTCATCATCAGGGCGCTCACCGCCAGCGAGTGCACATAGGTCCCCTCGTCCTTGGTCTTGAGGCGGGTGACCTTGAGGAAAACCTCCGGCGACGCATCGATGCGTTCGGAAATCTCCCCGGCGACCGGACCCAGCGTATCGATCTGCAGGCTGCCGGAGCGAACGGCATCGAAACTGTTGCGCAGGGCGCTTGCCGCCTGTGCGACGGTTTCCTGCGTGCGGTGGCGCTCTTCGGCCTTCAGATCGGCGGCTTCGTCGATATCGATCGTGCTTCTCTGCGGGTTGACCAGTGCATAGGCCGCTGACGTCGCGAGGATCGCGCGCACGGTCTCATCGGATTGCACCAGGAACCGCCGGCCGGCGAATTCCGCGTTGGGGCATTCGACGGATTCGATGAACATGCCTTTTCGAACGAGATTCTTGGGTATTCGCCGTACCACGCGCCAGATCTCCATCTCTGCATGGGCACTTTAGAGGAAGACTTCCTAACCGTCGTTTAAGGAATACCTGTTTTAGAGCTTGGCTTTTGTCAAATTGCTGCTGGGTGAAGGGAAAGCTTGCATGCGCCCCGGATGGCTTTCTCCGCCAAAGACTGATGAGCGCGATGGGCAGTTTCCAAGCAGCAGTCTTGGCAAACATGGGTATGCCGCTTCGATTTTGTCAGCCGCTTTCCGGGGAAAAATCCCGAACTTTTCCCCACCCTGCAAATCCGTGCCTACAATCCTGTCATCCCGCTAGAGGATACGCTGCCAGGCGTGGCAGTCAGGCGGGGTCGGCGCTTTCGGTGCGGGAAGGACGTGAACCTTCACCGGAAGGGCCTGCGGAAAATGGTCTCCCTCCGGCGACACGGGGGAAACGGCAGGGCATCGGACAGACCCTGTCGTTTCACGCCCCGAACGGCGCGCCGGATGTGCCTGTGCGGCACGCAAGGAGGTTGGCTCGGCGGATGCGTCGGCATCGTCCGCCGGGATGGCAGCAGTCCGGAAGGGGCAAACCCCTTTCCGTCCACAATGTCCTCAAGGTGAGGTCTTGCGCGGCGAAAAATCGGAATGGCCCATCCCGGAAACCGGCGGCAGACATTCACCGGCACCGGCCTTTGCAGAGGGATCGGAGTCGCAGGCAAAAACCGCTGAACGGGGCGCTGCAAGGTGCCACATACACTCACTTTTACGAGGCAGCTTCCAGCGCCCCGTCCGACGCTCCTTGAAACCCCACGGGCGAAGATTCCGCCGCGTGGATGTTCCTGCATGCGATCATCATTGCACGGTTGACTTTTCGTTCAATGGCTTTACTGCAACGTTGCAGGTTCCCGCAACGCCGCGTTTGTCTCCCCGTTTCAAGAGAAAGCCGATGATCGATCCCAAGACCCTTGCCGAGCGTTTTCCCGGTGATTTCGTGTTCGGCGTGGCGACAGCCGCCTTCCAGATCGAGGGCGCGACGAATTTGGATGGCCGCAAGCCGTCGATCTGGGATGCCTTTTCCAACATGCCCGGCCGGGTCTTCGGCCGGCACAATGGCGATCTCGCCTGCGACCACTACAATCGCCTGGAGCAGGATCTGGACCTCATCCAGTCGCTCGGCGTCGAGGCCTATCGTTTCTCCATCGCCTGGCCGCGCATCATTCCGGAGGGCACCGGGCCAGTGAACGAGAAGGGGCTGGATTTCTACGACCGCCTCGTCGATGGCCTCAAGGCGCGCGGCATCAAGGCCTTTGCGACGCTCTACCATTGGGACCTGCCGCTGATGCTGGCCGGCAATGGCGGCTGGACGGCGCGGTCGACGGCCTATGCCTTCCAGCGCTATGCAAAAACCGCCATTGCCCGCCTCGGCGACCGGCTGGATGCGGTGGCGACCTTCAACGAGCCCTGGTGCTCCGTCTGGCTCAGCCATCTCTACGGCATTCACGCGCCCGGCGAACGCAACATGGATGCGGCGCTGCACGCCCTGCACGTCACGAACCTGGCGCATGGCCTTGGCGTCGCGGCCATCCGTTCCGAGCGGCCGGATCTGCCGGTCGGCCTCGTGCTGAATGCCCACCAGACCTATGCCGGCAGCGATAGCGCGGCGGACCAGGCCGCTGCCGCCCGCGCCTTCGATTTCCACAACGGCGTCTTCTTCGGCCCGGTCTTCAAGGGCGAATATCCGGAAAGCTTCCTCGCCGCCCTTGGCCATCGCATGCCGCAGATCGAACCGGGCGACATGGAAACGATCAGCCAGCCGCTCGACTGGTGGGGTCTCAACTACTACACACCCATGCGGGTTTCGCATGATCCGTCGGAAGGCGCCACCTTCCCAGCCACGCTGCCTGCGCCGCCCGTTGCCGACGTCCAGACGGATATCGGCTGGGAAGTCTATGCACCGGCGCTTGGCGATCTCATCCGCAAGCTCAATGCGGCCTATGCGCTGCCGGATTGCTACATCACGGAAAACGGCGCCTGCTACAATATGGGCGTCGAAAACGGCATGGTCGACGACCAGCCGCGCCTCGACTATATCGCCGAACATCTCGGTGTCACCGCCGACCTGATCGGCGAGGGCTATCCGATGCGCGGTTACTTCGCCTGGAGCCTGATGGACAATTTCGAATGGGCGGAAGGCTACCGCATGCGCTTCGGCATCGTGCATGTCGACTACGAGACGCAGGTGCGCACGATAAAGAAGAGCGGCCAATGGTACGGTGAACTCGCCGGCCAGTTTCCGAAGGGCAACCACCGGACGGCCTGATACCGTTCGCATTGTCGCTCGCACCGTAAAGGATTCATAACGGTTCTGCCGCATCATCCTTCTTCGGCCGGAGAAGACGATGCTGCGACTTGCGCGCCACCTTTCGAGCATGATCGGCGCCAGACGACTAGCGGTCGTGCTGGGCGTGCTTGCGTCCTTTGCCGTCGTCGTCAGCCTTGCCACCATTCTCGTCATGATGGCGCTCGGCTTTCTCGCCAACCGGGCAAACGAGCTGGATGAGGAACGCACGCGCCAGGCGGTGTTCGGCTCCCTCTCGTCGCTGCGCAGTTCCATGGTCACGACGGTGCGCGACTATGCGGTCTGGGACGATGCCGTGCAGGCCATCTATGGTCAGGCCGACATGCCCTGGCTGGTCGCCAATTTCGGCCTTGCCACCGAGGGCGGTCCGCTTTTCGATACGGTTTTCCTCGTCGATGAAAACGGCCGTACCATGCTTGCCTATCGAAACGGCGCGCCGCTGGAGGCGGATGCGCATTCCTATGGTGGCGCGGTGTTTGCGGATCTTTACGACAAGGTCATCAAGGCTGGACTGGAACCCGGCGAGGAGCTCGGGGCCTTCCTGCGCACGCCACATGGCCCCGCCGTTGCCGCCGTGTCGGCCATCCGCCCGATTTCCGATGCGGTGAAGGCGCCGGCGGGTGCCCTTCGCACACTCTTCATCATCCGCCACCTGTCGCCCGCGCGGATCGCGCGGATCGCCGACAACTTTCTGATTTCCGGGCTTATGCTGACGGAAGATGAGCCCGCGAAAGGTTCGGCCGTGCCCCTGACCAATCCCGGCGGAACGGTGCTCGGCTACCTGTCCTGGACGCCGGATGCGCCGGGCGACAAGAGCTATGCGCAGGTGCGCCCGTTGGTTCTGCTGGCGCTGGCCGGGGTCATCATCTTCTTCGTGCTGCTGGTGCTGACCGGCGCCGCCTTCGTCATCCGCCTCAAGGCAGATGAGAACGCGGCGCGCAGGCAGGCCCTGACCGATCGCCTGAGCGGCCTTCGCAACCGCACCGGCCTCTTTCTCGGCCTCGATGAACTGAATGCCTGCGCCGTCCAGGACGAGCGCGACGTCGTGATGCTCTATCTCGACCTCGACGGCTTCAAGGACGTCAACGATTTCTACGGCCACGCGGTCGGCGACCGGTTGATCCGCGGCGTCTCGGCCGGGCTAGCCCGCCTTGTTCTGCCCGGCACCCTGCTCGCGCGCATCGGCGGCGATGAATTCGCCATCGCCTTCCTCGGTTCGGCGGATGGTCCGGAAGCCGAGCGGTTGACGCGGTCCATCCTCGATTTCTTTGCCGAACCCTTTGCCATCGGCGAGCGTGTCGCCATCGTCGGCGCCAGCATCGGCCTTGCCGTGTCGCGCAAGGGGACGGTGGGCGGCGAGGAGCTTCTGCGGCGGGCGGATGTCGCCATGTACCGGGCAAAACATGCCGGGCGTGGCCGCGTCATGCACTATGAAACGCTGATGGACGACGACCGCGACGAGCGACGCGAGATGGAGGATGCGTTGCGGACGGCCGTGGCGCGCGGCGAGATCGACGTCGTTTTCCAGCCGATCGTCAAGGCGCGCGGCCGTGAGATCTGTGGCGTGGAGGCGCTCGCCCGCTGGTATCGCGGCGGGACCGTGTCGGTGCCGCCGGACGTGTTCATTCCACTTGCAGAGGCGACCGGCGTCATCGATGCGCTCGGGCCGCTCGTGCTGCGCCGCGCCTGCGAGGCGGCGCGCAACTGGCCTGATATCGGCATTTCGATCAATGTCTCGCCGGCGCAGTTCCGCAATCCCTATTTCCCGGATCAGGCCCTGGCGATCATCGAGGCTGCGGGCATCGAGCCGTCGCGCGTCACGCTGGAGATCACCGAGGGCTACTTCATTCAGAATCCCGGCCGCGCGAAGCTTGTCATGGACCGGCTGAAGGTCGGTGGCGTGCGCATTGCGCTCGACGATTTCGGTGCCGGTTTCTCCAGCGTCGGTTATCTCATCCGCTTCGGTTTCGACCGGATGAAGATCGACCGGTCGCTCACCATAGCGGGTGAGCAGTCGGTGAAGGGCGGCGCGATGCTGCAGGCGACGGTGGCGCTCGCCGCTTCGTTCGACATGCCGGTGACGGCCGAAGGCGTGGAGACCGGCGAGCAGGCCGCCTTCCTGCATCTCTGCGGCTGCGACCAGCTTCAGGGGTACTTCTTCGGCAGGCCGATGAGCGAGAAGGCGATCAGCGAACTGCTCGCCCCGCCGGCCGCCGTGCAGGCGGCGGCCAGTTGATCACTTGCCGAGATGGCGTTCGCCGCGCTTGCGGGCGAGATCCATCTGTTTCTGGCGCTGGCGAAAACGCAGCCGGTCGTCTTCACTCCGGGTCGTGTAGCAATGCGGACAGGAAACACCGGCCTCGTAGAGCGGCGAGGTGACGTCCTCGGCGGTCAGCGGATGGCGGCAGGCGCGGCAGAGCTTGTGCTCGCCTTCCTCCAGCCCGTGCAGCACCGAGACGCGCTCGTCGAACACAAAGCAGGCGCCTTCCCACAGGCTTTCGTCCGCCGGCACCTCTTCGAGATATTTCAGGATGCCGCCCTTGAGATGGTAGACCTCGTCGAACCCCTCTTCCTTCATGAAGGCGGTCGCCTTCTCGCAACGGATGCCGCCGGTGCAGTACATGGCGATCTTGGGCTTGTTGTGCAGGCCGGTATTGTTGCGCACCCAGTCCGGAAATTCGCGGAAGGTCTTGGTGTTCGGATCGACCGCGCCCTTGAACATGCCGATCGCCGTCTCGTAGTCGTTGCGCGTATCGATGACGATCGTGTCTGGATCGGAAATCAGCGCATTCCAGTCCTCCGGCGCCACATAGGTGCCGACGGACCGGGTGGGGTCGATATCCTCGACGCCCATGGTGACGATTTCCTTCTTCAGCCGCACCTTCATGCGCAGGAAGGGCATGTCGCTTGCGTAACTCTCCTTGTGCTCCAGCCCGGCAAATTCCGGCTGGCTGCCTAGGAAGGCGAGCACCGTGCGGATGCCGGCATACGGTCCGGCGATCGTGCCGTTGATACCCTCATGGGCGAGCAGCAGCGTGCCGCGCACGCCGTTTTCCTCGCAGAGCGCCTGCAAGGGCTCGCGCAGGTCCGCGAAACGCGGCACCGAGACGAAATGGTAAAGCGCGGCGACGAGGAACGTGCCGTCTTCCGCGGGCAGGGAGGTTTCGTTTGTCATGGCCGCCACATACAGCTTTGGCGCATTTCAGGCAATGCGGCGCTCTGTAGCGCCTCAGGCGAGCTGGTGCAGGCTTGCGCCATTGCTGGCGCCGAGCGCCATCGACTGGTTGGAATATTGGCTCTCGCCGGTCACTTCGCGGCCCACCCAGTTCGGCAGATGCGGCTCCTCTTGGATCGAGGCAAGCTCGACCTCGGCGATAACCAGGCCTTTGTGGGCGCCGCCATAGACGTCGATTTCCCAGACATGGCCTTCGTGCGGCACCTTGTAGCGCACCTTTTCGATGACATTGCCGATGGCGTGGCGCAGCATGTCCTCCGCCTCGTCGCGGTCCACATCATATTCGTACTCGTCGCGAACGAGCACGGCATGGCCGATTTTCAGGGTGATGCGTGCCTTGCCGTCGCCGTAGATGCGGACACGAAGCGATCGGTCCTCCTGGGCGACGATATAGGCCTGCCGTATGGCGATGCCTTCGTCTGCGAAGGTACGCCATCGCTGGCCCGATACCAGGAACTTACGCTCGATCTCTTTTGCCACAGGCACGCTTTCGCTGTTGGAGATAGGCTTAGGCGAGCGGAAGACTACACGATAAGTGTGTCATGACAAGGCCATGAATCATGCTTTAGGCTCGACACGACGTCGCAGACGCGGTATTCGGATCCAAATTCAATCGTTTTAAAAGGTCGTGCCATGAGCGAGAAAAACGCCAAGCTCCTTTCCGTCCTGAAGCTGCAGCCGGTTGTGCCGGTGCTGGTCATCGATGATCTCAAGACGGCCGTTCCGCTGGCGCGCGCGCTCGTCGCCGGCGGCCTGAAGGCGATCGAAATCACGCTGCGCACGCCGGCCGCGCTTGAAGCGATCCGTGCGGTTGCCAACGAGGTCGAGGGTGCCGTCGCCGGTGCCGGCACGATCCTCAATGCCGCTCAGTTCGAGGCCGCCGTCGAGGCCGGCTCGCAGTTTATCGTCAGCCCCGGCACGACGCAGGAGCTGATCGATGCGGCGAACGATTCCGACATTCCGCTTCTGCCGGGTGCCGCCACCGCCAGCGAGGTCATGGGCCTGCGCGAAGAGGGCTATCAGGTGCTGAAATTCTTCCCGGCCGAACAGGCGGGTGGTGCCGCCTACCTGAAATCGCTGTCCTCGCCGCTTGCCGGCACGCTGTTCTGCCCGACCGGCGGCATCTCGCTGTCGAATGCCCGCGACTATCTCTCGCTGCCCAACGTCGTCTGCGTCGGCGGCTCTTGGGTTGCGCCGAAGGAGCTTGTCGCCAAGGGCGACTGGGCCGGCATTACCAAGCTCGCGGCGGAAGCCGCAGCACTCAAGGGCTGAGACAGGTTCAACGGAATTGCAGACGGGCGGCCCTTGGTCGCCCGTTATGCGTTTGTAATTCAGGACGTGCATTCCTATCTTGCCTTGCAGTCGGCCCCTGCGGTGACAAGAGAAACGGAGACGCCCTATGTTTGACGCCAAGAAGTTGCTTGACCAGTTCCTCGGTTCGCAGGTGCCCGGTGCCGGCGGATCGGTGCGCGACCGCGCCGGCCAGGTCACCCAGCTCGCCAAGGACAATCCGCTTGCCTCGATCGCCATTGCCGGCGTGCTGCTTGGCACGGGCACCGGCCGCCAGGTGGCGGGCTCCGCGCTGAAGCTTGGTAGCCTCGCTGCCATCGCCGGTCTCGGCTACCAGGCCTACAAGAACTACAAGGCCGGCCAGAACCCCGCTGAGACCACACAGGGCACGACCCCGGAACTCCTGCCGCCGCCGACCGATTCCGGCTTCCACCCCGAAGCCGTCAGCACCGATTTCGCGCTCATCCTCGTTCGCGCCATGATCGCCGCCTCGCGCGCCGATGGCCATATCGACGAGGCCGAGCGTACCCGCATCATGGACAAGCTGAAGGTCTCCGGTCTCGGTGCCGATGCCGCGCAGTTCCTGGAAGACGAGCTTGCCAACCCGGTCGACCTCGACGCGATCATTTCGGCCGCGACGACCGAAGAGCAGCGTGTCGAACTCTATACGGCCTCGCGCCTTGCCATCGAGCCGAAGTCGCGTGCCGAGCGCGGCTATCTCGACCTGCTCGCCGGCCGCCTCAACCTGCCGGATGCGCTGGTCGACCATATCGAGGCGACGGTTTCGGCCGCCACCGTCTAAGACTTGCCAGGGAGCGGCCGAACGCCGCTCCCTGCTTTCCACATTGCGCGGACAGGCCGCCTGTTCTATCCCTTCGGCAATGACCGAAGGAGAATTTGCATGCGCGATCTCACAGACTGGAAGGGTTGCCCGCCGCCGGCACCCGTTACGCTTGAAGGCCGCACCGTGCGCCTCGAGCCCTACGACCGCGCCAAACACCTTCAGGCCCTCTGGGGTGCCTTCGGCGGCATGGCGATCAACCCGCTGCTGCGCTATTTCGCCCAAGCCGATTTCACCGGCATTGAAGGGTTCGATGCGTGGTCAGAGGCGGTGATCAAATCCGGCTGGGTGCGCGAGGTCATGGTCGACAAGGCAAGCAACACGGTGGTGGGCATGGCGCATTACATGCGGCCCGACCCGGCAAACGGCGTCGTCGAGATCGGCGGCATCGCGCATGGCCCCAGCATGGCCCGCTCGCCCCTCTCCACCGAGGCGCAGTATCTTCTCGCCAAGCATGTCTTCGAAGATCTCGGCTACCGCCGCTACGAGTGGAAGTGCCACAACGGCAATGCGGCGAGCAAACGCACCGCCGCCCGCCTCGGCTTCACCTTCGAGGGCGTCTTTCGCCAGCACATGCTGTCGAAGGGCGAGAACCGCGACACCGCCTGGTTCTCGATCATCGATGGTGAGTGGCCGGCCGTCGCCAAGGCGTTCGATACCTGGCTTTCGCCGGACAATTTCGATGCCGATGGCCAGCAGAAGCGCAAGCTGGAAGACATCCGCGCCGAGATCGCCAAGGCGGACGCGGCATGAGCGAGGAAAACAAGGGAAAATCTGCAGCGCTCGCGGCGTTTTTCATCCTGCTCGGCACAGGCGTGGTGTTCTACTTCCTGCCGCGCGTCATGATCGCCCTTGGCGACGTATCGCCGTGGCTGGCGGGCGTGTTCGGCACGCTGATGGTGCTCGCTTTCTTCCTGCTGTTCTGGCTGAGGGCGCGCTACCAGCGCAACCGCGGAAACTAGGCCTGTAGCGAGGCTCCAAGCAGCAGCATCCCCAGAACCATCACCAAAGCTGCGCCGCCGATTTCGATAGCGGTGCCTATGCGCTGGCCGGCCGAACCGTTGCCGGCGAAGCGTACGGCCGCACCCTTGGCGGTGACGGCGAGGGTGGCGAGCGTCGACACCGTGATGGCGGTGCCGATCGACATGGCGAAGACGGCGAGCAGGCCACCCAGATAAAGGCCGTTGAGGAGCGCGAAGCTCAGCACGATCAGCGCGCCGGAGCAGGGGCGCAGGCCCACCGCGACGATGGCGGACCAGGCTTCGCGCAGCGCGAAACGCTCGCCCTTCAGCAGGGACGGATCGGGTGCATGGGCATGACCGCAGGTCGAGCAGACTTCGCCTGCATGATGGTGGTGACCGTGCTCGTGGTGATGATGGTCATGGACCTCGACCGCCTGGGCGCCGAGCGCGGAGGCGCGCCGGCTGGCTGGCCACAATTTCCTGAAGAGCAGCCAGGCGCCGAAGAGCGTGATGAGGGCGTAGCTGCCGATTTCGAGCGCGCGGGTGGCGTCGGTCATCGACACCGTGGTGCCGCGCAGGAAAAGAAAGGCCGCGCCGACCAGCAGGATGGCAACGATGCCCTGGAGGATCGAGGAGAGGAAGGAGAGCAACACGCCGCGCTTCAGCTCCACCTCGTTTGCCAGCATGTAGGACGAGATGACGGCCTTGCCATGGCCGGGGCCGGCGGCGTGGAAGACGCCGTAACCGAAGGACAGCGCCACCAGCGTCGAGGCGGCCCAGGGGTTCGTGCGCATCTCCTTCAGCGCGCCGGTCATCAGCCGGTAAAAACCTTGCTGCTGCGCGTTGATCCAGCCAAACAGGCTGCCGAAGGTGCCGGTCGTATTGAAGCCCGGTTCCGCCGAGCCGATGCCGAGCGGTGACTGGGCATGGGCGAGGGTGGCCGTGGCCACGACGGCGAGCGTCACGGTGGCGAGGGCAAGGGCACGTCCGCGGGTCAGCATGACATCTCCAGGCGGGTGGCGAAGAGTTTCGACATGTCGGTGCCGGCCGGATCGTTGAAGAAGGCTTCCGTCAGGCTGTCCTGGTTCTGGGCGAGCACTTCGTCGGCATCGGGCCGCACCACCGCGCGTGTGCAGGCGGAAAACTTATCGCCGACGGCGACGAGGTCGTCATCGGAGGCAAAATCCATCGCCGCATACATGGTCGGATCGTAGACGCCGAAGGTGAGCTTGCCCTTGAGCGGCATCACTTCACCCGGCTTGACGGAAAAGAACATGAGGAGCTGGCCGTCCTTGAAGTCGACATTGATCGCGTCGGGTTTTCCGACCTTGATGGTTTTTCCATCCTCGGTGATCGTCGTGTAGTAGCTGAACTCTTCAAGCGATTCGAGAACGGTCTTGCCGACTTCGGCCAGCTCGTCCGGGTCGAGCACGGCATTGCTGTTCTTGTCGAAGTCCATCACGACGCTTGCGGAAAACATGTCGTCGAAGCGCCAGACATTGCGCAGCTCGCTGACCGTGCCGTCCTCGCCGGCCACGACTTCCAGTCGCGCTTCGGCAAAGATGTGCGGATGGGCAAACGCCACAGCCGGGGCGATGAAGGCTGCTCCGGCAACGAGAAGGGGGAGCAATCGCATCGGTTTGTGTCCTCTCGAAGCGGCGGGGCGGTCTTCAGAATCGTCCGGTTGAATGTAACGCAAATGGGTCGGAATTGGGACCTTACCAGCGCTGCATTACGCCTCGATGCCAGGATTGCGGCGGAACCAGGCGTGCAGGAAATCGACGAAGGTGCGGACCTTCGCGGGCAGGTAGCGGCGGTGGGGGTAGATCGCGTAGATGCCGCGGTCGGTCGGCAGATAGTCTTCAAGGATCGAGACGATGCGGCCGGAATCGAGGCAATGGCGGGCGATGAAGGCCGGCACCTGCGCGACGCCGAGGCCGCTTGCGGCGGCGCGTACCGCCGCCGTCGGGCTATTCACCTCGATATGGCCGCTGACGGGAACGCTGAAGCCCGCGCCCTTGTCGTCGACGAAGCGCCAGTTGCTGTGCGACTTGCCGTTGGTGTCGATGATGCAGGGCAGGCGGGCAAGGTCGCTTGGATGGTTGATCGGGCCGGCCTGTGCGAGAAACTCCTCGCTCACGCAGATCTTCAGGTAGAAGTCCCCGAGCTTGCGGGCGATGAGCGCCGAATCTTCGAGCTTGGTGATGCGGACTGCGACATCGAAGCCCTCCTCCACCAGATCGACGAAGCGGTCGTCCGACACGATTTCCAACGAAAGTTCCGGATGCTCCTTGCCGAAATCGATGAGTGACTGGCCGATATCGGCATCGACGAAGGTGCGCGGGGCGGAAACTTTCAGCTTGCCGCGCAGGTCCGTGTTCTTTTCGCGCACGAGATCGGCGAGGTTGTCGATCTCCTTCAGGATGTCGGAGGCGGTGCGGTAATAGGTATGGCCGGCCTCGGTCATCGAGAACTGGCGGGTGGTGCGGTTGAGCAGCAGGGTGCCGAGTTCGTCCTCCAGCTCGCGCACATATTTGGAAAGCAGCGCCTTGGACCTCCCGGTCTTGCGCGAGGCCGCGGAAAAACCCTCGGCGTCGACGACGTCGATGAAGGCCCGGATTCGGGTCAATGTGTCCATGTATCCCCACTCGACTGTCGCGCCGCATTGCCGGAAATGCAAAGGCGGCGCAGGGCCGGCCGAAACGTGATGGCCGGTGCGTTATAACCATGCTTTGAAACTACGTTTCGCGAATGTCGTGGCTGGGAGGATATTTTCAATAGCGAAATGCAAAAAACCTCTTGATTGCGACAGCGATTCTTCTTATCTCCCCCTTGCCCAAAGTCGCACGTGCCTGTGGGTGTCCGCCGACCCTCGATTTGGTGAGGAACTCGGTAAGGTACCTGGAACTAACCCCTCCAGTCGTTTCTCCGGCCAACCGGAAGAGCGAGGACATCTTGAAGCAACGACGGTGCGGGCCTTTCTGGTGTCTGCCGGCTTTCCAACAGCCGGGGTTACTGAAGAGGCACACCTTCATTGCCGGACGTGCGGTCGGGTTTTCCCACCAATCAAAGGCAGACAAAGCCGAATTGAAGCCTAGGCGGGCTTCGATTCACCGATCGCGCATGATGCGCATGCTTGGTTCCGGGGTCTCCACCGGCTGGTTCCAGAGCGTGCTCGCATCCTGCCCTTTGTCCTCCGGGTTTCCCGGAGCAACCTGGATATGGGGAATACCGAAATGGCGACTGCACGTATTATCGACTTCCTGAACACCCGACGTCCCGACGGCCCGTGCCTCGTGGTCGACCTTGATGTCGTGCGTGACAATTTCAAGGCGTTCCGCCACGCGCTGCCTGACAGCTCGATCTACTATGCCGTGAAGGCAAACCCGGCGCCGGAAGTCCTGCGCCTGCTCGCTTCCATGGGCTCCAACTTCGATTGCGCGTCCGTCGCCGAAATCGAAATGGCGCTCGATGCCGGTGCCACCCCGAGCCGTATCTCCTTCGGCAACACGATCAAGAAGGAGCGCGACGTCGCCAAGGCGCATGCGCTCGGCGTTTCGCTCTTCGCCGTCGACAGCCATGAGGAAGTCGAGAAGATCGGCCGTGCCGCTCCGGGTGCCCGCGTGTTCTGCCGCGTCCTGACCGATGGTGAAGGTGCCGAATGGCCGCTGTCGCGCAAGTTCGGCTGCGTGCCGCAGATGGCCGTCGACGTGCTCGTCTACGCCCACCAGAACGGCCTCGTCTCCTACGGCGTGTCGTTCCATGTCGGTTCGCAGATGACGAAGCTCGACGCCTGGGATGCGGCCCTTGCCGATGCCAAGCGCGTCTTCGTGCAGCTTGCCAAGCAGGGCATCGAGCTCAAGATGGTCAACATGGGCGGCGGCTTCCCGACGAAGTATCTGCGCGACGTTCCGTCGGCTGAAGCCTATGGCAAGGCGATCTTCGGTGCGCTGAAGAAGCACTTCGGCAACCAGATCCCGGAAACCATCATCGAGCCGGGCCGCGGCATGGTCGGCAATGCGGGTGTGATCAAGGCGGAAGTCGTTCTCGTCTCGAAGAAGTCGGACAACGACAACCACCGCTGGGTCTTCCTCGACATCGGCAAGTTCGGCGGTCTCGCCGAAACCATGGACGAGGCGATCCGCTACCCGATCCGCACCGCGCGCGATCAGGACGAGATGGAGCCCTGCGTGCTCGCCGGCCCGACCTGCGATTCGGCCGACGTGATGTACGAGAAGAACATGTATCCGCTGCCGATCACCCTTTCGATCGGCGACGAGGTTCTGATCGAGGGCACCGGCGCCTACACGACGACCTACTCGGCCGTCGCCTTCAACGGCTTTGAGCCGCTCAAGGCCTACGTCATCTAAGCCTATCGGTGCTCCCGTCACGAACGGGAGCACCAAATTCACAATCAGTTTTGGATACCGTTTGAATCGGTTTTGAGCACGGGAGGCCCAGAGATGGCCACTGTTCTTGATTCTGTCCGCGCGTTCTTCGCGCATGCCGCCTTCACCATCGACCAGGAAAATGCCGGCGACGTCGTGGCGCGCGAGCGTTTGCTCGACCGCGTCATGGGCGAGGCCCGCTTCCGCAAGTCGTCCGAAAAGCTGCGCCGCGGCCGCATGCCGGCGGAGGGCCTCGCTCTTGTCGCCCGCGATCCGGATGGCCATGTCATCGGCACGGTGCGCCTGTGGAATGTCGAGGCGGGCGTTGATTCCGACGGTAATGCCGTCTCCGCGCTGCTGCTTGGCCCGCTCGCCGTCGATTGCGAGCATGAGGGCAAGGGCATTGGCGGCGCGCTGATGCGGGCGGCCCTCACCGAGGCGCGCGACCGCGGCCATGGCGCCGTGCTGCTCGTCGGCGATCCGGAATATTACGAGCGCTTCGGTTTCTTTGCCGACAAGGCGCAGCACCTCGTCATGCCCGGCCCCTTCGAGCGTCGCCGCTTCCTGGCGCTCGAACTGAAGGACGGCTGGCTGGATGGTGCTGCAGGCGTGCTCGTCACCAGCGGCCGGCGCCGCGTCATCCTGGACGTGCGCAAGGCTGCCTGAGAAGGGGCCGGCGATGAGCCGGCTCTTTCCAATTTGATGTTTGTCATTGTTTTAATTGGGCAATTGTCAAGATTGGTGCGGATATCGCGCCAATCCTTTCTCCGTTTGGTTTTCGTTTGATCCATCTCAAGGGCGGCGCTCGCCTCCCGGCTCCATAGTCGTTCCGAAAAAGACGAGTCGCGATGATGGAGAGACGACATGAATGGAAATGGGAAAAGCCGGTTGGTGCTAGCCGGAATGGCGGCCGGTCTGATGCTGCTTGGCAATCAGGCCTTGGCGGCGGACCTCGAAGAGCGCATGGCCCCGCCGGAAGCGACGGTGGATTTCGCCGCGCAGAGCCCCTGGCAGATCCGCGTGCGCGGCCTTGGTGTCATCACCAATGATTCCGGTTCCGTGAATGGCATCGCAGGGTCGAGCCTCTCCTATTCGGACTCGGTCGTTCCTGAACTCGATATTTCCTACTTCTTCACGGACAACATCGCGGCCGAACTCATTCTCGGCACGACCTATGCGAATATCGAGGCGGACGGGTCGATTGCCGGCCTCGGCAAGGTGGGCAAGACATGGCTCCTGCCGCCGACGCTGACCCTGCAGTACCACTTCACCGACTTCGGCGCCTTCAAGCCCTATGTCGGTGCCGGTGTGAACTATACGTACTTCTACAACCAGTCCGGCTCGGGTGCCTTCTCCGACCTCAAGGTCAAGAACAAGGTGGGGGCCGCCCTCCAGGTCGGTTTCGACTACATGCTCGACGAACACTGGGGTGTGAACTTCGACGTGAAGAAGATCTTCCTCGAACCCAAGTGGAAGGTCGATTTCAACGGCACGCCCCTGACGGGCAAGGCGAAGCTGAACCCCTGGCTGGTCGGCGCTGGCGTGACCTATCGGTTCTGAAGGCCGGCGCGAGTTGGCCTGCCCTTAGGGGGCGGGCCGGTTCAGTTCGCTGCGCGACGATAGAAGGCGAGCGATCCTGCAAGTGCCAGGAGCGCGCCACCGCAGATGCGGTCGAGCCAGGCGGCTCCCGATGTCTTGAGAACGCGCACGGCTTGCGTGCCGAGCGCGGCATAGCCGACCATCACCATGAAATCGATAGCCGCGAAGACGAGGGCGAGCAGCATGTATTGCTGCGCCTGGGGTGCCGAGGGGTCGATGAACTGGGGCAGGAAGGCGGAGAAGAACAGATAGCCTTTCGGATTGGTGACGGCGACGAGGAAGCTTTTCGTGAAGATGGCTTTCGCTGTCGTTCGACCGGCTGACTGCGCATCGTCGAGTGCCCGGCCGATCGAGCCGGTGGAGCGCAGCATCTGTATGCCGAGGAAGGCGAGATAGGCGGCACCCAGCCATTTGACGACGGAGAACCAGAATTCGGAGGCCGCGAGCAATGCGCCCAATCCCAACGCCACCGCGCCGATCAACACGAAATCCGACAATACGGCGCCGATCATGCTGGGCAGGGCGCGGCGCATGCCGTAGCGCGAGCCGTTGGTGAGTGCGAGCAGGACCGTCGGGCCCGGCGTGGCAATGCCGATAAAGGCGACCGCGGCGAAGGCGAGAAGGGTAACTGATGTCATGATGGGTCCTCCTGCTCCGATTGCTCCCATGCTTCCGTCACCGATGCAAGACGTCAGAAATTGACAGAAAGCCCACAAAGCCCTATGTGCGGAGCAAGGGTGAGAGCCCCTGCCGTCCGCGAGCGCAAGCTTTGGTGAAGTCTCTCTCAGAAACAATCGGTCTTCCAGCATCATGCATGCGAACCGGTGGCAATGCGGGCTCCCTCCGAAATGACGCATGCAGACACTGGAGATCCGACATGCGTCCATCCCCGACGCCCCTGCCATCCCTCGACGCCCTGAAAGACCAGGCGAAGCGGCTGCGTGCCCGTTTTGCCGAGGACGGCCAGGCCATTGCCCATTCCCGCGCGCTCGAACTCATCGCCGCGCAATACGGTTATCGCGACTGGAACACCTTGCACGCGATCGTCGGCAACCGGCCGCCGTTCAATCCGTGGATGCTCGGCTCGCGCGTGCGCGGCCACTATCTCGGCCAGCCCTTCGATGCCGAAGTGCTCGGCGTGCAGGCGCTGACGAGCCAGCCCGGCCGCTACCGCATGACGCTGCATTTCGACGAGCCGGTGGATGTGGTGACCTTCGACAGTTTTTCGGCCTTCCGCCAGCGGGTGAACTGCACCGTCGACGAGACGGGGCGGACGGCCGCGAAAACCTCGAACGGGCGACCACATCTCGAGCTGGAATGGTAGGTATCAGAACGAGCCGGACAGCCGCGCTGCAAGGCCGTCGACCTCGAAGTCGGCGGCCTTGTCGGTCTCGCGGCGGATGAGGCGGCTATATTCCAGCGCCGCCGTCGCGCCCTTGGCGAAGGTGTAGGTGAGGGTCGCCGAGAGCGATTTCGTGCGTGTACGGTAGTCGAAATAGAGCCAGTCGCTGTAGGCCTGCTCGAAGGCGAGGCCGAATTTCAGTTTTTCCGTCAGCGCCTTTTCCAGCGAAAGGCCGACCGTGCGTACATCTTCGCCGAGTGAATCGTCCACATCGGCGAGCTGGATGTCGCGCGTGAGCTTTGCCTTCAGGACCGTCTTCTTCGAAACCTGCCATGCCACTTCGCCCTTCAGGAAGGGGCGGGCGCGCTCGACCGTCTTGCCGAGATAGGAACTGAACACGCCGACGATACCGGCCTCCGCCATCACGGTGATGCCGTTCTTGAAGGCGCGGCCATAGGCGAGTGAGCCGCGCAGCGTTTCGGCCGGGAATTGCCCGAAGGTCTTCTGTTCCCACCGGTCGATACGGTTCGTCCGGTATTGCACGGTGACGCCGACCTCACCGCCCAGCAGCGGGCGAATGTGACCGCCGCTCACCTCGTAGAGCGTATTGCCGGCTTCGAGCTGCGTGGGCCGCAATCCACGGAGCGTGAAATGGGCCTTGCCCCGGTTGAGATTGGAGACCGCGGCGGTGACATGGTTCTTGCCGCCCCAGCGCTCATCCGTCAGGCCCACGCTGGCGGCGGCCGCGATGTCGGCCTTGCGGTAGCCGATCAGCAGGCCGGGCAGGGACAGAAAGATATCGCCGGATCGCCGGTATTCGAGACCGCCTTTGAGTGTCAGCTTCATGGTCTTGCTAAGATCGTGGGTATAGCCGATTTCGCCGCCGAGCGTTCGCTGATCGGCAAAGTCGTATTTCGGCACACGCCGGACGCTTGTGGTCAGTCCGTAGGCGAAATGGGAGTCTTCGAGGTCGAGACTGCCCCGCAAGCCGAGCTTCGCCTCGCCGAAAGCGGCGGGAAGGGCGGTCGGATCCTGAAAAATGTTCGACGTCCAACCACCGCCGATGCTGTAATCAACGGTTGAATCTGCAAAAGACGGGTTGCATCCGGCAAGCATCAGAGCCACGAAGATGGGGCCGCGAGGAGAGTGCATCGGATTCCGTTCCTGTCCGTTCTTGGAACAGAATCTTAGGGTTGCATGGTTAAAAATTCCCTCAATGGTTGATATTCGCGCAGCATTAGCAGAATAATTCACTATAGGTTGTATGCGGTTGGCGATCGTTAAACTTGTCTATATTATGGTTAACTCTTTGCTATGACTGGCAAATCCAGTTGAGTTAATCAGCACTTATATTACCTTCAGTTGCGTACCGAGGAGGTACACAACCGAAGGAGAGAGACATGAACAAGGCTCGCATCATCGCCGTCGCAACCATCCTCGCATTCGCCGGTACCAGCCAGGCATCCGCTGGTGGCCTTCTCGGCCTCGGCATTCTCGGCGGCAACAAGACCGGCGGCATCGTCATTGCCCCGAGCGTCGGTGTCGGCGTCGGTAACATCCTCAGCGACAATGACGGCAACAACATCCTGAACGGCGTTCTGAACAACACCCTCAACGGCACGCTGTCCGGCATCCTGAACGGCAACACGCTCGGCATCCTCGGCGGCAGCGACTGCGGCTGCAAGAAGCGCAAACACTGACCGCACCATCCCCGCCCATGCGGTCTGTCGGGAGCCCGGGAGAGCTTCGCTCTCCCGGGCTTTCGGCATTGTGGATTTCAACTGTCAGGGCGCGAAAGCCGTTCTGCGCTCTAAAACAAAAAAGCCCGCGATCATCTCGCGGGCTTCTTCATTTCGTGCGTTTGCCGATCAGTGGTTCATGGCCTTGACGATGTCGTCCGTCATCTTCTTGGCGTCGCCGAGCAACATCATCGTGCCGTCCTTGTAGAACAGCGTGTTGTCGATGCCGGCATAGCCGGAGCCGAGCGAGCGCTTGACGAAGAGGCAGGTTTTGGCCTTGTCGACGTCGAGGATCGGCATGCCATAGATCGGCGAGGACTTGTCGTCGCGCGCGGCCGGGTTCGTCACGTCGTTGGCGCCGATGACATAGGCGACGTCCGCCTGGGCGAACTCCGAGTTGATGTCTTCCAGTTCGAAGACCTCGTCATAGGGCACGTTCGCTTCGGCGAGCAGCACGTTCATATGACCGGGCATACGGCCCGCGACCGGATGGATCGCGTATTTCACCTCGACGCCGGCCTTCTTCAGCGCGTCGGCGAGTTCGCGTACCGCATGCTGCGCCTGTGCGACTGCCATGCCGTAGCCGGGCACGATGATGACCTTGGAGGCATTCGCCATCAGGAAGGCCGCATCGTCGGCCGAACCCTGCTTGACCGTGCGCTGCACGCCGTCGTCACTCGCTGCCGCCCCGCTATCGCCGCCGAAGCCGCCGAGGATGACCGAGATGAACGAGCGATTCATGCCTTTGCACATGATGTAGGACAGGATCGCACCCGACGAGCCCACGAGGGCACCGGTGATGATCAGCGCAAGGTTGCCGAGCGTGAAGCCGATGCCGGCCGCGGCCCAGCCCGAATAGGAGTTGAGCATCGACACGACGACGGGCATGTCCGCGCCGCCGATCGGTACGATCAGCAGCACGCCGAGTGCCAGCGCGAGGATGACGATCAGCCAGAAATCGAAGTGGCTTTCCGACAGCGTCAGGCCGACGATGAAGAAGATGACCGCGGCGAGCAGCACAATGTTGATGACGTGCCGATAGGGCAGCATGATCGGCTTGCCGGACATGCGGCCGTCGAGCTTCAGGAAGGCGATGATCGAGCCGGTGAAGGTGATCGCGCCGATCGCGGCACCGAGCGCCATTTCGACGAGCGCCTGGCCATGGATTTCGCCGACCTGGCCGAGGCCGAAGGAGACCGGAGAATAGAGCGCTGCGGCCGCCACCAGCACGGCGGCAAGGCCGACCAGCGAGTGGAAGCCGGCGACGAGTTGCGGCATCGAGGTCATCGGGATGGAGCGGGCGATATAGGCGCCTGCACCGCCGCCGATGGCAAGGCCGAGCACGATGAGCACGAGGCCGCCGAAGGATGGCGTCGCGAGCAGCAGCGTCGTGCCGATGGCGATGCCCATGCCGATCATGCCGAGCGTGTTGCCACGGCGGCTGGTCGTCGGATGCGACAGGCCGCGCAGTGCCATGATGAACAGCACGCCGGAGACGAGATAGAGGAAGGCTGCGAAATTCTCAGACATCGGCCAGCCTCACTTCTCTTTTTTCTTGTACATCGCCAGCATGCGCTGGGTGACGAGGAAGCCGCCAAAGATGTTGACGGAGGCGAGGATCAGCGCGACGAAGCCGAAGCCGGTCGCGATACCCGAGAGCGAGATGCCGACGGCGAGCAGTGCGCCGACGACGATGACCGAGGAGATCGCGTTGGTGACGGCCATCAGCGGCGTGTGCAGCGCCGGCGTCACCGACCAGACGACATAATAGCCGACGAAGATCGACAGCACGAAGATTGCCAGGCGGAAGACGAAGGGGTCGATTGCCCCGCCGGAAACGCCGTGCGCCGCAACAGCAGCCGCATCAGGCACATATTCGGAGGCCGTGCGCACGGCTTCCACGGCGCGCTCAAGCTCGATGATGGCCTTGTCCAGAAGTTCGTTCGCCATCACTTGGCCTCCCCTAGCTGTACGGCAGCGCTGCCGAAGTTCGGATGCACCACGGAACCGCCATGGGTCAGCATCGTTGCCTTGACGAGTTCGTCCTCGACATTGACCGAAACCGACTTGTTTTCCTTGTCGACCATGGTCTCGAGGAAGGTCAGCAGGTTCTTGGCATAGAGCGCGGAGGCGGAGGCGGCGATGCGGCCCGGCACGTTGAGATAGCCGATAACCTTGACGCCCTCGACTTCGGCGACCTTGCCGGCCTCGGAGCCCTCGATATTGCCGCCGCGTTCAACCGCGAGGTCGACGACGACGGAGCCGTTGCGCATGGCGGCCAGCATCTGGCGCGTCACGAGACGCGGTGCCGGGCGGCCGGGAATGAGCGCGGTGGTGATGACCATGTCCTGCTTGGCGATATGCTCAGCCACGAGTGCCGCCTGCTTCGCCTGATATTCCTTGGACATTTCCTTGGCGTAGCCGCCCGCGGTTTCGGCGGCCTTGAACTCATCATCCTCGACGGCGATGAATTTTGCGCCGAGCGAGGCGACCTGCTCCTTGGCGGCGGGACGAACGTCCGTCGCGGACACGGCTGCACCGAGACGGCGTGCCGTCGCGATGGCCTGAAGACCGGCAACGCCGGCACCCATGACAAAAACCTTGGCGGCCGGAACGGTGCCGGCGGCGGTCATCATCATCGGCATGGCGCGGTCGAATTCGTGGGCCGCGTCGATCACCGCCTGGTAGCCGGCGAGGTTTGCCTGCGAAGAGAGAATGTCCATTGACTGGGCGCGCGTTATGCGCGGCATCAGTTCCATGGCAAAGGCGGAGAGCCCGGCATTGGCCATTTCGGCGATCGCCGCCTCATTGCCATAGGGGTCCATGGTGGCGATGACGATGGCGCCGGATTTGTAGGTGGCGATCTCGGCCGAGGTCGGCCGTCGCACCTTCAGGACGACGTCCGCAGACTTCGCCTCGTCCGGACCGACGATGCGGGCACCGACCGCTTCGTAATCCGCATCCAGGATACGCGACTTGAGACCTGCGCCGGCTTCCACCAGCACATCGAGCCCCAGGCCTTTCAATTTCTTGACAGTTTCCACGGAACCCGCAACGCGGCCCTCCGCCGCGTCGCTTTCCCGCGACACAAAAATACACTGACTCAAACCGTGGTCCTCCCCCCGAGACTGGCCGTGTTGAATCACGACGCCGGATGGCACCGTGACAAACCGCAAATGCGGCTGTTTGGATCAACGCAGCAGAATGAAGCCGGCGACGTTGAGAATGATGAAGAGCAGAACTGCGCTGAAGAAGCCGGCGCTGGTGAAGAAACCGGCGGCCATGGCGACCAGCAGGGCGACGCAGAACAGCGTGCCGAACTTGGCTGCATTGATGAAGAAATTGTAGGTCTTCTCGTGCTCGGGATAATCCATCGGAGCGCCCATTTCGACCGGTCCGGAATGATGTTCAGCCATAGTCACCTTCTCCTAAGCAGCCACACCCGCCAGACGGAAAAGTTCCACCCGATGAGTGCCTAAAACACGCCGGAACCAAAGCATCCCGGCTTTTCCCCCTTGCGCGGCAAGCGCGCGGTCTTCAGGCCATACACAATGGATCGGCAAAGCGCAACGGCAAGGCGGGGGGTGCCGATGCACCTGTATCGTTTCCGAAACAGATCGGGCCGGTTTCGCAAGAAACCGGCCCGCCATGTGACATCAAAACGCAGGTCTCATCCGGCGAAGGCATTGCCGGAAAGCTGGATCCGGCCATCGCCGAAATGGGCGCGGCGGGCCGTCGGGCGCACCGTCAGCGGGCTGAACGTCAGGTCCTCGCCGCGGGCGAACATCATGCGGCGCTCGTAGGGTTCGGACTTGAAGAACGGGAAGCGCTGGTAGAGCGACGGCAGCGTCTCCTTGACGTTGGTCGCCAGCAGCATCAGGTCGATGATGAACTTGCCGTGGTTGCTCTTCGGCGAGGCGACGAAGTCGGCATCGAAGACGCGCTTGTAAAAGGCGGAATGGGCGGGCTTGACCATCTGCAGGCAGCGATCTGCCTGGAAATAATCCGTCGCCATCGTGGCGATGCGCAGCGTCAGATAGGGGATCGCCGGCATCTCCCGCCAGATTTCCGGATCGGCGGCAAGGCGCACGGGATCGATCAGCGACAGGCCTGCATCGAGGAAGGCATTGATTTCGTCCGGGAAAACCTTGCCCGACGAGGTGACGCGATGGTCCGGCGTCACATGATGCAGGCGCACCGTCGAGATCAGCCGCTCTTCATAGTAGATGCCGAAGACATAGGCCTGGCTGTCGAAATCGGAGTCGTCGATCAGCACTGCCTGTTCGTCGAGGTGCATGACGGCGCCGGCCTTGTAGGCCTTGTAGCGGATGCGAGCGACGTCTTCCATGTCCTCGCCCGTCTCGACCCGGCGGTATTCGATCCTGTCGAGCAGTCCCAGAAGCTTGTCCGAAAAGCGATTGGTCGCCGTCTCCACGCTGGCCATTGTCCCCGTATCCCCGATTGAAAAAGCCGCAGCCACCGCGCTGCTATGCTTAACAATCTCCGATATAAGACAATTTGTGTAAAATACCATTCGTTAACCTTAATGAGTGGTTAACGCTAAATTTGAAGAAGCTGATACACGGTATCGAATTTATACGATCCGTTGAAAAGTCAGGGGAGGGTTTTCAGGCGACGCGGCGGCCGCGGCGGCGGGAATCGCCGGGTTTACGGGCGAGGGTCTCGTAAAGATCACGCAGCGCATCCGGCGACATGGGCGCGGCAAAGACGTAGCCCTGCACGAGATCGGCACATTGGTACTTGTTGATAAGTGCAAGCTGCTCGCGCGTCTCCACACCTTCGACGACAATGCGCAGGCCCAGTTCGCGCGAAAGGTTCACCGTGCCGCGTAGCAATTTGAAACGGCGCGGGTCCTCGCCGATGTTGCGCACGAAGGACCGGTCGATCTTGATGACATCGAGCGGCAGCTGGTCGAGATAGCTGAGGCTCGAATAGCCGGTGCCGAAATCGTCGATGGCGATGGTGATGCCGCGTGCGCGCAGCTCCTGCAGGATTGCCTGCACCTTCACCGGCTCCTCCATGAGGCAGCTTTCGGTGACTTCGAGATGCAGCCGGTGCGGCGCGAGTTTTGCGGCCTCCAGTGCCTCGGCGACGAGGTCGATGATGCTGGTGCCGCGCAGGTCCTGCACGGAGAGATTGACCGAAACGCCCATATGCGCCGGCCAGGTCGCGCAGTCGGCGCAGGCCCGCATGACCATGAAGCGGGTGATGTCGGAGACGATGCCCATCTCCTCGGCGATCTGGATGAACACGGTCGGCGGCACGGGGCCGCGCTCCGGATGTGTCCAGCGCGACAGGGCCTCGCAGCACTCGATGCTTGAACCGTCCGGCACGAACATCGGCTGGTAGGCGACCGACAGCGTGTTGCTGGCAAGCGCATCGCGCAGGTCGTCCTTGAGCTTCTGGCGATCCGTATAGCGCTCGTCCATCTCCTGTTCGAAGACGGTGACGCTGCCCTTGGCGCGCGATTTCGTCTCGAAAAGCGCGAGGTCGGCGCGGATCTGCATTTCCTCCAGCCGGAAATCGCCGCTCGGCACGGTCACGCAGCCGGCGCTGAAGGAGACGAGGAAGGTCATGCCGTCGAATTCGTAGTTGCCACGCAGCTGCTCGTGGAAGCGGTGCATGCGCGCCTCGAGATCGCGGCGGTTCGTCTCGTTCGGAAAGAAGACGATGAACTCGTCGCCCATCAGGTGGCCGACGATCATTTTGTCGCTGGCAAGCCGGCGCAGCCGCTCGGTGATGGCGCAGAGCAGCCGGTCGCCGGTGACGTGGCCCTTCATGTCGTTGACATGTTTGAAGTCGTCGACGTCGAGCACCATGAAGCCGACCGTGCCGGGCTTCTTGCGTTCGGCCAGCGCTTCCTGCACGAGATCGGAGAAGTAGGTGCGGTTCGGCAGGCCGGTGAGGCTGTCGTAGCGCACCATGTGCAGGATCTTGTTTTCCGCCCGCACACGCGCCGTCACGTCTTCGAAAATCAGAACTGCGCCGCCGTTTTCACGGGGCGATGCGGTGAATTCCAGATAGAGCCCGTCCGTCACCTGGATGAGCGCACGCGATCGCTCGCCCTTCAGAAGTTCGTCGAGCCGGCGCAGGATCGTCTTGCTCTGCTCGGCGTTGACGAACGTGTTGCGTACGCCGAAGCGCAGGACGACATCGAGATGGCAATCCTTCAGCCGTTCCTGGTTGCCGAGATGAAGAAGCTCGCAGGCCCGGCGGTTGGCGACGAGGATACGATGGTCGGCATCCAGCATGAACAGGCCGTGCGGCATGTTGTTCAGCGCCGTGTCGAAACGGTCGGCAATGATCGAGACTTCGCGCGTCGCCAGCACGTTCCTGTAGAGGAAGTCGCGCACACCGTTCGCCATCATGCGGGTCGTCATCACGAAGGGCAGGATGAGGACGGCGAGCACCGCGTGGTAGAAATCCTGCAGGCCCAGGAAGCCGACGACCATGGGGAAGCAGGCGGTAAAGGTCATGTAGTCGACGGCCCGCTTCGAGCCGCAGTTGCGGCCAACGACGGAGACCATGGTGGCGAGCGTCACCGCAATGGTGGCGAGCTCGGCGAAACTGTCGCGACTGAAGAGCAGGCTGTAGCCGCAGGAGATGCCGAGCGCCAGCGTCGTGCCGACGGCCCCGAGATTGTACCAGTTCTCCCAGTAGCGGATGCCGTCCATGTCGAGCGTGGACTGGTCCACCCGGTCGAAATGGCGCATGCCGACAGCACGCGTCGACCAGATAAGTATGACGAGCCCGCTCCAGATCAGGAAGAAAGGGTCGGCGGTTTTGGCATAGACGAACGAGAACGTGATGACATGCGAAATCATGCCCACGAAGAGGGTCTGGCGGTTCCCGTACAGCGAGCTGACGAACGACAGGTACACATCAGCCGGCAGTGTGTTTTGACCCTTATCCTTCATGGACTAGGCACTCCCTTGACGAGAGAGGGTTACCGACCAAAATTTAATGAATGATTTCGGGAAATTACCCAATAACGAGGGTGCACCCGGGCATTCTTGCACGCTTGTTCAACCGAAGGAAGATAGCTTCAACCTCATATTGTAGTATTGCTGCTTTTCGGCCCATAGATTCAACCTGGCATGGGCATGGCGCGCAATATCCTTACCTGGCAACGACACACAATTACGCGAAAGAAAGGCGAGAAAAATCCATGCCGCAATCGCTGTTTGCAAGGCTTTGGTTAACAACCCCTGGCGGACACTCTGACAGATTTTATCGGTCCCGGCTACGTTGCACAGGCTGTCATACCCCCTGCAACGATTGATCTGTCGTCATTTCGCCAGAATAGGGGAATTGACTGATCGCGGATTTGATAGCAAATCCTCATTTGGTATTTCTTTTTCCGGAGCCCATCATGTCGAAACCCGTCGTCGCCATTCCCGCCGATATCAGGGAGATCGAAGGCAACGTCTGGCAGGCCACCCCGAACCAGTATGTCCGCGCTGCCGTCAAGGGCGCCGACGTCACCGTTTTCCTCGTCCCCGCACTGGATGCCGACAACGATTTCGACGGTATCCTCGATCGAGTGGACGGGCTTCTGGTCAGCGGTTCGCGCACGAACGTGCACCCCTCGCTCTACGGCAAGGAGGCCACGGCGGCGGAAGGCCCCTATGACATGGCGCGCGATGCGACCAGCCTGCCGCTCATCAAGCGGGCGCTCGAGCGCGGCATTCCGCTGCTTGCCATCTGCCGCGGCATTCAGGAGCTGAACGTCGTGCTGGGCGGAACACTCGCCAACGAAATTCAGGAGCAGCCCGGCGTATGGGACCATCGCAAGCCCGACACGCCCGTGCTCGACGTCGCCTACGGCATCCGCCAGAAGGTCACTGTCAAGGAAGGCAGCTGCCTCGCCGCGGTGCTCGGCGCCGGCGAGGTGCAGGTGAATTCGCTGCACCGCCAGGCGATCTCCGAATTGGCGCCGCGGCTTGCGCTGGAAGCGGTCGCCGAGGACGGCACGATCGAAGCCGTCTCCGTTATCGGAGCCAAGGCGTTTGCCGTCGGCGTGCAATGGCACCCGGAATACTGGGTCGGCTCCGACCAGCCGTCGAACAAGCTTTTTGCCGCCTTCGGCGAAGCGGTGCGCGACTATGCGGCTGCCAAGCAGGGCGCAAGCGCTCCCGCCACCGAGGCGGACGTGCTGGCCTTCGGTTCGGTCAAGTCGGCCTGATCCAGACCAGCCCGGCATTCTCCTGCACCCGGCGATGCATGTTCACGAAACACGCGGCCGGGTCTTTGCATAAGAGCGGGCCCAGAGAAGCAATCCGGCCAGGCTAAAAGCCGCTCCGGTGAGGCAGACACCCGTCCAGCCGTAACGGGCATAACTCGCCGTCGAAGCAATGGCGCCAAGTGCACTGCCGGCCGAGTAGAAGACCATGTAGCCGGCGACCAGCCGGCTGTGGGCTTCGGGGCGAGTGGCGAAGATCAGGCTCTGATTGGTGACGTGCACGGCTTGCACGGCAAAATCGAGCAGCACCACGCCGATCGTGAAGACGAAAAGCGCGTGCGGCAGAAAACCGATCGCCACCCACGAGACCACGAGCAGTACCAGTGAAAAACCCGTCGTCCGCTCGGCAAGCCCACGATCCGCCAGACGCCCTGCACGGCTTGCGGCAAGGGCGCCCGCCAGCCCCGCGAGGCCGAAGAGGCCGATGGCGGTGTGAGACAGGTGAAAGGGTGCCGCGCTCAGCGGCAATACCATGGCGGTCCAGAGCGTGCTGAAGCTGGCAAAGATCAGGAAGGCCAGCCCGGCCCGAAGGCGCAGCAACGGCTCCCGCAAAAAGAGGGTGGGAACCGACTTCAGCACCGTGCCGTATCGCTCGGCACTGGCGACGGGAATGTGCCGCGGCAGACTATAGGCCAGAAGCAGTCCCATCAGTAGCATGAGGCCGGCGGAGGAAAAGTAGACGGCTCTCCACCCTCCGGCGTCAGCCAGGACACCGGCGACGAAGCGCGCCGCCAGGATGCCGATCACGACGCCGCTGGTGACCAGACCGACGGATCGGCCGCGCTCCTCCGGTCGTGCCAAGGCGGCGGTCAGCGCCACCAATACCTGAACGACGACAGCCAGCAGCCCCACCAGGACCATGCCGGCGAACAGGAAAGGCGCACCGGGCGCGCTGCCGACACCGGCCAAGGCAACGGCGGACAACAGGGCCTGCGCCACGATCAGCTTGCGCCGATCGACGAGGTCGCCGAGGGGGACGATGAAAAGCAGGCCCGCCGCGTAGCCTATCTGGGTCAGCGTCACGACGAGACCAACACGCGCGGCGTCGATGTCGAAACTCGTTGCGATCGTATCGAGCAGCGGCTGCGCATAGTAGATGTTTGCGACGCTGCTTCCGCAGGTGATGGCAAATACGACCAGCATCCAATGCGGCAGGCCGGACGCCTGCCTGCCGCCGGCGAAGTCGTGACCCGCTCCTTTTCGGCAATCTCTCTTATCCATTGTGTCCATCGTCGTTCTTGCTCCTTTTGGTCTTATAATGAGACTACTTGCGGCAAGATGCTTCCAGTTCTATTTTAGAACCAGTTTTAAGCGCGAGGTCCGGAATGAAACGCAGGAGTTTTCGTGAAGCGGAGTGCCCGGTTGCGCGGACGCTGGATGCCATCGGTGACTGGTGGTCGCTGCTGATCGTCCGTGATGCCTTCGATGGCATCCGGCGCTTCAGCGCCTTTCAGCAAAACCTCGGCATCGCCAAGGGCATGCTGAGCACGCGCCTGCGCGATCTCGTAGAGGCTGGCGTGCTAGCGCTCGCGCCGGCATCCGATGGCAGCGCCTATCAGGAATATGTGCTGACCGAGAAGGGGCGCGGCCTCTTTCTCGTCATCGTCGCCTTGCGGCAATGGGGTGAAGATCATCTCTTTCGGGCGGGCGAGCGGCGGTCCAAGCTAGTGGATGCGGCGACAAACGCGCCCGTCGACCGCCTGAAACTCCACGCGTCCGATGGGCGCGGCCTGACCTGGGCAGATACGCGTCTCGTCGACGCTGCGTCCAACGCCGCAACGGGTTCGGCTAGTCCGCAGAAATCAGCGTAACCATCGCGTCGGCCGGCTCGACCGCTTCATAGGCAAGGCCGTCGCCGTCGACGACGGTCAGGATCGCCTCGCCGCGTGCATCAGCAACGACAACGGTGCCGTCGCCGTTGCTGATCCATGTCCTGGCCGTCGAAAGACCCGGCCAGACCGTCTCGCAATCGGCATTCGCCGAGAACTGTTCACTCCGGCTCGAAATCCGGCTGCCGCGCTCGGCAAGGCAGGCGGTGTTCGCCACCACGTTGGAAATCGTATAGCTATGGCTGCCCGGCGCCTTCGCGGGAATGGAATTCGAGATCACCGGGTCGACCGAAGGTGCCTCGTGCCCGATGACGTTCCAGAGACCCAGCGACACCAGGCCCGCGGCGGCGGTTATCATCAGCGTCTTCATGGGCGTCTCCTTCGCAACGACTCGATCGGGCAAGCATGCATCCACAAACTTGCCGGAGGGTTAACGAAGGCTTTCCAGCCTCTACCCCGTTTTTCGCGTAAAGGGCGTTTCCGGCACCGGCGTCAGCGCCGCCCCACGATCAAACCAGGCAAACAGATTGTCCGCCACCAGATCGGCCATCGCATCGCGCGTCGCCACCGAAGCCGAGGCGACATGCGGCAAAAGCGAGATGTTGGGCAGGTCGAGCAGGGCCTGCGGCACATTCGGCTCGTCATAGAAGACGTCGAGGCCCGCCGCTGCGATGACCTCGTCCTTGAGGGCCGTCGCAAGCGCGTCCTCATCGACCGTCCAGCCGCGGCCGACATTGATCAACACGCCGTTCGACCCCAGCGCCCGCAGAACCTCGGCATTGATCGTCCTGTGCGTTTCCGCTGTCTTCGGTACGATGGCGATCAGGATATCGACGGCCTCCGCCAGCTCCAGCAGCGAGGGATAATAGGCATAGGACACACCGTCGCGCGGGCGGCGCGTGTGATACGCAATATCGACGCCGAACCCTTTCAGCCGTTCGGCGATTGCCATGCCGATACGCCCAAGCCCGTAAATGCCGGCCCTGCGGCCGCGCAGGCTGAGCGGCGCCAGCGGAAAGGCGCCGTCGCGCTTCCAGCGGCCATCGCGCAGCCAGGCTTCCGCCTGCGGGAAGCGGCGCACCGTGTTGAGCAGCAGGCCGATCGTGGTATCGGCGACCTCGTCGTTCAGCACGTCCGGCGTGTTGGTGACGGTGATGCCGCGCTCGGCCGCGGCGGCCGCATCCACGCCATCATAACCAACGCCGAAACTGGCAATGATCTCCAGAGCCGGCAGATGTTCGATCATCGCCGCATCGAAGCCGCCGGAAACGGCAACACCGGCAATGCTTGCCGCTTCCGAGCGCGCGAGCAGCGCCGGGTCCGCCCGGTCGATGCGCACCACGTCGAAGCTTTCCTTCAGGCGATCGAGTACCCGCTCGCGGATCGTGCCGGGCACGAGGATGCGTGTCTTGGCCGACATGGCAAAGCTCCTTCTGTCTGAAATGCCTCAGCCTTCCGGATGTGGCTTCAGCGGTCCGGTGGATTGCCGGATACGCATTTCCGGCTTGATGAGATGGATGCCATCCGGCTCGTGACTACCCGAGAGCTTGTCGAGCAGCGCGCGGGCGGCATTGCGCCCGACTTCGGACTGGCCGTTCCAGACGGTGGTGAGTGCCGGCGTCGCGATCGCCGCTTCCTCCAGGTCGTCGTAACCGGTGACCGAAACGTCGCGGCCCGGCACGAGGCCGGCGCGTGCAATGCCGTTCATCAGGCCGATCGCCACGAGGTCGTTCCAGCAGACGGCCGCCGTCGGTTTCTGCGGCAGCGAGAGGAAGTGCACCGCCGCCTCGAAACCACCCTGCTTGGTGCGGGGGCCGGGAATGCGCAGGCTCGGATCGACGTCGATATTGGCCTTGCGCAGCGCGTTGACATAACCCTGGTAACGGTCGCGACCGGTGGAGGTCTGGTCCGTGCCGCCGACCATGGCGATGGTGCGGTGGCCAAGGCCGATCAGGTGGTTGGTGGCAAGCGAAATGCCATAACTGTCGTCGCCGCGGAAGATCGGTACATCCAGCCCCTCGATCGAGCGCGCGATCAGGATCGCCGGCATGCCATTGTCCTCGGCAAGCTGGATATCCTCGGGCGGCGTGCCGATGGCCGGCGACATGATGACGCCGTCACCACCGAGCTGCAGCAATGTCTCGATGAAATTGCGCTGCTTTTCGACCGAATCGTAGTGGTTGGAAAGGATGAAGGTCTGCCGGTCCCGATCGAGTTCGCTTTCGATCGATTTCAGGATTTCCGCGTAGAACGGGTTCATGATGTCGTGCACGACGACGCCGATGATGCCCGACCGGGAGGTACGCAGGCTCGCTGCCCGGCGGTTGTAGATATAGCCGAGTGCGCGGGCCTGTTCCTTGATCTTGTCGCGGGTGGTCGCCGCGACAAGCGGACTGTCCCTCAGCGCAAGCGATACCGTCGCCGTGGAAACGCCGAGCGTCTCCGCGATGGTGGAAAGCTTGATTTTCTGTGCCACGACCCCTCCCGACGAACGCCAAGCAATGTGACGTTTAAAACCGTTTATTTAAACAGTTTAAATCTCGTCGGCAACAGGCTTTTCGCCGTTGCGGGGCAGCTCCGGCAGCGTTGCGTGCAGGTTTTCGTCCATCGCGCGCAGCAATTTCAGGAGATTGCGCACATCCTTCTCGCTCAATCCCTCTGCCGCCTGCTCCTCACTGAGCCGGCCGGCTTCGGTGATTTGCTCGACGGAGGCCTTGCCGGCCTCGGTGAGGTGGACGACGGTCAGGCGGCCATCCGTCTCGTCCGGCTGGCGCGCGACGAACCCTTGCGCCTCCAGGCGCCCGATCGTGCGCGTCATCGTCGGTGCCTTGACGCCGAGCCGGGTGGCAAGCGCGCCTGCCGTCAACCCGCCGTCTTCCGAAAGCGCCAGGATCACACCGTCCTGTCCGGCATAGAGGCCGGTGGCCAGCAGGTTGCGCGATAGCACTGTGCGCATGGACCGGGCGGCATTGACGACGGCGGCGGCAAGACCCGCACCCGAGACGTCGTCGTGCGATTTCTTCTTCTTGACCTTCTTCCCGTCCTTGCCGTCCTTGTGCTTCTTGCCCATCGATCGCCTCGTTAGAACGTGCTGCCCTTGCATCGCGGGCTCGGGCTTCATATGACTCAGTAAAGCGGCAGGCGGCAAGTGAAGATCGGAGGCCCGGAATGGCGCATCCCAAGATGCGATGGACCGACAACGATCTGGACCTGTCGCCGGAGGCGCGCGCAGGCTGGATCGCCGTATTGCCGCTTGGCGCCCATGAAGGCCATGGCCCCCACCTGCCATTCGAAACGGATACGCTGATCGCCGAGGGCATTGCCGCCCGGCTGGCTGCCGTGCTGCCCACGCATCTGCCGGTAACATTCCTGCCCGCCGAGCCCGTCGGCTATTCGCCGGAACATCTCGACGTGCCGGGTACACGCTCGCTGGGCTACGCCGAGGCCATCGAACGCTGGCTCGGCATTGCAGGGGATCTCAATCGCTTCGGCATCCGCAAGCTCGTGCTGCTCAACGCGCATGGCGGCAATTCGCCCCTGATGACGATCGTCGCGACCGAGGCGCGCATTCGCTTCGACATGCTCGTGGTGGCGACGGCCTGGACTCGTTTCGGCCAGCCGGACGGCTGGATCGCTGCGGAGGACAAGGCAATCGACATCCATGGCGGCGATATCGAGACGTCCGTGATGCTGGCGCTTCATCCGGACCTCGTCCGCATGGACAAGGCGGAGCGTTTCGGCTCTCGACAGGCGGAGTTTGCCGCCCGCTTCGCGCATCTGCGCGCCTACGGGCCGCATGCCTTCGGCTGGAAAATGTCCGACCTCAACCCGCAGGGTGTCGCCGGCGACGCCAGCGCTGCGACAGCGGAAAAAGGCGAGCGGCTGATTGCCCATGCCGTCCGCGGCCTCGTCGCCCTTCTTGAGGACGTCGCCGCATTCGATGCGGATACGCTCCGCTAACGCCATCCGGCATTTGCGCTGGCCCGTTCGATCTCCTATATCAGTCGCCAACCGGACGTCTCAGCCGTCCCTGCTACCGCTCGAGGTTCCCATGACCGAAACAGCCCTTCCCAAGCCCATTCCCGTCACCGTGCTCACCGGCTATCTCGGCGCCGGCAAGACGACGCTGCTCAACCGTATCCTCACCGGCAACCACGGCAAGAAATATGCCGTCATCGTCAACGAGTTCGGCGAGATCGGCATCGACAACGACCTGATCGTCGAGTCGGACGAAGAAATCTACGAAATGAACAACGGCTGCATCTGCTGCACCGTGCGCGGCGACCTGATCCGCGTCGTCGAAGGCTTGATGCGCCGCCCCGGCCGCTTCGACGCGATCATCGTCGAAACCACCGGCCTTGCCGATCCGGTGCCGGTCGCCCAGACCTTCTTCATGGACGACGATGTGCGCCAGAAGACCGAACTCGACGCCGTCGTCGCCCTCGTCGACGCAAAACACCTGCCGCTGCGCCTCAAGGACAGCCGCGAGGCCGAGGACCAGATCGCCTTCGCCGACGTTGTGCTGATCAACAAGACCGACCTCGTTAGCCCGGAAGAGCTGGCGCGGATCGAGGCAACGGTGCGCGTGATCAACCCGTCCGCCCGCATCCACCGCACCACCCGTTCGGAAATCGACCTCACCAAGGTTCTGGATCAGGGTGCGTTCAACCTGGAGCGTGCGCTCGAAAACGATCCGCACTTCCTCGACCATGACCACCCGGACCATGCCTGCGGCCCGGATTGCGGCCATGACCATCATCATCACCACGACCATGATCATGCGCACCATGATCACGATCATCACCACCACGATCATGACCACCATCACCATGACCACGGCGTCTCGCCGATCCATGACGTGACGGTGCAGTCGATCTCGCTGCGCGGTGGCGAGATGAACCCGGACCGCTTCTTCCCGTGGATCCAGAAGATCACCCAGACCGACGGCCCGAACATCCTGCGCCTCAAGGGCATTATCGCCTTTGCCGGCGATGATGAGCGGTATGTCGTGCAGGGCGTGCACATGATCGTCGAGGGCGACCACCAGCGCGCCTGGAAGGATGGCGAGAAGCGCGAAAGCCGCCTCGTCTTCATCGGCCGCGACCTCGACCGCGAGAAGATCGAACGCACCTTCAAGGCCTGCGAGGCAGCCCAAGCATGACGCCGAAAAGTGTGAAGCGGTTTATGGACACCGTCATGTGGACGAAAGACACCTACTGATGCCGACAGTCGCGCCTCTTGATCTCGACGGCCACATTGTTGCGGCCGCCTTCCTCGGCGACGTGCCGTTCTTCGCCTCCGCCTCCGGCGCCATCCATCGCCTCGACCATGGCCAAAAGGTCACCGAGGCGCATGACGGCCTGCTCGCCTGTGTGCGTGATGACGCGAACGACACGCTGATCACCGGTGGCGAGGACGGCAAGGTGCAGCGCATCGCTGCCGATGGCACGGTGACGCTGCTTGCCGAAGTGCCGCGCAAGTGGATTTCCATCGTTGCCGCCGGGCCGCAGGGTGCCGTCGGTTTCGCGGAAGGTCGCACGGCGCGGGTGCGGCTTGCGGACGGCACGATCAAGGAGTTCGTCGAGACACGGTCCGTCGAAGGCGTTGCCTTCGCGCCGAAAGGACTTCGCATCGGCCTGGCGCGCTACAACGGCGCGTCGCTGCATTGGGTAGCCATGGCGGCCCAGCCGGTCGATCTCGAATGGAAGGGCGCCCATACCGGTGTCACTTTCTCGCCCGATGGCCGTTTCGTCGTCACCAGCATGCAGGAAAACGCCCTGCATGGCTGGAAGCTCGATAGTAAACCGGGTGGCGACACCCGTCACATGCGCATGACCGGTTACCCCACCAAGGTGAAGTCGCTCTCCTGGTCCGCCAAGGGCAAGTGGCTCGCCTCCTCGGGTGCACCCGCCGCCATTGTCTGGCCTTTCTCGGCCAAGGACGGCCCGATGGGCAAGCCGCCGCTGGAACTCGGTACCCGCGCCGACGTCATGGTCACGGCCGTCGCCTGCCACCCGGCGGAAGAGGTCGTCGCCATCGGCTACTCCGACGGCATGGTGCTCGCCGCCCGGTTCGCCGACAGCCGTGAAGTGCTGCTGCGCCGTCCCGGCAAGGGTGCCGTTACCTCCATGGCCTGGAGCAAGAACGGAAAACTGCTTGCCTTCGCCAGCGAGGCTGGTGATTGTGGCGTCATCGACCTCGCCGGATAGGAGATCGGCCATGGCGCCCCAGGCGAGCCTGCATGTATTGCCTGTCGCCAATCGCCCGGACGGAGCGATCTGGGCGCAGATGCGCGCCTCCGCCGAGATTATCGGCAATCGCCAGCCCCATCTGGCCGAGCTTCTCCTTCCCGTCCGCAAGGCCTCGACCGGTCGGCAGATGCTGATCGGCACGCTCGCCGCCCGGCTTGCCCATTCGGCCGGCGACCGGGCACTTGCAGTGCAGATTCTCGCCTCCGTCGAAGACGGGGAACTGCTCGCCGAGACGGAAGCCGATCTCATTGCCATCACGACACGCGATCCGGCCAATCCCGATCCGCTTGCCGCGCTCCTCAACCTCAAGGGTTTTCAGGCTCTTCAGGTCCATCGCTTCGCCCACCGCCTGTGGTGCGACGGCCGGATAGAGGGCGCGCGCTGGCTTTCCTCGCAAGCGTCGCTGGTCTTCGGTGTGGACATCCACCCCGCCGCACGCCTCGGCCGCGGCATCATGCTCGACCATGGCTCGGGCATCGTGATCGGCGAAACGGCGGTGGTCGAGGATGACGTTTCGATGTTGCAGCAGGTGACGCTCGGCGGCACGGGCCGCGACAAGGGCGACCGGCATCCGAAGGTGCGCCGCGGGGTGCTCATCGGCGCCGGCGCGCAAATCCTGGGAAATATCGAGATCGGTGCCTATAGCAAGGTCGCGGCGGGCAGCGTGGTGCTGGAAAACGTTCCGCCGCACACCACGGTCGCCGGTGTTCCGGCAAAGATCGTCAGGCAGCATCCTGCGCACGAAGTGCCGGCGGCAACGATGGACCAGCGGATCGATTGAGCGCCGCGGAGCAGGTTCCAGCGGTATCGGGCTCGTCGATCACCCGTTCTTGATGCTGGAAGAGGCCGCATCATCAAAACGCGTTGTACGGAACTCAGAGCCAGGCAAAGGTCGGGAGCCGCGGCCTTGTCGGCATGCGGAATGATGATCACCCTAAACGCGAGAATGCGGGAGCACACCGCAGCGGCATAAAAACGTTATGCCGCCGCTTTTCCGTTTGGTCGATGGGCGGTAGCGATCAGGCCGGCTTGGCGGTGTTGACCGCGCCGCGGGTGCGGGCGAGGCCAGCCTTGGCCGGCGCGTAGTTCGGATCGAGCTTGAGGGCGTGTGAATAGGACTTGGCGGCGCGCGCCATCTCGCCGCGACGCTCATAGATCAGCGCCTGGTTCGCCCAGGATTCGGCCAGCTTGCCGTCGAGGTTGATCGCCGTGTTGAAATCCGAGAACGCATTGTCGTCGTCGCCCTGCGCGGCATAGGAAATGCCGCGGCCGTTATAGGGTTCGGCCGAGTTCGGCGAGAGCGAGATGGCCTTCGAGAAGTCGTCGATCGCCTTGTCGTGCTGGCGGCGGACCTGATAGATCAGGCCGCGATTGTGATAGGCGCGCGGATCGGTCGTATCGAGCTGGATCGCCTTGTTGAAATCGCCGAACGCGTCGTCGAGGCGGCCGGCCTGCCGGTAGAGGTTGCCGCGGCCGATATAGGCGACGTCATAATTGGGGTTGAGCTGCAGCGCCGTGTTGTAGTCGGCTGCCGCCTGCGCCGTGTCGCCCGTGCTGCGCTCGACGAGCGCGCGGTTCGCATAGGCCTGGTAGAGGCGCGGGTTGAGCTCGATTGCACGGTTGAAGTCATCGATGGCACGACGATGCTGACCGGCACGGCCATAGGCCGAACCGCGCACGTTGTAGGCTCCGGCATCCTGCGGATTGGCGGCAATGACGGCCGACAGCGAGGAGATGTTCTCTTCCGAGCCCTGCGCGCGCTCGACCTTCAGCACGTCCGTGGACGTTGCGGTCGACTGGCAGCCGGTGAGCAGCAAGGCGAGGGACGTGGCGGCGACAGCGGCCATCAGGGGGCGGCGCAAGCGGGCGGCCGAGGAGGAGAAACGGTCGATCGGGAACCCGGTAGATGCAGCCATGTCCAAGTGCGAATCCTCAAAGTGGGCTTCTGTCGCGCCTCATGCGCGAAGAAATACGCTACGGCCTTCACAGCGTGACGCGTCATCTATGACACGTTAAGGACGCCGCGGTCCTTTAATTGTTGCTGGTTACCTTTGAAATCGGCGTCGATTGCAGAGGTAACCAGCGGGCAATTCGGGGCAAAGACGCGTAGCTGATACGCCCGAAATCGCACGGGAAGTCTTTCACAATGGTGAAAAAATTCCGATCACGTCAAAAAAGGCGGCGGCGATATGTTCGCCCCCGCCCGGTCTTGCATTCGAAAACGTCGAAATGACGGCCGATTAACGGGCGCCCGGACGAGCAGTGACGCCGCCAGCTTCGCGCTGTGCGCGCTTGCGGGCCAGCTTGCGAACGCGGCGAACGGCTTCGGCCTTTTCGCGCGCACGCTTCTGCGACGGCTTCTCATAGAAGTCGCGCATCTTCATTTCACGAAAAATACCTTCGCGCTGCATCTTCTTCTTGAGAGCGCGGAGAGCCTGATCAACGTTGTTGTCGCGGACTAGTACCTGCACGAGAATCCCGTTCCTTCGGTTGGTTGTAAGCCCGGCGATCAGAGTCCGTCAGGCAAATAGATTGCGTTCGCGCAGCCCGCTGGGCCGGCAATTGGTGGGTCGGATACCAGATCGTCGCGGAGAAGTCCAGCCTCGACCTCGCCGATGTTAAGGATATTTGTGCCAGGCCCCTGCAAAACCGTCGCAGCAGCCTCAATGTGGGTCATGTCGCATGTGGTACAAGGTGCGCCTGATTGCGTCGCAAAGAATACGTTGTCCGGCGCCAGGATTTGCTTTCTATCGAGGCAGGAAACAAGCCGGCCAATGCTGGCGAGACGTTGAGGACTTGGGATGCGCAAATATTCGGTTTTCGCCGTCGCCCGCGAGGCGCTGCGCGGCCACAAGGGGTGGGAGGCACAGTGGACCTCGCCCGAGCCGCGCAAGGAATACGATGTGATCATCATCGGCGGGGGCGGCCACGGGCTGGGCGCTGCCTATTACCTTGCCAAGGAGCACGGCATCACCAATGTCGCGGTGATCGAGAAGGGCTGGCTCGGCGGCGGCAATACCGGCCGCAACACGACGATCATCCGCTCGAACTATCTCTATGACGAGAGCATGGACATCTACGAGCATTCGCTGAAGCTCTGGGAGGGGCTCAGCCAGGACCTCAACTACAATGTCATGTACTCGCCGCGCGGCGTGATGATGCTGTCGCACAATGTGCACGACAAGCAGTCCTTTGGCCGTCACATCCATGCCAATCGTCTGCACGGCATCGACAATGAATGGCTGACGCCGCAGCAGGCGAAGGAATTCTGCCCGCCGCTCGATATCTCCGCGACGGCCCGCTACCCGATCAACGGTGCGGCCCTCCAGCGTCGCGGCGGCACCGCCCGCCACGACGCCGTTGCCTGGGGCTATGCGCGTGCTGCGTCGGATCGCGGCGTGCATGTCATCCAGAACTGCGAGGTCAAGGGCATTCGCCGCGGGCCGGACGGCGCGGTGACGGGTGTGGAAACCTCGAAGGGTTTCATTGGCGCCAAGAAGATTGCCGTGTCGGCTTCCGGCCACAACTCGGTCATCCTGTCGATGGCCGATGTCAAGCTGCCGCTGCATTCCGTGCCGCTGCAGGCATTGGTATCCGAGCCGATGAAGCCGATCTTCCCCTGCGTTGTCATGTCCAACTCGGTGCACGCCTATATCTCGCAGTCGGACAAGGGCGAACTCGTCATCGGCGCGGGCACGGACCAGTACAATTCGTATTCCCAGACGGGCGGTCTGCAGATCATCACGCATACGCTGGACGCAATCTGCGAGCTCTTCCCGATGTTCCGCCGCGTCAAGATGATGCGCCAGTGGGGCGGCATCACCGACAACACGCCGGACCGTTCGGCGATCCAGGGCGTGACGCCGGTTCCGAACCTCTTCGTCAATTGCGGCTGGGGCACCGGCGGCTTCAAGGCGACGCCGGGTTCGGCGCATCTCTTCGCGCATCTCATTGCGAAGGGCGAGCCGCACAAGCTGGCGTCCGGGCTGACGCTCGACCGCTTCCGCACCGGTCGCCTCATCGACGAGGCAGCGGCGGCGGCGGTGGCCCATTGATGCATGGCGTGCTCGTTGCCGGGTTGCTGATGACCGCTGGTGTGGTTCCGGTGAGTTCGATCATTCCTGAACCCGATGATTTCCGGTTTCAGACGATCCACAAGGCGGCGGGCGAGCAGAATTGGCCCTTTATCGCTGAGAGCGGGATGCTGGGATGCGCAAAAATGCTCGGGGAGCGGTTGGTCTACTTCATCCCGGGCGAAGACGTGGAGCGCGCCTATCATATCGACATCAACCTCTTTGCGATGAGCATGGCCAATATCGGAATAACGGACGTGCTGGCCCCCTATGACAACACGGCGCAACTGCTTCATCGGATTGTGCCTTTCGTCACCATGGGCCAACGACTTTGCGACCAGGAACCGGGCACGCACGTGACGGAACCAGAGCTTTAAACAGGTAGGAACCAATGCTGCTGATCTACTGCCCCTACTGCGAGGAAGAGCGCTCGGAGCTCGAATTCCGCCACGGTGGCGACGCGCACATCGCCCGGCCGACCAACATGGCCGACATCACCGACGAGGAGTTCCAGGAATTCTTCTTCCTGCGCGACAACCCGAAGGGCCTGATCTTCGAACGCTGGCGCCATATCCATGGCTGCGGTCGCTTCTTCAATGCGGCACGCGACACGGTGAGCGACAAATTCGTCATGAGCTACAAGGCCGGCGAGCCGAAGCCCGATCTTTCCGGCGCCGCGCCCGCCACGGAAAAAGCCCCCGCTGAAAAAGTGGGCGAAAACTATGAAGCCACGGAAGGAACCGCGCAATGAGCGGTGCTAATCGTATTGCCGGCCAGGGCCGCCTGACGCCCGCCAAGACGGCGCGTTTCACCTTCGACGGAAAGACCTATCAGGCGCTGGAGGGCGATACCGTCGCCTCCGCGCTGCTTGCCAACGGCGTGCACCTCGTTGGCCGGTCGTTCAAGTATCACCGCCCGCGCGGCATTCTTTCGGCCGGTCCGGAAGAGCCGAATGCGCTGATCGACGTGTCGCGCGACGCTGCCCGCCGCCAGCCGAACGTGCGCGCGCCGGTGCAGGAAGTCTTCGACGGCATGAAGGTGGAATCGCAGAACCGCTGGCCGTCGCTGTCGTTCGATATCGGCGGCGTCAACAACCTGATGTCGCCGTTCTTCGCCGCCGGCTTCTACTACAAGACTTTCATGTGGCCGAAGGCCGCCTGGGAGAAGGTCTACGAGCCCTTTATCCGCAAGGCCGCCGGCCTCGGCGTCGCGCCGACCGAAGAAGATCCTGATCACTACGCCAACCGTTATGCCTATTGCGATGTTCTGGTCGCCGGCGGTGGTGTTGCCGGCCTTTCCGCAGCGCTTGCCGCCGCGGAAGCCGGTGCCCGCGTCATCCTCGTCGACGAGCAGCCGGAAGTCGGCGGTGCGCTGCACTACGACACCTCCGTCACCATCGACGGCAAGAGCGGTTACGAATGGGCGCAGGCGACGGCCGCCAAGCTGAAGGCGATGGAGAACGTCACCGTTCTCACCCGCACGACGGCCTTCGGCTACTACAACCACAATTTCGTCGGCCTCGTCGAACGTGTGACGGATCATCTCCCGCGCCCGGACAAGAAGCTGCCGCGCGAACGGCTCTGGCAGGTCCGCGCCAAGCGCGTGATTATCGCCACGGGCTCGATCGAGCGCCACATGGTGTTCGCCAACAATGACCGTCCGGGCATCATGCTCGCGTCGGCGGCGCGCACCTATCTCAACCATTTCGGCGTCGCCGTCGGCCGCAAGATTGGCGTCTATACGGCAAGCGACTCGGCCTATGAAGCCGCGTTCGATCTCAAGCGGGCGGGCGTTACCATCGCCGCCATCGTCGATAACCGCGAAAAGCCGGGCGATGCCGTCCTGACGGAAGCCCGCAAGCTCGGCATCGAAGTGCTCACCGGGCATTCGGTCGTCGACACCAAGGGCAAGCTGCGCGTCTCATCCATCTCGGTCGCCCGCAATGGCGGCGGTTCGGCCCGCGCGATCCCGGTCGATGCGCTCCTGATGTCGGCCGGCTGGACGCCGTCCGTGCATCTGTTCTCGCAGTCACGCGGCAAGGTCGCCTATGACGCGGCCTCCGGCCGCTTCCTGCCGGGCACGTATGCGCAGGACTGCCTTTCCGTCGGTTCGTGCAACGGCACGGACGGCCTTCAGGCGACGATCGAGGAATCGCTGGCTGCCGGCGAGCTGATGGCCCGCGCCACCGGCAACGAAGGCGGCAGCAAGGTCGAGCTTCGCGGTGAAAATGCCTTTGAGTGGACCGGCGGCATGGCAGGTAGCGCCGAGGGTGCTGGCGTCGATACGACGGTGAAGGCCTTCGTCGACTTCCAGAACGACGTCTGCGCCAAGGATATCCGCCTTGCCGTGCGCGAAGGCATGCACTCGATCGAGCATATCAAGCGCTTCACCACCAACGGCATGGCGACCGATCAGGGCAAACTGTCCAACATCCATGGCCTTGCCATTGCCTCCGAAGTGCTGAACCGCGAAATCCCGAAGATCGGCCTCACCACCTTCCGCGCGCCCTATACGCCGGTGACCTTCGGTGCGCTGATCAGCCATTCGCGCGGCGACCTGTTCGATCCGGCGCGCAAGACGCCGATGCATGCCTGGGAGGAGGCGCACGGCGCCGTCTTCGAGGATGTCGGCAACTGGAAGCGCGCCTGGTACTATCCGCGTTCCGGCGAAACCATGCACGATGCGGTCAACCGCGAGTGCCGTACGGTGCGTAACGCCGCCGGCCTGTTCGATGCCTCGACGCTCGGCAAGATCGAGGTGGTCGGCCCGGATGCGGCCGAATTCCTCAACCTGATGTACACCAACGCCTGGGACACGCTGAAGCCCGGCCGCTGCCGCTATGGCATCATGCTGCGCGAAGACGGTTTCGTCTATGACGACGGCGTCGTCGGGCGCCTCGCCGAAGATCGCTTCCACGTCACCACCACGACGGGCGGTGCGCCGCGCGTCATGAACCACATGGAAGACTATCTCCAGACGGAATTCCCGCATCTCAAGGTGTGGCTGACCTCGACCACGGAACAGTGGGCGGTCATTGCCGTGCAGGGCCCGAAGGCACGCGAAATCCTCGCGCCGCTCGTCGAAGGCATCGACATGGCGAATGAGGCCTTCCCGCATATGAGCGTGCGTGAAGGCAAGATCTGCGGCGTGCCGACAAGGCTCTTCCGCATGTCGTTCACGGGTGAGGCGGGCTTCGAAGTCAACGTGCCGGCCGATTATGGCCAGGCCGTCTGGGAAGCCATCTGGGCGCGTGCCGAACCGCTCGGCGCCTGCGCCTACGGCACCGAGACCATGCACGTCCTGCGCGCCGAAAAGGGCTACATCATTGTCGGCCAGGATACGGACGGTACCGTCACGCCGCACGATGCCAGCCTCAGCTGGGCGGTCTCCAAGAAGAAGACCGACTTCGTCGGCATTCGCGGCCTGAAGCGGCCCGACCTCGTCAAGGAAGGCCGCAAGCAGCTCGTCGGCCTGTTGACCAAGGATCCGACCGTGGTTCTGGAGGAGGGCGCGCAGATCGTCGCCGATCCGAACCAGCCGAAGCCGATGACCATGCTCGGCCATGTGACATCGTCCTACTGGTCGGAGAACTGCGGCCGCTCGATTGCCATGGCACTCGTCGCCGGTGGCCAGGCCCGTTTGGGCCAGACGCTCTACGTGCCGATGCCCGACCGCACCATCGCGGTCGAAGTCAGCGACATGGTCTTTGTCGACAAGGAAGGAGGACGCCTCAATGGCTGATCAAGCTCTCCGCAAGGCGCCGCTCGCCGGCCGTCATGGTGGTTCCGCCGGCGCGCGCGTCACGCCCGCCGCCCCCGCAACCCGCCTGTCGCTGCGTGCCGGCACCGACGCCATCGGCACGCTGTCGCTGGCCTTCGGCCTTGAACTGCCGCAGCGGCCCAAAACTTCGGCATCGGTCAGTGGCCGCCGCGCGCTCTGGCTCGGTCCGGACGAGTGGCTGCTGATCGACGAGAACGGCGCCGACCTGATGGCGATCGCCTCCGGCGTTTCGGCGCTGCATTCGGCCACGGACGTTTCCCACCGCAACACGGCGATCCTCGTTTCCGGCCCGGATGCGGCCGGTGCGATTGCCAGCAGCTGCCCGCTCGATCTCGGCAGGACGATCTTCCCGGTCGGTGCCGCCGCCCGCACGGTGCTCGGCAAGATCGAGATCGTGCTCCTGCGCACGGGCGAAGAGGATTATCGCGTGGAATGCTGGCGTTCGTTCTCGTCCTACGCCTTCGGCATTCTTGCCGAGGGTGCGGAAGACGCCGGGCTCTGATCCAGGATCAGAAGAAGCGATAGAAAAACAGGGCTGTCTCTCGCGTGCCGGGGGACAGCCCTTTGTACAGGTACCGGTCATGGCCGCCGAGGGTAAATCCCTGGCGCATGTAGAACCGGCAGGCTGCGACATTGGTCGTCTGGGTCTCGAGCCGGATGCCGGGCAGCTCCTTCTCCTTCGCCCATGTGACCGCCTGCTGCATCAGCCGTTGTGCGGCACCGGTGCCGCGCCATTCCATGTCGACGGCAAGATCATCGATCGAGGCGAGATCGTTCCATTCGCGCGACAGCGCGATATAGCCGACGGGCACCTCGTCGCCGATGACTACAAAGAGGGCCTTGTCATCTGTCACTAGTTGCAGCGCCAGTTCCGCCGGATCGAAGCCATAGTTTTTCGGATAGGGCTCGACCGGGCGCGCATGGGCCAGCCAGTCGCCTTCAAAGGGCGGTGCGGCCTCGCGGGTGATTAGGAAGGAGAAATCGCAGGCGCCAAGCGCTGTCAGATCCTCCAGCGTGGCTGATCGAACCTTCACACGTCCTCCGGACGGTCCTTCGGGTCGAACTGGATGATGGTGATCCAGTCGGCCGTCAGCGCCGGCTTGCGCTCGTCCTCGATCTCGACCGTCACGTCGTAGCGGATCGTCACCATACCGGCACCGCGGAAGCGGGCTTCGGCGAGAACGAAGCGGCCGCGCACGCGCGCGCCGCTCTTAACCGGCGTCATGAAGCGAACTTTATCAAACCCGTAATTGATGCCCATCGTCTGTTCGACGATGCGCGGAACGCAGTCGTAGTTCATTGCCGAGAGCAGTGAGAGCGTCAGGAAGCCGTGGGCGATCGTGCCGCCGAAGGGGGTTTCCGCCGCCGCGCGCACGGGATCGGTGTGAATGAACTGATGGTCTTCCGTGGCCTCGGCAAAGCGGTCGATCATCGTCTGGTCGACGGTGAACCAACGTGACAGGCCGAGCTCCGTGCCGACGAGGGCGGCAATGTCTTTCAGGTGGATATTGTCTGGCATAGGGCTTTCCCGTCGATCGATTCGCGCCCCTTCTAGAGGGGCGGTTTGTCCGGGCAATGAAGATCAATGCTTTTCGACAAAAATCTCGACGCTGCGTGGATGAAGGAGACCAGTCGCGGGATGGTTGGCAGAAAGCAGGCTCGTCCACTCTCGCCCCTCCGGGGGCGGCAAGGCAAGAGCTTGCGCGCCATGAGTCCGGTTGATGGCGAGCGCAAGATGAACGATCCGTTGCTGCTGTAGATCAGGTGTCTTCAAAAGGGCAAGCAGGGTTCCGGCGAACGGCGCTTCCCAGTCGCCGACGGTCATCGGGCTGCCTGCCAGGGTCAGCCACTCGACATCGCCCGCGCCGCTGAGGAATGTCGTTTCGCCGAGCGCGGGAAAACGCTTGCGGATCGCCGCGAGCATGGCGGTGTGCTCGATCAGGCCTTCGTCCAGCCTGTCCCAATGCATCCAGGTGATGGCATTGTCCTGGCAATAGGCATTGTTGTTGCCCTGCTGGCTGCGCCCGCCCTCGTCGCCGGCCGTCAGCATCACCGTGCCGCGCGAGAGGAAGAGGCTGGACAGCAGCGCCTTCACATCGGCGCGGCGGGCGGACAGCACCGCGCCGTCCGTCGTCGCACCCTCGACGCCGTTGTTCCAGGAGTGGTTTTCGTTGTGGCCGTCGCGGTTGTCCTCGCCGTTCGCCTCGTTGTGTTTCACCGTATGCGAAACGAGGTCCATCAGCGTGAAGCCGTCATGGGCGGCGAGGAAATTGACGGTTCGTGTGCTGTCCCCGCCGTGGCGCGAAAAAATGTTGGAGGAGCCGGCAAAGGCCGTGACGAAGGGCCCAAGCCGATGGCTGTCGCCGCGCCAGAAAGTGCGTGTGTCGTCGCGGTAGCGGTCGTTCCATTCCAGGAAGGGGGCGGGGAAATTGCCAAGCTGGTAGCCGCCGGGGCCGATGTCCCAGGGTTCGGCGATCAGCACGCGGTTTTTCAACAGCGGGTCGGCGCAGATTTCGGACAACAGGGCGGCGTGGGCGGAAAAGCCGTCGGCCTCGCGGCCGAGGATCGTCGCGAGGTCGAAGCGGAAACCATCGACGCCGGCATGGCGCACGAAATAGCGCAGGCTGTCGAGCACGAGCTGGCGGACGACGGGGTGCTCGCCGGCGATGGTGTTGCCGCAGCCGGTGTCGTTGATCAGCTCGCCGGGCCGGCCTTCCACATGGCGGTAGTAGGTAAGGTTGTCGAGGCCGCGCATGGAGAGCGTCGCGCCGTGGCGGTCGCTCTCGCCGGAATGGTTGAAGACGAGATCGAGCACGACACCGATATTTTCCGCGCGCAGGGCCGCAACGGTCTCGGCAAGTTCCGTCATGCCGCCCGGCACGAGGCGCGGGTCGAGCGCCATCAGCGCGATCGGGTTGTAGCCCCAGCTGTTGGACAGGCCGAGCGGTGGCAGGTGGCGCTCGTCGATCCAGGCGGTGATCGGCATCAGCTCGACCGCATCGACGCCGAGGCGTTTGAGATGGGCGAGCACGGCGGGGTGGGCCAAGGCTGCGACCGTGCCGCGCATGGCCTCCGGCACGTCCGGATGCAGCATGGTGAAGCTGCGCACGGCAATTTCATAGACGAAGCCGCCGGGACGGAAGATCGGCGGTTTTACGCTGACGGGAACGTCGCGGGTGACGATGGCCTTTGGCACGATATCGGCCGTGTCCGTGCCGAAGAGTGCCAGCCGGCCATCATGCACGAAGGGGCGGTCGAGTTCCTTGGCGTAGGGATCGACCAGCAACTTTGCCGGGTCGAACCACAGGCCGTGATCCGGCGAATAGACGCCGTCCGCGCGAAAACCGTAGCGCGTGCCGGCGGTCGCACCTTCGACGAAGACCCTGTGGAAGCCGTTCTCGTCCCGCCCCATCGTGAGGCGGGCGAGTTCCGTGTTGCCGTCATCGTCGAACAGGCAAAGCTCGACGCGGCCGGCATCGTGCGAATAGACCGAGAACTCCACCCCCTCCCCGGAGAGCGTGGCGCCCGGTGCGAAGGAGGGGGCGATTGTCGTCATCTCAGGTGATCACGGTTGGCGCGTCGCGGCCGGTGCGGCTCTTGATTCCGGCGATCGTGTCGGCGACAGTGATGAGGTCGGAAAGCGCCTCCTGCGTCTCGACGTCATGGCGCGTGGCATCCGGCTCGAAGCGCTCGATGTAAACGCGCAGCGTGGCACCTGACGTGCCGGTGCCGGACAGGCGGAAGACCACGCGGGAGCCACCTTCGAAGAGGATGCGGATGCCCTGGTTCTTGCTCACCGACTGATCGACCGGGTCGTTATAGGCAAAGTCGTCGGCGGTCGCGACGGTGAGGGCACCGAAAGACTTGCCGGGGAGCGTGACGAGCTGGTCGCGCAGGTTCGCCACCAGGCCATTCGCCGCTTCCGTGTCGACTTCCTCGTAGTCGTGGCGGGAATAGTAGTTGCGGCCGTAGGTCGCCCAATGCTGCTCGACGATGTCGAGCACGCTTTCCTTGCGCACGGCGAGGATGTTGAGCCAGAGCAGCACCGCCCAGAGGCCGTCCTTCTCACGCACATGGTTGGAGCCGGTGCCCGCACTTTCCTCGCCGCAGATCGTGGCAAGGCCGGCATCGAGCAGGTTGCCGAAGAATTTCCAGCCGGTCGGTGTCTCGTAGATGCCGATGCCGAGTTTTTCGGCGACGCGGTCGGCCGCACCGGATGTCGGCATCGAGCGGGCGATGCCGGCGAGGCCCGCAGCATAGCCGGGGGCCAAATGGGCGTTGGCGGCGAGCAGCGCGAGGCTGTCGGAGGGGGTGACGAAGATGCCCTTGCCGATGATCAGGTTGCGGTCGCCGTCGCCGTCGGAGGCGGCGCCGAAGTCCGGCGCGTCGTCGGCCATCATTGCCTCGTAGAGGGCGCGGGCATGCACGAGGTTCGGGTCCGGGTGATGGCCGCCGAAATCGGGCAGCGGCATGAAGTTCAGCACCGAGCCCTTGCTCGCGCCGAGGCGGTTTTCGAGGATTTCCTTGGCATAGGGGCCGGTGACGGCGCTCATCGCGTCGAAGACGATGCGGAACCCGCCGGAGAGCAGGCCGCGGATGGCGTCGAAATCGAAAAGCTGTTCCATCAGCGCGGCGTAGTCGGCGACGGGATCGATGACGGTGACCGTCATGCCCTCGACTTCATGGCTGCCCTCAAGGTCGAGGTTGAGATCGTCGGCGTCGGCGATCTTGTAGCTGTCGATCGACAGGGTGCGGGCGAAGATCGCATCGGTGATCTTTTCCGGTGCCGGGCCGCCATTGCCGATATTGTACTTGATGCCGAAGTCTTCGGTCGGGCCGCCGGGATTGTGGCTGGCGGAGAGCACGATGCCGCCAAAGGCCTGGTATTTGCGGATGACGTTGGAGGCGGCGGGCGTGGACAGGATGCCGCCACGGCCGACGAGCACGCGGCCGAAACCGTTGGCGGCGGCCATCTTGATGGCGAGCTGGATGACTTCGCGGTTGTAGTATCGGCCGTCGCCGCCGATCACCAGGGTCTGGCCGGCAAAGCCCTCCAGCGAATCGAAGATCGACTGGATGAAGTTCTCCGCATAGTTCGCCTGCTGGAAGACGGGCACCTTCTTGCGCAGGCCGGACGTGCCGGGCTTCTGGTCGGTATAGGGCGTCGTCGAAACGGTGTTGATGGTCATGGCTTAGACTCGCGAAAGAAGGCTGGAATAGAGGTCGGCATAACGTGCGGCGCTGTTTTCCCAGGAAACGTCGGACTTCATGCCCTGGTTCTGGATGCGGCCCCAGATTTTGGGCTCGCTATAGGCCTTGAAGACCCGGCGCAGCGCGTGTTGCAGGCCCTCGGCATTGATCGGGGTGAACTGGAAGCCCGTGGCGACGCGGGCGGAGAGGGCGGCCTCGTTGGCATCGATCACGGTGTCGGCAAGGCCGCCGGTGCGCGCGACGATGGGAACGCAACCGTAGCGCAGGCCATAGAGTTGGGTGAGGCCGCAGGGCTCGAAGCGCGACGGGATGAGGATCGCGTCGGCACCGGCCTGCATGAGGTGGGACAAGGGTTCGTTATAGCCGATGACGATGCCGATGCGGCCACGATGGCGGGAGGCGGCGGCGAGCAGCGCGCCTTCGAGGCCCTGGTCACCGGAGCCGAGCACGGCAAGCTTGCCGCCCTGCTCGACGATCCAGTCGGCCGTCTCGGCGATGAGATCGATGCCCTTCTGCCAGGTGAGGCGGCTGACGACGCAGAAGATCGGGCCGGTGTCCTGTACGAGGCTGAAACGCTCGGCGAGCGCCTGCCGGTTGACGGCACGCTGCTTGAGGGAGCCGGCGGCATAGGTGCGGGCGATGTGGGTGTCCGTTTCGGGGTTCCACACCGCAGTGTCGATGCCGTTGACGAGGCCGACGAGATCGGAGGCGCGGGCATTCATCAGGCCTTCGAGGCCCATGCCGTATTCCGGTGTCATGATCTCGTGTGCATAGGTCGGGCTGACCGTGGTGATCGACCAGGCTGTGCGCAGCCCTCCCTTCAGGAAGCCGACATCGCCGTAATATTCCAGTCCATCCACGGTGAAGGCCTCCGGTGGCAGGCCGAGGTCCGGAAAAATATCGGCGCCGAACTGACCCTGGAAGGCGAGATTGTGCACGGTGATGATGGTGGGAATGTGCTGGAGACCGGTGTAGCGCATGTAAACGGCCGTCATCGCCGCCTGCCAGTCATGGGCCTGCACAATGTCCGGCTGCCAATCCGGCAAGAGCCCGCGGGCGATTTCCGCGCCCGCGAAGGAGAGCGCTGCGAAGCGGCGCCAGTTGTCGACGAAATCCTTGCCGGTGGCATCGGTATACGGCCCGCCCGGACGATCGTAGAAGCCCGGCGCATCCAGCACGAGGATGTCGAGGCCCTCATGCGTGGTGGCGAGAATGCGTGCCGGCTCGCCGAGCAGGTCGTCGAAAGTGGCGACCACCTCGACGGTGCTCAGGCGCTGCATGACGCCGGGATAGCCGGGCATCAACGTGCGCATCTGCATGCCATGCCCGGCGAGCGCGATCGGCAATGCGCCGGCGACGTCGGCGAGGCCTCCCGTCTTGATGAGCGGGAATACTTCGGATGCCACCGAAAGGATTTTCATTGGTCGACTACAGCTCCAGCTTGTCGATCATCGGTTGGGTGATGAGGCAGATGCCGTTTTCCGACCGACGGAAACGTTTGGCGTCGAGTTCCGGTTCCTCACCGACGACGAGGCCTTCCGGAATGATGACGCCGCGATCGATGACGACATTCTTGAGGTTGGCATGGCGGCCGACCATGACATTCGGCAGAACGACGGCCCCTTCAAGGCGGGCATAGGAATTGGCACGCACGCCGGTGAAGAGCAGGCTGCGGTGCAGCGTCGAGCCGGAAATGATGCAGTCGCCCGAGACCAGCGACGAGATTGCCGAACCGCGGCGGTCCTCGTCGTCATGCACGAACTTCGCCGGCGGCTTGATCTCGGCGAAAGTCCAGATCGGCCAGGTGCTATCGTAGATGTCGAGTTCGGGGGTGATGTGCGTCAGGTCGATATTGGCCTGCCAGTAGGCGTCGATCGTGCCGACGTCGCGCCAATAGGCTTCACGCTCGAAATCCGAACGCACGCAGGACTGGTTGAAGCGGTGGGCGACGGCTTTGCCGTGCTCGACGATGTAGGGGATGATGTCCTTGCCGAAGTCGCGGCTCGACGTCGGGTCGGCAGCGTCGCGGCGCAGCAATTCCATCAGGAACTTGGTGTGGAAGACGTAGATGCCCATCGAGGCCAGCGCCATTTCCGGATTGCCGGGAATGCCCGGCGGGTCGGCCGGCTTTTCCACGAAGGCGATGATCTGGTCCTTCTCGTCGACATGCATGACGCCGAAGCCGGTCGCTTCCATGCGCGGCACTTCCAGGCAGCCGATGGTGACCTGCGCGCCGGAATCGACGTGCTGCTGGAGCATCAGCTCGTAGTCCATCTTGTAGATATGGTCGCCCGCAAGGATGACCATGTATTCGACGCCGTAGTCCTCGATGATATCGATGTTCTGGTAGACCGCATCGGCCGTACCCTCGTACCACTGCGTTTCGGAAACGCGCTGGCTGGCCGGCAGGATGTCGAAGCTTTCGTTACGTTCCGGGCGGAAGAAGTTCCAGCCGCGCTGCAGGTGGCGGATCAGCGAGTGCGCCTTGTATTGTGTCGCGACGCCGATACGGCGGATACCCGAGTTCAGCGCATTGGACAGCGCGAAGTCGATGATGCGCGCCTTGCCGCCGAAATAGACGGCAGGCTTGGCGCGCCGGTCCGTCAGTTCCTTCAGGCGGCTTCCTCGACCGCCGGCAAGAACATAGGCCATCGCGTCACGGGCGAGGGGTTGAATCCGCTTTTGCTCCATAGTGTCCGTCCTCCCGACAGTCGAATTATACGTCCAGCTCCAGCATCAGCGTTGCCAAAGGCGGCAAGGTGAGCGCGGCTGAGATCGTTCCGTTGGCTTGTTTCTTGGCTTGTACTGCACCGCCGTTGCCCTTGCCGCTGCCGCCGTAGATTTCGGCATCGGTGTTGAGGATTTCCCGCCAGCGACCCTCCGCCGGAAGCGGGATCGCGTAATTCTCGCGGTAGACGGGGGTGAAGTTGGTGATGACGGCGATCGGCTTTTCGCCGGGCGCCTTGCGCAGCCAGGCAAAGACCGAGTTTTCCCGGTCGTCGGCAATCAGCCATTCGAAGCCGTCGCCTTCGCAGTCGCGGGCGTGCAACGTGGCCTTGCGGCGATAGGTGCCGTTGAGGTCGCGCACCAGCCGGCGCATGCCTTCGTGCAGCGGATATTCCAGCAAGTTCCAGTCGAGCGATCTCTCCTCGCTCCATTCCTGCCACTGCGCGAATTCCTGACCCATGAAGAGCAGCTTCTTACCGGGATACCCCCACATGAAGCCGTAATAGGCGCGAAGGTTGGCGAACTTCTGCCAGTCGTCGCCGGCCATCTTGGCGATCAGCGAGCCTTTGCCGTGCACGACCTCGTCATGCGACAGCGGCAGCACGAAGTTCTCCGTAAAGGCATAGAGCAGGCCAAAGGTCATATCGTTGTGGTGGAACTTGCGGTGCACCGATTCACGCGACAGATATTGCAGCGTGTCGTGCATGAAGCCCATGTTCCACTTGAAGCCGAAGCCGAGGCCGCCGTCATGCACCGGCGCCGACACCTTGGGCCAGGAGGTGGATTCTTCCGCGATCGTCAGGATGCCGGGATGGCCGGCATAGACGTGGCTGTTCATCGATTGCAGGAAGCGCACGGCCTCCAGGTTCTCGTTGCCGCCATATTCGTTCGGCACCCATTCGCCGTGTTTGCGCGAATAGTCGAGGTAGAGCATGGAGGCGACGGCATCGACGCGCAGGCCGTCGAGATGGAATTTTTCCGCCCAATAGAGTGCGTTGTTGATGAGGTAGGCGAGAACTTCGGCGCGGCCGAAATTGTAGATCGCGGTGTTCCAGTCGGGGTGGAAACCCTGCCGCGGGTCGGCGTGCTCGTAGAGCGCCGTGCCGTCGAACTGGCGCAGGCCATGGGCATCCGTCGGGAAGTGCGCCGGAACCCAATCGAGGATGACGCCGATACCGACCTTGTGGCAGCCGTTGACGAAGCGGGCAAAACCTTCCGGCTCGCCGAAGCGCGCTGTCGGTGAATAGAGGCCGGTCGTCTGGTAGCCCCAGGATGGATCGAACGGAAATTCGGTGATCGGCAGGAACTCGATATGGGTGAAGCCCATGTCGACGCAGTAGGGGATCAGCCGGTCGGCAAGTTCGTCCCAGGTGAGAAATTCCCCATCGCCGTGCCGCTGCCAGGACCCGGCATGCACTTCGTAAATGGAGATCGGCTGCCGGCGGGCATCCGCCGCGGCCCAATGGGCGAGATGCGCCTCGTCGTCCCATTCCTGGGCAATCGGGCCTGTCGTCATCGACGCATTGTTCGGACGCAGTTCCGAGCGGCGGGCAAAAGGGTCTGCCTTCAGCGGCAGCACTTCACCGCTCGGGCCGACGATCTCGTATTTGTAGGCATGGCCCTCGGTGATGCCGGGCAGGAAGATTTCCCAGATGCCGGTGTCGCGGCGTAGCCGCATGGCGTTCAGCCGGCCGTCCCAGTTGTTGAAATTGCCAACGACGGAGACGCGCTTGGCATTCGGCGCCCAGACAGCGAAGTGGAAGCCGTCGATGCCGTCGAGCGTCATCGGATGGGCGCCCATCTTGTCGAAGAGCCTGAGGTGCGAGCCTTCGCGGATATAGTAGTCGTCCATGGGCCCAAGCACCGGGCCGAAGCTATAGGGATCGATGACGATCCATTCGCCGCCTTCGTTGCGGGCGCGATAGCGGATCGGCTGGAACTTCTTGAGGGAAACCTCGCCAGCGAAGATGCCGGCCGGATCGACCTGCCTGAGCACGCCGATCTCCTTGCCTGCCAGGGTTTCGGCTACTGCTTCCGCCGCACCGGGAAGGAAGCAGCGGGCGATAAATTTACCCCCCGCCTCGTGAAGGCCGAGCACTGCGAACGGGTCCCAGTGCCGGCTTTCCAAAATTGCATCAATGTCCGTTTTCGCCAGAAGTTCTGACGGTTGCTCCGTCGTGCCTTTTTTCGGCGGTGCGGTCATCAGGCTCTCCAGATTTCCTTGGCGTATTGACGGATCGTACGATCGGAGGAGAACCAGCCCATGCGCGCCGTGTTGCGAATGGTCTTGGAATACCAGGAAGTCTTGTCGGCCCAGATGGTATCGACATCGCGCTGCGCCTTGGCATAGGCGTCGAAGTCGGCCGCCACCATGAACCAGTCGTGATTGTAGATGCCGTCGATGAGGCCCGTGAAGCGGTTGCGGTCATCCGGTGAGAAGACGCCGGAGGAAATGGCGGCGAGTGCCTGTGACAGCTCTTTCGACTGCTCGATGATGGCGCGCGGATTGTGCCCGTCGGCCCTGACCTTCGCCACTTCATCTGCGGTCATGCCGAAAATCACGATGTTCTCCTCGCCAACATGATCACGCATCTCGACATTGGCCCCATCGAGGGTGCCGATCGTCAGCGCTCCGTTCAACGCGAACTTCATGTTGCCGGTTCCCGACGCTTCCATGCCGGCGGTGGAAATCTGTTCCGAGAGGTCTGCGGCCGGCACCATGATCTCGGCGAGCGAGACATTGTAGTTCGGCACGAAGACGACCTTGAGCAGGCCGCGCACGGACGGGTCGTTGTTGATGACTTTCGCCACGTCGTTGGCGAGCTTGATGATCAGCTTGGCATTGTGGTAGCTCGGCGCCGCCTTGCCGGCGAACAGTTTTACGCGCGGCACCCAGTCGAGTTCCGGATGCGAGCGGATCTGGTCGTACAGCGCCACGGCCTCGATGATGTTGAGGAGCTGGCGCTTGTATTCGTGGATGCGCTTGATCTGGATGTCGAACATTGCGGCAGGATCGATGCGCACGCCCATGCGGCTGCCCACCAGATTGGCGAGACGGTTCTTGTTCTCGCGCTTGATCGCGGCGAAACGCTCCTGGAAGTCCTTCTTGTCGGCGAAGGCGTCGAGTGCCTTCAGCTGCTCGGCATCGTCCATGAAGGCGTCGCCGATCGCTTCGCGGATCAGGTTGAACAGACCGGGATTGCACTGCATCAGCCAGCGACGCGGGGTGATGCCGTTCGTCTTGTTGTTGATGCGGTCCGGGTAGAGCTTGTGCAGGTCGGCGAAGACCGTTTCCTTCATCAGCTCCGTATGCAGCGCGGACACGCCGTTGATCGAGTGCGAACCGACGAAGGCGAGGTTGCCCATGCGTACGCGGCGCTCGCCGGATTCTTCGATCAGCGAGATGCTGCGGATGCGCTGGTCTTCGAAACCCGCTTGTTTGCGGGCTTCGAGTAGAATCTTGGCGTTGATCGCATAGACGATCTGCATGTGCCGCGGCAGCAACCGTTCGAGCAGCGGTACAGGCCAGGTTTCAAGCGCTTCCGGCAACAGCGTGTGGTTGGTGTAGGAGAAGGTGCGGCGGGTGATATCCCAGGCCGCATCGAAATCCAGCCCATGCACGTCAGTGAGGAGGCGTACGAGTTCGGTGACGGAAATGGCCGGGTGCGTGTCGTTGAGCTGGATCGCGACGGCGTCCGGCAGGGACGTGAAATCCGGATATTGCTGGAGATGGCGGCGCAGGATGTCCTGCAGCGAGGCGGAGCAGAAGAAGAACTCCTGGCGCAGGCGCAGCTCCTGTCCGGCCGCCGTGGCGTCGGCCGGATAGAGAACGCGCGTCAGGCTTTCCGCCTTGTTGCTTTCCTTCAATGCCCCGATGTGGTCGCCGGCATTGAACGCGTCGAGCAGGATCGGGTCGATCGGGTTGGCGGCCCACAGGCGCAACGTATTGACACGCTTTGCCCGCCAGCCGACGGCTGGCGTGTCGAAGGCGGTGGCGATGACGCGCTCGGCCGGCTTCCAGACGAAACGCTGCTTGTCCTCGCCGATGTTGATCGTCTCGACGGCGCCGCCGAAGCCGATTTCGTAGGAGCTTTCGCGGCGTTCGAATTCCCAGGGATTGCCGTGCGCAAGCCAGGTTTCGGGCAGCTCGACCTGCCAGCCGTCCGCCATCTGCTGGCGGAAGAGGCCGTGCACGTAGCGGATGCCGTAGCCATAGGCCGGCACGTCCACCGTCGCCATGCTTTCCATGAAACAGGCAGCAAGACGGCCGAGGCCGCCATTGCCGAGCGCGGCATCGGGCTCAAGCTCCGCGATGACGTCGATATCGACACCGTGAAAGGCGAGCGCCTCGCGCATCGCGTCCATGATGCCGGTATTGGTCATCGCATCGCGCATCAGGCGACCGATCAGGAATTCCAGCGATAGATAATAGACGCGCTTTGCGCCGGTCGCGTAGGTGCGGCGGGTGCTGTCCATCCACTTGTCGGTGATGCGGTCGCGCGCGACCAGGATGGCGGCGGTCAGCCAGTCATGCGGCTTGGCGACTTTCGGGTCCTTGCCGATACGGTATTTCAGACGCTCGAGAAGCTCTGTGGCGAGCTGTTCGACGTCGGAAGATCGGAGAGCGGGAGCGAGGTCGTTGTTGGTAACCCGGTTCATCATTGGTGAACTTTGCCCCTTCGCATTCATTGCGTTCGTTTCTTGCGAAAATCACGTTTAAATCAATTTATGCATCTATCCGAAGCGCTTGCAATACGCCTTTTCAAGAAAGGGCGCATGCATTTTCAGCATGCCTGAAATACAAGAAGAATGCTAAAAGGCCCGCCGCATTTGCATGCAGCAGGCCAGTTTCTTGGCGGATTTCGTGGAGGCGTGTCGACTTACTTGGTCAGTCGCGCCATGGCTGCGGCCGTGCGGTCGCCGATCGCCTTGAAGGCGGAGACGAGGGCCGCCATGTTCGTCGCTTCGAAATAGTTCGAGCCGGTGGTCGCGCAGTACTTCAGAAGGGTCTTGCCGCGCTCCGGCGCCATGAAGGCGACGGTATAGACCTCGACCTTGGCGATGCGCGCCGCATCGCAGCTCTTCTTCGTTTCCTCGTCCGATTTCGTATTGTTGGTGGCACCCTTGTAGTGGGTGTTCGCACCGTCGGTCATGAAGACGATATAGCGTGAGGGAACCTGGCCGTTCTTGTTCTTGTGGGTCGTGGCTTCGCTCGGTTCGCTCACCTTTTCCAGGGCTTTCGCGAAGGCGCCGCTGGAATCGGTGCCGCCTAGAGGAACCTTCGGAATGGCGTTGACATAGGTGAGTGCGCCAGCTGTGCCCCACGCCAGGTCGACTGCAGCAAACATCTGGTCATTGTAGGCGACCGCCCCGGTGCGCACGAGCGTGCCCTGCGGATCCGCGGTGTTCAACTGGGTGAAAAGGCTCGCCGCCGCTGTCTTGAGGGCTGCGATCTTGGAAATGTAGCAAGGCGAGGTTTCTTTGAGGTTTTCACTGTACCAGTTCGTCTCGGTATGGTTCTGGCACTTCTTTTTCGGGTCGGCTTCCTTTTCGTCCGTGGTCCATGCCATCGAGCCGGACCGGTCGAGGGCGAGGAACATCGAAAGGGCATTCTTCGATTCCGTGGCACTTTCCGCCGAGCTCGTCGCTTTCATCGTCGTCGATGTCTGGCCGAGCAGGCGCGTGAAGGCGTTGAACTGCAGGACATATTTGGTCGAGACATCGATGCTGAACGACTTGCCGGAGCCAGACAAGGGGGTTTCCTTGATGCTGATGGTCGTGGCCGAGTCGAAATCGTTCTCGTCTTTTTTGGTCTCGCCGTCGCCGGGTATACTGCCCTTGCTGGAAATCTGCGCCTTCAGGAAGCGCATGGCGATTTCCTTCGCTTCCGCTGGGCTCTTGTTGTCGTTTGCGAGGGCGGATGCAGCGGCGAGGGCTGCCGCGTCGGTCGCGTCCTGAAGCTCGCCCCTCGTCATCACCATGTTGGTCAGGTCGATCGCCACGCCGGCGGTCGCAAGTATGACCGGCAGGAGGATTGCCGTCATCATTCCGAAATTGCCGCGACGATCCCGCGATATCCGCGACGTCCACGTCTGTTCCGCAATCTTCTTCGTCATGAGAGCTCACCCGCCATCTTCATAATGTGGCGTGAAGCTAGCAGCGAAGTGTTATTTAACGGTTCGGCCGCGTGGTATAGTTTTCGTAAAATTTTGCCGATCCCGCAGTTCCGGCGTTTGTCGTTGTTTCCAAACGGGATTTCATGCCGTCTGGCGCACCGGTATGACGTCGACGGCCTGCGTCGTCTTGTGCTGGCCGTAGCCTTTGAGGACGCCGATGACCGGCGCCACGTCGGCATAGTCGCGGCCATAGGCGACGACGATGTGGTCCGTGCCGGCGGGAATGTTGTTGGTCGGGTCGAGCTCCATCCAGCCGTTCACCCGGCCGCACCAGAAGCGCACCCAGGCATGCATAGCGTCGGCGCCCTCCAACCGCTCCTTGCCCGCTGGCGGAATGGTGCGCAGGAACCCGCTGACATAGCCGGCCGGAATTCCGAGGCTTCGGAGCGCCACGATCATCACATGGGTGAAATCCTGGCACACGCCGCGCTTCAGCTTGAAGGCCTCGCGCGGGGTGGTGTCGACATTGGTCGCCTTCGGATCGTAGGTGAAATCCTTGTGGATGCGGGCGCAGATCGCGGTCGCGATGGCGCGGATCGTCATGTCCGGCTTGGCGATGGCACGGGCGTAGTCGGCGATCCCGGGGCATTCCTTCAGGCGCGGGCTCGGCCCGGTATAATGGTGCGGCGAACCGGCATCGAGCGACCAGTAGTTGGCGATATCCTCCGGCAGGTCGGCGACGCGTGGCGAGAAATCGGCGGCCTGTTCCGGCATATCGACATGGACGCGCGCCTGCATGCGGATATCCAGCCGCTCATGCGCATTGCGAAAGAGGATCGCGCTCATCGGGTTGTCGAAGAAGTCGTTGTGATCAACCCGCTCGCCGGGACCCGGATTGACGCCGACCGTGCCGGCGACGAGCCGCTGGCGGCCGCCGATCGACAGCGGCAGCACACGCACGATGTGCCGCCCGCCGGAGACTGGCGTGTCGTAGAGATAGCTGATGGTGAGGTTGACGTCGTAGAGCATGGTCACAGCGTCTCCCTCCCGCTCAGCTCAGATAGGTCTGCGCGAGGATGTCGGAAAGTTTTTCCATCTCCGCCTCGAGCCGCTTGTAGGTCGCGTCCGTCATGGTTTCCGGCGTCATCACCGCCAACCCGGCATGCAGCCGCATGGCCTCTCGGTAGAAGGGCGACATCTGGCCGTTTGAATAGGCGTTCGGCAGCTGCTCGACCTCGTTCTTGATCTCGTTCAGCTGGTAGAGGATCGAGCGCGGGTTGAGGGCGTCGAGCGCCAGGAGGTCGGTGACCGTCAGCCGCGCCGTCGCCACATTGTAACGGCGGCGGTGGGTCATCACGCTGTCGCCGATCTCTAGCAGCATGTCGAGTGCGCCATCGGGTGCATCCTCGCCGGACATATGGCCGAGCAGGCGCGTCATGTGCAGGCCGCGTTCGAGGTGGCGGCCGATCGACAGGAAGCGCCAGCCGGTGAAGCGGTACATGTTTTCATGCACGAGACCCGCGAAACCCGCGAGCTTGCGCAAGAGCACGGTCATGGCGCGGGTCGTGTCGTCGCCGGCCTGGACGCTGAGATGGAAGCGGCGGGCGGTTTTCGAGAGGTCGTTCAGCGCCAGCCAACCATCGGGCGAGAAACGGTCGCGGATGTTGCTGGCGGAGAAGACGGCGCTGTCGATGCTGCGGATCAGCGTGGTCGGCACGGCTTCTGCCGTGTCGATGCCGAGCGCGTCGAGATAGTCGCTGACGTCCTTCAGGAGGGGCTGTTCGGGATTGGCATATTCGGCATAGCGGCCGTGCCAGGCGCGCAGGATGCGCAGTGCCCCTTCCGCCCGCTCGATATAGCGGCCGAGCCAGAACAGGTTGTCGGCGGCGCGGCTCGGCAGGCTGCCGGGCATGTTGCGCGTAAATTCCGCTTCCGCGGGTAGAAGCGAGGTGCGCTCGACCGGCTTGGGGCTGACGATCCAGACGTCCGCCGCCGAGCCGCCCTCCTGCATGGCGATGGCCGCGACATTGTTGCCCGCGCCGATCCGGGCGAAACCGCCTGGCATGATCTGCCAGCCGTCGCGGGTGCGGGCGGCGAAGACGCGTAGCGACATCGGTCGCGGCACGAGCTTGCCGTCCACCCAGGCGGGCGTGGTGGAGAGCGTGACCGCCTCCTGGCCGACCAGCTTGGCGCCGTCGGAGGTGAGCCATTCGGCGACCGACTGCTTGGCGGTGTCGCGCAGCGATGAGCCGAGCACGGATTGTTCGTTGTCGTCGAAGAACGGTCGGGTCGAATAGGCTGGTCCGATCACCATGCGCTCGATGTTTTGCGCCACGTGCTCCCGCTCGTTCTTCTGTCCGCACCACCAGGTGGCAATGGACGGAAGGATCGGCTCAACGCCGAGAAGCTGGCGACAGATGTTCGGCAGGAAGGCCAGCATGGCGCGTGTTTCCACGACGCCGGCGCCCAGCGCGTTGACGATGCTGACGGAGCCGGACCGCAGGGCCTCGACGATGCCGGGCGTACCGATATGGGAATTCTGGTTGAGTTCCAGCGGGTCGGCGAAGGAGGCATCGAGACGCCGCCAGAGCACGCCGATCGGCTTGAGGCCGGCGACGGTGCGCACCATCACCTTGCCGCCGACGACCGTCAGGTCTTCGCCTTCGAGCAGCATGAAGCCGAGATAGCGGGCGATATAGGCGTGTTCGAAATAGGTTTCGTTGGCAAGGCCCGGGGTGAGAACCGCGATGCGGTCCTCCGCCGATTTGTTGCCTTGTAGCGTGCTGCGGAAGGCGCCGAAAAAGCCGGCGAGGCGATGGGCGTGGGTTTCCGCATAGACGTCGGAGAAGGCGCGCGTCGTCGCCACGCGATTTTCCAGCGCGAAGCCGGCGCCGGAGGGGGCCTGCGTTCGGTCGGAGAGCACCCACCAGTTGCCGTCCGGCCCGCGGCCGATCTCGAAGGAGACAAAATGCAGGAAGTGCTGGCCGGCCGGCTGAACGCCGACGAGCGGGCGCAGGAACTCGCTGTTGGAGGCGACGAGGGCGGGTGGCAGCAGGCCGTTTGCGACGAGTTCGTTCTTGCCGTAGATATCGGCGACGACGGCTTCCAAAAGTTCCGCGCGCTGGGTGAGACCGCGCGAAAGGGCTTCCCACTCGGCTTCATCGATGAGCACGGGAATGTGCGACAGCGGCCAGGCACGCTCGGTGCTCGCTTCCTTGCCATAGGCACGGTAGAAGACGCCGGCATCGCGCAGATACCGGTCGGCGCGGGCGAAGCGGCCGGCAAGGTCCGTTTCGTCCATGCGGTCGAGCGCTTTCAGGAAATGCCGCCAGACGGGACGCACTTTGCCATGCGTATCGACCATCTCGTCGGCCACGCCCGGAAGCGGTGCATAGACACGCGACGACGTTTCCGTTGCGTCGGCCTTGATGCGTTCTGCCTCCACACTCGTGGTCTTCAATCAATTTCTCCTGCAGGAGGCTTGGGGCGTCTTCGCTTCTCTTCGAATCGCGAAAACGCCCCAAGCCATTTGTCTTTACGCAGCTCCGGACGCAAAACCGCTTCGCACTTTTGCTGGACTGCTTAGATACCGGGCGGTCGTCTCAGATCCAGTGTCAGCGGAAAATCCGCCGATGCTGTTTCCGGCCATAGCGTATAGCCGCCCGCTCTGTGCCCCCAAGGCTCGAATCGCGCCAGCCGGCGCGCCTCGGCCTCGTTTCCGTTCACCGGGAAGGTGTCATAGTTGCGTCCGCCCGGATGGGCAACGTGGTAAATGCAGCCCCCGATCGCCCGCCGCGACCATGTATCATAAATGTCAAATGTAAGCGGTGTGTTGACGGGCAGTCCCGGATGCAGGCCGGAGGCGGGCTGCCAGGCCTTGTAGCGCACGCCGGCGACGGAAACGCCCCGCGCGCCGGTCGATTTCAGCGGGATGGGCCTGCCGTTACAGGTGACGGTATAACGCTCCGGATTGGCGGTCTCCAGCTTGACCTGAAGCCGCTCGACGGACGAATCGACATAGCGCACGGTGCCGCCGACCGCGCCTTGTTCGCCCATGACATGCCAGGGTTCGAGCGCCTGGCGGACTTCCAGGTTGGTGCCCTCGTATTCCACTTCGCCGCAGAAGGGGAAACGGAATTCGAGCTGGGCGGCAAACCATTCCGGGCGCAGGTCGAAGCCGTTGCCCTTGAGGTCCGCAAGCACATCGAGAAAGTCCTGCCAGACGTAATGCGGCAGCATGAAGCGATCATGCAGCGTGGTGCCCCAGCGCACCAGACCACCGTCCGCCGGGTTCTGCCAGAAGCGGGCGATGAGCGCGCGGATGAGAAGTTGCTGTGCAAGGCTCATGCGTGCGTTCGGCGGCATCTCGAAGCCACGGAACTCGACGAGGCCGAGGCGTCCGGTCGGGCCGTCCGGCGAAAAAAGCTTGTCGATGCAGATTTCCGAACGGTGGGTGTTGCCCGTGCCGTCGGTGAGTAGGTTGCGGAACAGTCGGTCGACCATCCACGGCAAGGGTTGCTGTGCCGTGCCGGGAAGCGGCACCTGCGCAAACGCGATTTCCATCTCGTAGAGCGTGTCGTGTCGCGCCTCGTCGATACGCGGCGCCTGGCTGGTCGGGCCGATGAACATGCCGGAAAAGAGATAGGACAGCGAGGGATGCCGCTGCCAGTGCAGGATGAGGCTCTTCAGCAGGTCCGGCCGGCGAAGGAACGGGCTGTTGTTGGGGTTGTCGCCGCCAACGACCACATGGTTGCCGCCGCCAGTGCCGGTGTGGCGGCCGTCGATCATGAACTTGTCTGCGCCGAGCCGGGTGAGGCGAGCCTCCTCGTAGGTCGCGGTGGTGATCGCCACGCAATCCTGCCAGTTGCTGGCAGGATGGATGTTGACCTCGATGACACCGGGATCGGGGGCGACGCGCATGACGTTGATGCGCTCGTCCTGCGGCGGCGCATAACCTTCGATATGGACCGGCAGGCCGAGATCGGCTGCGGCCTTCTCGGCGGCGGCGATCAGGTCGAGATAGTCCTCGATGCGTTCGACCGGCGGCATGAAGACGCACAGGCGGCCGTCGCGCGGCTCGACGCTCAGCGCAGTGCGTACCGCGCCGCGAATATCGCCCGTCGATCCGGCGATGTTCTGCTCATTGCGGTCCTGCTGCGGCTCGCTTGCCCGAAGCGATGCCTGCGCCAAGGTCCGCGCCGGAGCGCTGTAGTCGGGCAGGGGGTCGCGCGGGATCGAGGGATCGGCCTGGTGGATATAGGGATATTGCGACGGCGGCACATAGGGCAGGGTGCCGAGCGGCATGCGGAAGCCGATCGGTGAATCGCCGGGGATGAGGAAGATCTTGCCACGACGGGTGCGCCATCTCTCGCTCACCCAGCGTGGGCCGCCGGCCTTGGCGTTCCAGGCCTGTACCGGCAGGATGTAGCCGGTCGGCGTCGTCAGACCCCGCTCGAACACCTTGGCGATACGCGCCCGCTCCTCCGGGCTTTCGAGCTTGGAGTTCGAGGGGTCGACATTTTCCGGCAGGCTGCCTTCCTTGATGATCCATTCCGCCGGGTCCTCGAAGGCGGGGATGATCATGTCCTCCTCGATCTCGAGCTCGGCGGCGATGCCGGCGAGGAGAGCCGCTGCCTGCTTGTCGGTGACCTCGGTGTCGGCGCCCTCCGTGGCGATCAGCTCCGGGTTGTGCCAGATCGGCTTGCCGTCCTTGCGCCAGTAAAGCGAGAAGGTCCAGCGCGGCAGGCTTTCGCCGGGATACCACTTGCCCTGGCCGTAATGCAGGAAACCGCCGGGGGCGAACCGTTCGCGCAGCCGGCGGATCAGTTCGTCGGCCTTCTCGCGCTTGGTCGGGCCGACGGCGGCGGTGTTCCATTCCTCCGATTCGAAATCGTCGATGGAGACGAAGGTCGGTTCGCCGCCCATGGTGAGGCGCACGTCGTTGCTCGCCAGCACGGTGTCGATTTCGCGGCCAAGGGTGTTCAATGCCTCCCAGCTTTCGTCGGAAAACGGCTTGGTGATGCGCGGATGCTCGGCCACGCGGGTCACGGTCATGGCGAAGTCGAATTCGGTGTTCGCCTCGCCGAAATAACCGCCGCTGATCGGCGCGGCGTTGCGGAAGTGCGGCGTGGCGGCGAGCGGAATGTGGCTTTCGCCGGTGAGCAGGCCCGAGGTCGGGTCGAGGCCGATCCAGCCGGCGCCGGGCAGATAGACCTCGCACCAGGCGTGCAGGTCGGTGAAGTCGACCTCCGTGCCGGAGGGGCCGTCGAGCGCCTTCAGATCCGGTGCGAGCTGGATGAGGTAACCCGAGACGAAGCGGGCGGCGAAGCCGAGATTGCGCAGAATCTGCACGAGCAGCCAACTCGAATCGCGGCATGAGCCCAGCGCACTCGTCAGCGTCTGCTCGGGCGTCTGCACGCCCGGCTCCATGCGGATGACATAGCCGATCTTCTGCTGGAGGTTCGCATTGAGGCCGACCACCATATCGAGCGTACGCTGCTTTGGCGTGCGGTCGACGGTCTTCATGTAGGCTTCGAGCGCCGGGTCCATCGGCTCGGGTGCGCGATAGATCTTGAGGTCCTCGCGCAGATCCTCCGGATAATCGAAGGGCCAGTGCTCGGCCTCCTCTTCCACGAAGAAGTCGAACGGGTTGTACACCGTCATGTCCGCGACGAGGTCCACTTCGATCTTCAGTTCGGTGACCGGATCGGGAAAGACGTAGCGGGCGAGATAGTTGCCGTAGGGGTCCTGCTGGAGGTTCACGAAGTGGTTTTCGGGCGAAACCTTCAGCGAGTGGCTGATGACCTTGGTCTTGGAATGTGCTGCCGGCTTCAGCCGGATGATCTGGGGTCCGAGGCGGACCGGGTTGTCGTACTTGTAATGGGTGAGGTGGTAGATACCGGCCTTGATCGACATGCGCGCTCTGTTCCCCTCGGGCGGTCTGATGCCGCCATCGAGGGGAGTTTGTGCAATGCGAAGAGAGATTGCAAGCGCGTTCGTTTCCGGCGGCTACAGTCGATCAGGCGATACGCCGCAGGTGCGGTCTGGCCGCCGGTTCCTGCCTTGCCTCGTTGCGGGGCATCTCGAACTGGCCGACCAGCCGCGCGAGCGTCGCGGATTCTTCCGAAAGGCGATGCGTAACCGCGCTGCTCTCTTCGACCATCGCGGCATTCTGCTGCGTCACCGCATCAAGCTGACGGATCGTCGTGTTGATCTCGTGAATACCGACGGACTGGTCGCGTGCGGCGCGGGCGATCTGCTTGATCTCCGTATCGATCGCATTGATCTTGCCGGCGATATCGCGAAGCACGGTGCCGGTCTTGCGCACCAGGCCGGCTCCGCGAGCCACTTCGTCGGCGGATTTGGTGATCAGCGCCTTCACTTCGCGCGCCGCACTGGCCGTGCGTTGCGCAAGTTCCCGTACTTCCTGCGCAACAACGGCAAAGCCCTTGCCGGCTTCACCCGCGCGTGCCGCCTCGACGCCGGCGTTCAGCGCCAGCAGGTTCGTCTGGAAGGCGATATCGTCGATGACGCCGATGATGTTCCCGATCTCGTGCGAGGAGGTCTCGATCTTGCCGATGGCGTTGACGACATTGTCGACGACCTGTTCGGAGGCCGCCGAACTCTTCTTGGTGTCCGAGGCGAGGCGCTCGGCGGTCGTCGTGCGCTCGGCGGCGGATTGCACGGCCTGCGTCATTTCCGCAAGCGCCGTCGCGGCCTCGCCAAGCGACGCTGCCTGCCGCTCGGTGCGGCTGGAGAGCTGGACGAGCGCTTCCTGCATTTCGCTGGAATCGTCGCGGATGCGGTGCGTGTTGATGCGAACCGTCGTCATCGCCTCGGCGAGCCGCTCGATGGAGGCATTGTAGTCCGTGCGGATCCGGTCGAGCGAGGGGATGAAGGGGGTGTCGATGCGTTGTGTCAGGTCGCCGCGCGCAAGGTGCTGTAGCGCCTCGGCGAGGCGAGTTACGGTCTCTTCCGTTTCGGCGTCATGTGCCTGTTTGGCCGCATCGCGCGCCGCCCGTTCGCTATCGGCTTCCTCACGCATCGTCGCCGTTTCGCGCTGAAGGCGTTCCTTCTCGATTGCGGCATCCCGGAAGACCAGCACGGAACGCGCCATGTCGCCGATCTCGTCGCGACGGCTTTCGCCGTTGCAGGCAATCGTCGTGTCGCCGCTCGCCAGCCGGTTCATGTCCGAGACAAGGGCGGTGATCGGGCGCGACAGGCGATTGGCAAAGAGGAAGCCGACGGCCGCCGTTACCGCGAGCACGCAGAGCGAAATGAGCAGCGTCCAGTTGATGAGGCGCGTGAGGCCGGCGAAGACTTCGCTCGACGCCATGACGGCGGCGATGGTCCAGGTGCGGCCGAGGAAATCGAAACTGGCAGCGGCAAGCTTGACCTCGCGGCCACGATGATCGGGCAGGGTCGCTTGGGCGATCGCCGCGCCGTCGCCGGGAATGAGAAGCTCCGGCGCGATACGCATCGTGAGCACATCGGCATCCGCGCCATGCGAGGGACGGGTGAGGAGATAACCGTCGGCATTCAGCAGCATGGCTTCTCCGGTCTCTCCGAGGCCGACCGGATTGTTCAATTTGGCGGCGATGCGTTCTGTCGGCAGCGCCACGACGAGCACGCCGATCTTGCCGGCGACGGAAGAGACAGGGGTCGCGAGGAAGGCCGTGGCGCGACCGGCCGGGGCATAGGGCTGGTAGTCACTAAAGGCGACGATGGCGGTTTCCGTGCTGGGCGCCGCTTCGGCAAAGACCTTGGCAAGGCCGGTCTCAGCGAACCGCGCATCGCTCGTCAGGTTTGCGCCGAAATCATCGTGTTTTTTCAGAGCATAGACGATGTCGCCGCTGAGATTGACGAGCAGCATGTCGTCGAAACCCTGCGCCTCTGCATTGCGCTGGAAGAAGCCGTGGTAGCGGCCGTGCAACTGGTCGAATTTGTCGGTCTCGGCGGATTTCAGCTCGGCCTTGCCACCATAGCGACGCTGCAACTCGCCCGCGCGATCACCCTCGATGGCACCGAAGGCGCCGGACAGGTCATCGAGCGCCTTGGCGACGACCTTCTGGCCCGCGAGGTCACGTGTTTCCTTGACGATCGATTGCAGATATTGCGCGAGTTCGTTGCGCCGGCCGTCGGCCAGCGTTTCAAGCTTTGTCACGGCCGCCTCGGTCGACTGGCTGGCGCTGAGGTAAAGGCTCGCGACGCTGGTTGCGGAAATGGCAATGACGGCCAGCAGCAGGGCTGCAAGCGAAAGCTTTATGGAAAGACGCATGGGGGTGATTTCTAAAAAAATACGCAGCTACAGATCATGCCGATAGCGGCTGCCAGAAAGCGCATCCTGCGGCCGGGGCGACGCCCGGTTCTGACCATCGTCAATATGACCATCGGTCATGACGGGTCTGTGACGGTTTTGTGAAAGCTGCGCGGAGCGGCCAGGGCCGCTCCACTTGGGCACAGGTTCTAGCGGGTCATGGAGACCAGCGAGAAATACGCGCCCTGCGGATCGAGGCAATTTAGGATCCAGGCGCCGCCGGGAACTTCCATCGGCTCCATCATGATGCTGCCGCCGCCGTCCGTGACCCGCGCTCCGGCGGCATCGAGGCCCTCGACGACGAAATAATAACCCCAGCAGGGCGGGACGGGCGAACCGGGCGGGTTCGTCATCATGCCGCCGATCGCGTTCCCGCCGCCTGCGGCAAAGGTCTGGTAGGTGCCCATGCCGGCGTCCGACATGTCGATTGCCTTGTCCTTGGTCCAGCCGAAGGTTTTCGCGTAGAAGCCCCAGGCAGCGTCGAGGTCGCCGGCCATCAGCTCGTTCCAGCCGACACGGCCGGGTTCCATCATGCCGGGCTGGGCGGGGCCTTCATCCTCGGTGGTGAAGAGCGAGAAGACCGCGCCGTGCGGATCGGCCACGACGGCAAAGCGTCCAACGCCCGGAATGTCGTCCGGCGCGCGCATGATCCTGCCGCCATTCGCGGCAATGTCCTTCACGGTGTCCTCGATCCGGTCCGTGAAGATGTAGCCCATCCAGGCGGGCGGCATCCCCTTGGCTTCCTGCGGAAGCTCGGCGATACCGGCAGCCTGTGTCTCGCCGATGTAGGCGAGCGTATAGTTCATGCCCGGCATGCCGGAATCATGCATCGACCAGCCGACGACCGATGCGTAGAAGCGTTCGGCGGCGGGAACATCCGTCGTCATCAGTTCGTACCAGCAGAACTTGCCATAATCCTTGTGCATACGTCTTCCCTTCTGTTCTTTTTTTGCGGCGGAGGTCGATCTCTATCGATCAGTCGCAGCAGGAATGGGCCTTCGGCGCATCGGCATATTCGTCCTTGCGCTTGACGAAGCTCAGCGTGCCGGTCTCGTTGCGGCCTTTTGGTGCGCGGTCGAGGATCATCAGGGTGCCGAGGGCTTCTTCGCCGCCACGGGCATAGTCGGAATAGGTGTGGTAGACGGTGCCGTCTTCGTCCTTGAAGAAGGCGCTAAGGCCGGGAAGTTCGTCATGCGCATCGGCTGCGTCGGTCTCGCGGTAATTGTACATGACCTTGCCGCCGGCCAGCTCCTCCTTGGTGAAGGAGACATGGTAGTCGAAATTGAAGTCGCTGCCGAAGGACGAGACCCAGGGGAATTCCCAGTCCATACGCTTTTTGTAGGCCAGAAGCTTGTCCAGCGGCGCGCGGGCGACGGCGATCATCGTCACGTCGTGATTGTTGAGATGCGGCAGCATGCCATCGATATGGTCGCCCATGAAGGAGCAGCCGGGGCAGCCGGCATCCCAGTCGGGGCCATACATGAAATGGTAGACGATGAGCTGGCTGCGGCCGTCGAACAGCTCTGCCAGCGTCTTGCGGCCATCGGGCGTGTCGAAGGTGTAATCCTTCTCCACCTTGACCCAGGGCAGGGTGAGGCGTTCGGCGCGCACCTTGTCGCGCAGCTTGGTCTCTTCCTTTTCCAAGGCCAGCAGGGCCTTGCGGGCGGCGAGCCATTGTTCCTGGGATACTATTTCATGGTTCGGTCTCATGCTCGGAACTCCTCTTTCACGGGCTTTCGACAAATAAGTTGGTATCAACATTCATGGTCCGTGTCAAAGCGTCGACCGGTTTCAGTCGTTCGGCACGGACTGTTTCTCAACGGCCTGTAACGCCGTGATGACGGTCTCGGTTGCTTCGCGGAGCTGCTTTTTATCGAAGAGTTCGCCCAGTGCATTGGCCCAGACGGCCTGGCGGGCCTTGATGGCGTCGAGCGTCGCCTTGCCTGCGTCGGTCAGCACCATCAGCTTGGCGCGCTGGTGGGCGGGGTTTTCCGCATAGAGGATCAGCCCGTCCTTTTCGAGCAGGTCGGCGACCCGCTGCACGCCCTGCCGCGTCATGCCGAGCGCCCGGCCGGCATCAGCCACCGACATCGGTGCATGGTCGGCGGCGGCGAGTACCTGCCAGCGCGCACTGGTCTGGCCGGCGGGCTTGGCCAGTGCATCACCGGCCGTCTGCAAGTGTCCAGCAAGACGCAGGACGGAGATGGCGAAGGCGGCGAAAGCGTCGCCAGAGGGGGTGCGGTCAGGATTCATATTGACAACATACTGTCATTCTGCAAGGGTGAATTTGACAGCAAATTGTCATTTTAGGCCGACGGACGCAAGCGAGGAGAGCATTATGTTGAAGACCTATAAGGGAAGCTGCCATTGCGGGAAAATCCGGTACGAGGCCGATATCGACCTCTCCGCCGGCACGGGGCGGTGCAATTGCTCGATCTGCTCGAAGAAGCGCTATTGGGGCGCCCAGATCAAGCCGGAGGCCTTTCGCCTGCAATGCGATGAGGCCGACCTCGGCGATTACCAGTTCAACACGATGAGCGGGCACCATCATTTCTGCAAGAACTGCGGCGTGTCGCCATTCGGTCGGGGTTATGTCGAGGCGATTGGCGGCGCCTATGTCTCGATCAATGTCGCGTGTCTCGACGATATCGAGCACAGCGAACTGGCGGCCCTGCCGATCCAGTATTTCGATGGGCGGAACGATGCCTGGTGGAACACGCCGGCCGAGACGCGGCACCTCTGACGTGAGGCCGGGCGCGAAACATGTTCCGCGCCCGGCAAATATTTATTCCGGCAGGATGCGCACGGCGCCCTTGTCGGCGCTGGCGGCGAAGGCGGCATAGGCCTTCAGCGCCGTCGTGACATTGCGCTTGCGGGGGGCGGCCGGCTTCCAGCCGAGCTTGTCCTGTTCGGCGCGGCGGCTTGCCAGTTCTTCCTCGGAAACGGCGAGGTTGATCGTGCGGTTCGGGATGTCGATCTCGATCAGGTCGCCGTCGCGTACCAGGCCAATGGTGCCGCCCTGCGCCGCTTCCGGCGAGGCGTGGCCGATCGACAGGCCCGAGGTGCCGCCGGAGAAGCGGCCATCGGTGACGAGCGCGCAGGCCTTTCCGAGACCCTTCGACTTCAGGTAGCTCGTCGGATAGAGCATTTCCTGCATGCCGGGGCCGCCCTTCGGGCCTTCGTAGCGGATAACGACGACGTCGCCGGCCTTCACCTCGTTGCTGAGGATGCCCTTGACCGCTGCGTCCTGGCTTTCGAAGACGACGGCCGGACCGGAGAACTTCAGGATCGATTCATCGACGCCGGCCGTCTTCACGATGCAGCCGTCGAGCGCGATGTTACCGGACAGAACGGCGAGGCCGCCATCCTTCGAGAACGGGTGTTCGACGGAGCGGATGACGCCGTTTTCGCCGTCCGTATCCAGCTCGTCCCAGCGCGCCGACTGGCTGAAGGCGACCTGGGTCGGGATGCCGCCCGGTGCCGCGCGGAAGAAAGTGCGCACCGTCTCGCTGGTCGTGCGGGTGATGTCCCAGCGATCGATCGCATGGCCGAGCGTTTCGGCATGCACGGTCGGCGTGTCGCGGTGGATGAGGCCGCCGCGGTCGAGTTCGCCGAGGATGCGCATGATGCCGCCGGCACGGTGCACGTCTTCCATGTGCACGTCCTGCTTGGCGGGCGCGACCTTGGAGAGGCACGGCACCCGGCGCGACAGCTGGTCGATGTCATCAAGGTCGAAATCGATGCCGCCTTCATAGGCGGCTGCGAGGATGTGCAGCACCGTGTTGGTCGAGCCGCCCATGGCGACGTCGAGCGACATGGCGTTTTCGAAGGCGCGCTTGTTGGCAACCGAGCGCGGCAGGATGCTGTCGTCTTCCTGCTCGTAGTAGCGGCGGGCGAGATCGACGATCAGGTGGCCGGCTTCGACGAAGAGGCGCTTGCGGTCGGCATGCGTCGCCAGCGTCGAGCCGTTGCCCGGCAGCGACAGGCCGAGGGCTTCGGTCAGACAGTTCATCGAGTTGGCGGTGAACATGCCGGAGCAGGAGCCGCAGGTCGGGCAGGCGGAGCGCTCGATGACGGCGACGTCCTCGTCGGAAATCTTGTCATCCGCCGCAGCGACCATGGCGTCGACGAGGTCGAGCGCGTGCGTCTTGCCGTGCAGCACGACCTTGCCGGCTTCCATCGGGCCGCCGGAGACGAAGACCGACGGGATGTTGAGGCGCATGGCAGCATTCAGCATGCCGGGGGTGATCTTGTCGCAGTTCGAGATGCAGACCATGGCGTCGGCGCAATGCGCATTGACCATGTACTCGACCGAGTCGGCGATGATCTCGCGCGACGGCAGCGAGTACAGCATGCCGTCATGGCCCATGGCGATGCCGTCGTCGACGGCGATCGTGTTGAATTCCTTGGCGACGCCGCCGGCAGCCTCGATTTCGCGCGCGACGAGCTGACCGAGGTCCTTCAGATGCACGTGGCCGGGCACGAACTGCGTAAAGGAGTTCACCACCGCAATAATCGGCTTGCCGAAATCCGAATCCTTCATGCCGGTCGCGCGCCAGAGGCCGCGGGCACCGGCCATGTTGCGGCCGTGAGTGGTGGTTCGGGAGCGATATGCAGGCATGGGTCTATTCCTTGACATCGGACATGGTTCGCATATGGCCCTTGGAGGGCCGGATTGCGAGCCTTGGAAGGGTTTCCCTAGCGCAAAATGCCTCCGGCGTCACGAAAGGAATGACGATTTTTTGACGCTGCGGCGCAATTTCCTTGCCGACGATCGGTGCCGGACATGACCGTTGTCGGCACAAGGCATTCATGCCATGGTCCGCGCCATGAACGGCACGGGTCAGGTTTTGGCAGAAGCGGGCGCGGAAAGCCCCGAGGCGGCGCTCGACAAGAGCCCGCTTTATCTGCGTATTCGCGATGTGCTGGCAGATGCCATCTCCTCGGGCCGGCTGCCCAAGGGTGCGCTGCTGCTCGAAGGGCCGGTCGCGACCGTCTTCGCCTCGACGCGCACACCCGTTCGCCAGGCTTTTGCACTTCTCGAAACGGCCGGTCAGATCCGGCGGTTCGACGGGCGCGGTTTTCTGGTGGGGCAGGGGCGCAGCGGGCCGAAACGCGTGGCGTTGACGCCGGACATGCTCGGCCTCGACGAGGAGGCGCCGGGCCTGCGCAAGGCGCCGGCCTGGGAGGCGATCTACGAGAGCCTGGAGCGGGAACTGGTGCACCTCTCGGTCTTCGGGCGACATAGGATCAACGAGGTGGAACTGGCGCGTGCGCGCGGCGTCGGCCGGCAGGTGGCGCGCGATGCGCTGACCCGGCTCGAAGCGCTCGGCATCATGGAAAAGGACGAGCGCATGCGCTGGACGCTGGTGCCGCTCGACGAGAGCCGCATGCGCGACCTGCATGATATCCGCGTGGCGCTGGAGCCGATGGCGTTGAACAGGGCAGCACCCTTCATCCCGCCCGCCGAGCGGCACGCCATGACGCATCGGCTGGAAGAGGCGCTCGCCGTCTATCCCGGCCTTTCCGTCGAGGCGATGGACGATCTCGAAACCGACCTGCACATCACCTGCCTCGGCTATTGCCCGAACCGGGAGCTGCTGATCGCGCTGCGCCGTGCGCGCTTCATGCTCAATGTCAGCAAGCATATCATCGGCGTCTCGCACCGCATGCCCGCCGACGAGCCGTTCATCGCCGAGCACCTGGCGGTGTTCCGGGCGCTGGACGTGGACGATAGCGCGCGCGCGGCCGAGACGCTGCGCCACCACATCACCGTTTCGCTACCCAAGGTCATCGCACGCGTCGCGGAACTGCGCGACGCGCACCGGCCGGAGATGCCGGTCTATGCGGCACCCGCCTCGCGCTGAGGAGATTGGAATGAAAGTCAAACGCATTGTCGCGAACATCGAAACGGCCGAGCCTGCGGCGGTCGCGCGGTTCTACAAGGATATTCTCGGGCTGGACCTGCTGATGGATCACGGCTGGATCGCCACCTATGGGGTCGCGGGCAGTACGATGCCCTTGCAGGTGAGCTTCGCCTCCGAAGGCGGCGCGGACACGCCGGTGCCGGGGCTGTCGATCGAGGTGGATGACGTGGACGCCGTTCATCGTGCCGTGCTCGCGGCCGGGTATGCGATCGAATACGGGCCGACGGACGAGCCCTGGGGCGTACGGCGGTTTTTCGTGCGTGATCCGGCCGGCACGCTTGTCAATATCCTGATGCACGCCTGACGGTCAGGTAATTGCGCCGATCTGCCAGGGCACGAATTCGTTGTCGCCGTAGTCGAAGGCTTCGCTTGCGGTCTTGCGGCCGGAGGCGGTCGCGATGACGAATTCGAAGATGCGGCGACCGGCCTGTTCGATCGTCTCCGTGCCGTCGACGATCGTGCCGCAATTGATGTCCATGTCTTCCTTGATGTGCTCGTACATCGGCGTGTTGGTGGCGATCTTGATGCAGGGTGCCGGCTTGTAGCCGGAAACCGAGCCGCGGCCGGTGGTGAAGGCGACGAGGTTACAGCCGCCGGCGATCTGGCCGGTCACGGCGGCCGGGTCGTAGCCGGGCGTATCCATGAAGACGAAGCCGGGCTCCGTCACCTCTTCGGCATATTCATAGACGGCGTTGAGCGGCATCGAGCCCCCCTTGGCGACGGCGCCGAGCGACTTTTCCAGAATGGTCGTGAGCCCGCCCGCCTTGTTGCCGAAGGAGGGGTTGTTGTTGAGTTCGGCATCGTTTTTCGCCGTGTAGTCCCGCCACCAGTCGATGCGGGCGAGCAGTTTTTCCGCGACCGCCGGACGGGCGGCGCGTCGGGTGAGAAGATGCTCGGCGCCATAGATTTCCGGTGTTTCGGACAGCACGGTGGTGGCGCCTTCCTGCACGAGAAGGTCGGAGGCGATGCCGAGTGCGGGGTTGGCGGAAATGCCGGAATAGCCGTCCGAGCCGCCGCATTCAAGCGCCAGCTTGATGCCGGAGACGGGCAGCGGGGTGCGGCGGATGCGGCCGACATCCGGCAGCATGTCGTCGATCATCGCACACGCGGCCTCGATGGTCTTGCGGGTGCCGCCCTGTTCCTGGATCATCATCTTGCGGAAGGTTTTTCCTTCCTCCAGCCCGGCTTCCTCGACCAGCGGGCCGTATTGAAAGGTTTCGCAGCCGAGGCCGATCATCAGGATGCCGCCGAAATTCGGGTTGCGGGCATAGCCCTTGAAGGTGCGGGTGAGGATGCGCCCGCCCTCGGATTTGAGGTTCAGCGCGCAGCCGCCACCATAGGTGAGCGCCACCACGCCGTCGATATTGTCGTGGCCGGTCTCGCGGAATTTGCGGACATAATGCTCGGCAACGTAGCGCGAGACCGTGGCGGAACAGTTCACCGTCGAGAGGATGCCGATATAGTTGCGCGTGCCGATGCGGCCATTGCCGCGATCATAGCCATCGAAGGTGCGGCGCTCGGCTTCCGGCACCATCACGGGCGGGGCGTTGTCGATGCAGAATTCGTGTTTCAGCGCCACATCGAGAATGGCGAGGTTTTGCAGGTGCACATGTTCGCCGGGGCGGATCGCCTTCGTCGCATAGCCGATGATCTGGCCGTATTTCAGGACCGCCGCGCCTTCCGCGATCGGTGCGATCGCCACCTTGTGGCCGCGCGGAATGCGCTCGATCGCCGCGACACCGTTCACCAGCGCCCGGCCGGCATCGATATTGGCGGGCACGACCCCGACATTGTCTTTCGCGTTGAGGACGAGCACGGCGGGGAGTTCGGCGAGCATGGCGGCTCCTGCGGTTGGGTTTGGTGCATTATGCACTTTGTCAGCAAAAGTCAATAATGCGAATAATGGCCGAATGAGCGGGGTGGGTCATGGTCTTCGCCATCAATTTGTCATATGATTTGCTTGTAATTGTACGATGATTAACACCAGCCGATGGGGATGGCGTGGCGGACAAGGCAAAGAGACAGGCGCAGCGGCCGCAATCGCGTCGCCCGCGTGTGCGCCGCAACGTGACGGCGGCGATCGGCGCGGACATTTGCGGCGGGCGTTTTCCGCCGGGCACGGTTTTGCCGCGCGAGAGCGACCTTTGTGAGACCTATGGCGTCAGCCGCACCGTCATTCGCGAATCCCTGAAGGTGCTGGAGACAAAAGGCCTTGTGCATGGCCGGCCCCGCGTCGGAACGCTCGTCCTGGACCGGTCCGAATGGAACGTGCTCGACGCGCAGATTCTCGAATGGATGGGGCCGGACGTGCTGTCGACAGAGCTTTTAAGCTCGATCCTGGAGGCGCGCCGCACGGTGGAGCCTGCGGCTGCCTTTCTTGCTGCGTCCCGCGCGACGGCACAGGAAATCGCCGACCTCGAACGGGCCTGCGACGAAATGGGAGACGCGGAAGGCGATCTGGAGGCCTTCACCGCGGCGGACACCCGCTTTCACGAGACCCTCCTCAAGGCGAGCCACAACAAAGTGTTTCACCAGCTCTCCTCGATCATTCATGCGGCCCTTTCCCATGCGCTGCACGCTTCCAATCGGGCCTCTGGGAAACGCGACGAGGCGTTGGGCGTGCACCGCGAGCTGGTCGATGCGCTGCGCATGCGGGACGCCACGCGGGCAGAGACGTGCTCGCGCAACATTCTCGATCTCGCCGCGCGTGATCTTTCCGGCCTGATTGGCAGGGCCGGCTGATGAACTCCGCGGGCGAAAAGCCCGTGACGGAAGACAAACCGACGAGGGATGAAACGACATGAAGATCACCAAGCTGACGACCTACATCGTGCCGCCGCGGTGGATGTTCCTGAAGATAGAGACGGACGAGGGCATCGTCGGCTGGGGCGAGCCGGTGGTGGAGGGGCGTGCGCTGACCGTGGAAGCGGCCGTGCATGAACTGTCGGACTACCTTGTCGGCAAGGATCCGTTGCTGATCGAGGACCATTGGCAGGTCATGTACCGCGCCGGCTTCTACCGCGGCGGAGCCGTGCACATGTCGGCGATCGCCGGCATCGACCAGGCGTTGTGGGACATCAAGGGCAAGGCCTATGGCCAGCCGGTCCATGCGCTGCTCGGTGGCCAGGTGCGTGACAAGATCAAGGTCTATTCCTGGATCGGCGGCGACCGGCCGGCCGACGTCGCCAACAATGCCAAGGAGGTCGTCGCCCGCGGCTTCAAGGCCATCAAGCTCAACGGCTGCGAGGAAATGCAGATCGTCGACACCTGGGACAAGGTGGAAAAGGCGGTCGAGACCATCGCGACGATCCGCGAGGCGATCGGCCCCTATATCGGCATCGGCGTCGATTTCCACGGCCGCGTGCACCGGCCGATGGCCAAGGTGCTGGCGAAGGAACTCGAGCAGTTCAAGCTGCTCTTCATCGAGGAGCCGGTGCTGTCCGAAAACCGTGAGGCGCTGAAGGAAATCGCCAACCATTGCTCGACGCCGATCGCGTTGGGTGAACGCCTCTACTCGCGCTGGGACTTCAAGTCGGTCCTGTCGGACGGCTATGTCGATATCCTCCAGCCGGACCTCAGCCATGCCGGCGGCATCACGGAATGCCGCAAGATCGCGGCGATGGCGGAGGCCTACGACGTGGCACTGGCGCCGCATTGCCCGCTGGGACCGATCGCGCTTGCCGCCTGCCTGCAGATCGATGCCGTCTCGCACAATGCCTTCATCCAGGAGCAGAGCCTCGGCATCCACTATAACAAGGGCAACGACATCCTCGACTACATCTCGAACAAGGAGGTGTTCCACTATGCGGATGGCTTCGTGTCGATCCCGCAGGGGCCAGGTCTCGGCATCGAGGTGGACGAGCAATATGTCATCGAGCGGGCCAAGGAAGGCCATCGCTGGCGCAATCCCGTCTGGCGTCACGAGGATGGCAGCGTCGCCGAGTGGTAGATTTGCAGAAGCCCGGCATGGCGCCGGGCTTTTCTATTCGCGTCGTGGTGGACGGAATCATCCCGCATGCCTATGTGTTACGGGCACACCATAAAGGAGAGGTCCATGCGTCCCATTTCCGGTTTCGTCGTCGTCGCATTTGCGGTTCTGACCCTTGCGGGTTGCAACACGACTGGGGCCAGCAGCAACACGACCTATGCCCGTCCGCCGGTCTCCGGTGGCGGCCTGAGTGTTCCGCTGAACTGAGCCGATAGCGGCTTGCGATCCGCCTGGAGGCCCGCAGGCCTTCAGGCCGTCCGGAACGGCAACGTGATGACGGCCTGGTAGCGGCCCCCATCCACCGGACCTGACGAGAAGCACCACCGGCTGCCGAAACGCGCTTGCAGCCGGTCGCTGATATTCCGGAGACCGACGCCCATGCCGGCCGGCTTGCGCGCTCCCTGCGCGTCCGGCAGATCGTTTTCGACGCTCAGCACCAGCCGATCCCCCTCCCGTTTCGCTTCCAGCACGATGGTGACGCGCTTTCGCGCGGGAGCAACGCCATGCTTGACCGCGTTCTCGATCAGCGGCTGAAGGATGAGGTTGGGAACAAGCGCCGGCCCGAGATCTGCCGGAAGGCGGATGTCGAAGGCCATGCGGTCGGCGAACCGCTCATGCTCGATTTCGAGGTAGTCGCGCTGAAGGGCGATCTCTTCTGCCAGTGGCACGTCATGCAACGGATCGAGCGAGAGTGTCGTGTGCAGGAAACGCGAGAGCGACAGCACCATGCGGTCCGCCCGCCCGCCCGATCCTTCCTCGATCAGGCCGGCAATGGAATTCAGCGTGTTGAAGAGGAAATGCGGATTGAGTTCGTAACGCAGCGCCCGCAATTCCGCATCCAGCTTGCGGCGCTGCGCATTGAGCAGCGAGAGCGCCGCCACATAGAAGCCGAAAACGATGGCATTCCATATGAAGCTGAAGCGGAACTGCAGAATGGCCTTGCCCCATGTATCGGCGAGGGCAAAGCCCGGCACGCTCAGGCCGCCCGGCAATGCATGCGGGCCGACCATCATGATCACCGCGATATCGAACACGGCCTGGCTGACAGCGGCAACGAGGACGGCGAGAATGCCGAAGCCGATGGCCAGCTTCTTCGGCAGGGTTTGAAGATGGTGGAGCAGCCTTGCCAGGACGAGGGCGAGCAGAATGCAGCTCAACCAACCGGGCACGATGATCGGCAGGCCGCCGGGCAGCATCAGGATGTCGTTGATGGAAAGCGCCGTCCACAGGGTGACGGCCAGAACGAGGGCCTCGCGCCAATTCCATATGCCGACCATGAAAGCTCCCGAAGCCGCCATTTCCTGGCGCTCTAACTGCCATGTCCCTGCTATGCCTTGGAAGCGGCCGCAGGAAAATGCCGGAGCAGACATTGTTCACGGAAAAACCCGGCTTGCGATCTGCAAGCCGGGTTTGTTTGAAAGCCGTAGGCTCAGTGCGAGTCGGCCAGGCGTGCGGCTTCGACGGCGTCGGATTGCGCGAAGCTCGTGCCGTTGAAGAAGGCATTCAGCAGCACTGCGGCAATCGAGGCGAGCACGATGCCCGATTCGATGATGGGATGGATCGCATGCGGCATCCACATCAGGTAGTTCGGTGCGAGCAACGGGATGAGGCCGAAGCCGACCGACACGGCAACCACGAAGAGGTTGTTGCGCGACGACTTGAAATCGACATTCGCAAGAATGCGCACACCCGTTGCCGCGACCATGCCGAACATCACCAGACCCGCACCGCCGAGCACGAAGGTCGGCACGGCTTCGACCAGCGCACCCATCTTCGGGATGAGGCCGAGCGCGATCATGATCACGCCGGCAGCGACACACACGTAGCGGCTCTTGACGCCGGTGACGCCGACGAGACCGACATTCTGCGAGAAGCTGGTATAGGGGAAGGTGTTGAACAGGCCGCCGATCATCGTGCCGATGCCATCGACGCGCAGGCCGGCGGTCAACTGCCGCTGGGACACCGGCTTGTCGGTGATTTCACCAAGCGCGAGGAACATGCCGGTCGATTCGATCATCACGACGATCATCACCAGCGTCATGGTGGCGATCAGCACCGGATCGAAGATCGGCACCCCGAAGCGGAAGGGCGTGACGACAGCGAACCAGCCGGCATCGCCAACGCGGTCGAAATGCATCATGCCGAGCACGGATGCGGCAAGGCAGCCGATGATGACGCCGGCGAGCACCGCGATGTTGCTGATCAGGCCGCGACCGAAGCGGGCGATGAGCAGGATGGAGACGAGCACCAGCGCCGATAGCGCGATGTGGCTCGGTTCGGCATAGACCGGGTTGGAGACGGTCGGCGCGATGGCGAAGCCGTCCGGAACCGCCGGGCCACCGCTCTCGGCGAGCGTCTTCATCTGGGCCAGCCACTCGGCATGCGTCGGGTTGATCAGCTTGGGGGCTGTCGGGCCGAAGGGGTTGCCGAAGGTCCAGTTGATGCCGACGCGCATCAGCGACACGCCGATGACGAGGATGATCGTGCCGGTCACGACGGGCGGGAAGAAGCGGAGCAGCCGACCCATCAGCGGCGCGATCAATAGCGCCAGGAAACCGGCCCCTATGATGGCGCCAAAGATCATGCGGGCGCCCTCCTGGCCGGGGGCCATGGTGGCCATCGAAACCATCGGGCCGACCGAGGCGAAGGTGACGCCCATCATGACGGGCAGCCGGATGCCGACATGGCGGCCGACGCCCAGCGACTGGATGATCGTGACGAGACCGCAGACGAAAAGGTCGGCGGAAATCAGGAATGCGACGTCCTGCGGGCTGAGCTGCAAGGCCCGCCCGACGATCAGCGGCACCGCGACGGCGCCGCCATACATGACGAGAACATGTTGAATGCCCAGCGTTGCGAGCCTGCCGACGGGCAGCTTCTCGTCCACCGGATGTATGCTGGATGCGTCGTTCATGGATACTCCTCCTATCACGTCGACCCTACCTGTCCCGTCCTCCAACGGGGTGCGCTATCTCTCGCGCTGCGGTAGAGCGCTACAAGCATAGCCAGGCAATAAACACTTTACGTATTCCAGGGGTAATCGTGCGATGGGGAGTATTCGCAGCATACGCATTCGCTGGCGAATTCGAATGCCTTTTCACATGGTTGGCATCGTTTCCCGGCGCAAGGATCGACTTGAACCAGCCATCATTTGAGCGCAAAACACCCACCGCCGTCAACTGTTTCCTGCACGGCATATGTGTCTTTCCGCCGAGCCACCTGCTGCGGTGCGAAAATAGCCGAAGGAGCGCAGCATGGCGCGCAAACAGCCGGAAAATCCAAGGGAGGCCGAGGCTCTCGCTCTGGCGCAGAAGGGGATCGAGGCGGGCGCCGACGAACGCTATGCAGAGGCGGCCGAGCATTGGAAGGCCGCCTCGGACTACGTGGATGCCCACTTGCCGGGCGCCGATATCTATTACTGGATCAAGAGCGGCTTTGGCGCGGCTCTCTATGATGTCGGCGCATACGAGAAAAGCATTTCCGTTGCAAAGCTGGCGCTCGACTGGTGCTCTTCCCACAAACGTCCACTGCCTGCGCTGACGATGGCCAGATGCTATCGCCGGTTGGGTGATCACGCCGCGGCGCAGACCCATATCGATCTTGCCCGCGGTCTGGTCGGTGAGGCGGTTGTGAAGGAGTGGGCCGAAACGTCGGACAACTAAGCCGAAAGGAGAAAAGCGCACTCAATGCGCCGACCTGCAGCGCGCCGCCACCGAAAGTGTGACGCAAGTCCGGGGCATGAGGATTGTCCAGAGATAGGCGGCCACTTACCGGACTGGGGGTAAGCGAGGGCAGAGCGTTTGAGGACGCCTCGCCCGCTCTGCAGATCACAGAATGAAATCGCCTTTGACAAACTCGATCGTCGTGTCGAGCCAAACTGAGAAATCGATCTTGCCGTCACCGTTGGCGTCACCGTGGAGATAGGTATCGCCATTGGTATTGGTGTAGCGCAGTTCACCGGCCTTGTTGCTGAAGGCCTTTTCGCCGACAAATGTGAAGGCCTGGTTGCCGGCAATCTTCGTATTGGCATCGATGGCCGCCAGGTCGATCTTGTCGCCCTGGCTGCGATTGAAGTCGACGATGAAGTCCCGACCGGACGCGGCGAGGGTTGAATCGCTAAGGTTGGAGAAGACGAACTGGTCGGCGCCAAGCCCGCCGACCAACTTATCGGCGCCGGCGCCGCCGGAAAGCTTGTCCGCACCGGCTCCTCCATTGAGGTTGTCGTTGCCACCGTTACCCCAGACGACATTGGCACCGGCATCGCCGCGAAGGACGTCGTTGCCCGCGCCGAGGATTACGGCTTCAATAGAGTACAGATGCTGAGTATCGCCGAGCGAGCCTTTCGCGGTACCTGCGGCCGCTCCCTTGAGCGTTATAACCGCGTTGCCCTTGTAGTCGAAGTAGTCGAGGGTGTCCCAGCCCCCGTCACCGTAGAAGGTGTCTTCGCCCGCGCTGAAGATGAATCTGTCGTCGCCGTCGCGCCCGAAGAACGTGTTGGCGCCGGCATCGCCGCGCGCGATGTCGTTGCTGTTGCTCAGGATCACGGCTTCGATCGAGTAGAGGCTTTTGACGTCGCCGAGCGAGCCCTTCGCGACGCCCTTGCCCTCTCCGTTCAGCATCACGCTCACGCTGCCCGTGTAATGGAAATAGGAGAGGGTGTCCCACCCCGCGCCGCCATACATGGAGTCGTTACCGCCGCTGACGACAAGCTTGTCGTCGCCGGCAAGCGCCATATAGGTCTCGTTCAAGTCGGTACCGTACACGGTATCGTTGAGCTGGGTCCCTGTTACGATGCGAGACATGGTCCGCCGATCCTTTTAAAGCAAGCGCCTGGCCGAAGCACTAGCGCCTCTGCGTGCGGCTGGAAAGGAATCGGCAAATCTAGTTCGCGTTAATCTTAACAAAGAGCGGAGCCGGCCAAGACCGCCCTACATTCGCACGACGCGCGAAAGCGGATGGGCACACCGTCCTGTTTTGGTGCGGCTGTTGCGCCGATGAGATGGAATTGTACGACCGCCTCGCCTCCTTTGTGGAGGGCGACCGCACCTACAACGAGCGTGGTCTGGTCACCTTTCCCCAAGGGGCGCTTGCAGGCGAATGGGAGGTACTGGGGTGAAGTCTGGTCCGGTCCCAGCCTCTCGTAGCTAAGGCACCAACGTGCCAGGCCCCAGAAACGGAAAAATCCGCCACGGCGGATTTCTCAAAATCATCAGAAGATCGGATGGTGGGCGTGACAGGGATTGAACCTGTGACCCCTACGATGTCAACGTAGTGCTCTCCCGCTGAGCTACACGCCCATCCGATGAGCCGCATAGACCACAAAACATCTGGCGGCGTCAATAGGCTTTTTTAGCTTTTTTTACGCGCCGATTTTGTGGTCTTTTCCGGGGCTTAGGCGGCCAGCATCTTGTTGACCTCGTCGACGAGATCACGCAGGTGGAACGGCTTGGAGAGGACCTTTGCGTCCTTCGGAGCCTTGGAATCCGGGTTCAGCGCGACGGCGGCGAAGCCGGTGATGAACATCACCTTGAGGTCCGGATCGAGCTCGGTGGCGCGGCGCGCCAGCTCGATGCCGTCCATCTCCGGCATCACGATATCGGTGAGGAGCAGCGAGAAGGGTTCTTCGCGAAGCCGGTCGTAGGCGCTGGCGCCGTTGTCGTAAGACAGCACCTGGTAGCCCGCCTTTTCGAGCGCCTTCACCAGAAAGCGGCGCATGTCGTTGTCGTCTTCAGCGAGGAGAATCTTGGGGGTCATGGAATTCGGGAACCATTGCTAAAAGGGTGTCTGCCCGCGAACGGGCGGTTCTGTTAAGAGAGCGTATTCCGGTAAATATCCGGTGAATGGGGCATGGCAAGGCCTTATCCCTCGTTTCTCAGTATGGACACGGGGTGAGGCCGCTGGCAACATGAACGACGTAATGATTTAGAGGCATGGTAAAGGACGGCAATGGCGGAGGCTCTGAGCGAAAACAGCCACTTCGAAGTGCTGGAGCCGGTTTCGCAGAGCGTGCCCCTCGTCTTCAACTCGCCACACAGCGGGCGGCGTTATCCACAGGGCTTCCTCGATCAGTCGCGTCTCGATGCGCTCGGCATCCGCCGTTCGGAAGACCATTATGTCGATGAGCTGTTTTCGGTGGCGCCCGCGCTCGGCGCGCCGATGTTGATTGCGCATTTCCCGCGCGCCTGGCTCGACGTCAACCGCGAGCCCTATGAACTCGATCCGCGCATGTTCGAAGGTGCTCTTCCGTCCTATGCCAATATCAGCTCGATCCGGGTCGCCGGCGGGCTCGGCACGGTGCCTCGAGTCGTGGCGGAAAACATGGAAATCTACCGCCACCGTTTCCCCGTCGAGGAGGCGCTGGAGCGGGTGGAGACGGTCTACAAGCCCTATCACGCGTGCCTGCGTCGGCTTGTCGTGCGCACCCATGTGGCCTTCGGCTTCTCGGTGCTGATCGATTGCCATTCCATGCCCGGCAATATCCGGGTGTCCGGTTCGGGGTTGCGGCCGGATTTCATCATCGGAGACCGCTACGGCACCAGCGCCTCGGGTGAGTTGTCGCGCACCGCGATGCGGCTTCTGGAGGACATGGGCTTTTCCGTCGTGCGCAACAAGCCCTATGCGGGCGGCTTCATCACCGAGCACTATGGGCGGCCGGCCAAGGGGCTGCACGCACTGCAGATCGAGGTGAACCGCGGCCTCTACGTCGATGAGACGACGCTTGCCAAGAAGCCGGATTTCGCGGTGCTGCAGACGGCGATTGCCGCGTTCCTGCAGGATTTTTCCGACCATGTGGAAGATTATGCCGCGGACCGAGCACTGGCGGCCGAATAGGCCCGGTTTCCTCTCAAAAAAAACCGCGCTTGTGGCGCGGTTCAAGTCTAGGGAGGAAACACCCAAGGAGGGTATTTACAGCCACGAGTGACTGTAAGAAAAGTGTAATGTTGCGCTGCACAAGTGTCAAGCGCAACTGCGGAATAAATTTGCGATCCGTTAAGCAATTTTCTTACGCGGGTACTTCTTCGTGCCGATACGCATTGCGGTTCCGTTTTCCGGGCCGATGCAGTATGTCAATGGCATCCACAGTTCCTCCGAGAGATCCCCATGCTGCCTGATCGCGCCTTCTTCGACCGCCTTGCCGATGCTGCAAGGCAAGAAACCCTGCCGCGTTTCCGCGTTGGTGCCGATGTCGTCAACAAGGAGGCCTCCGGCTTCGATCCGGTGACGGAGGGCGACCGCGCGGCGGAAGCCGCAATCCGCGTGCTCATCGAGCAGCATTTTCCCAACCATGGCATCCTCGGCGAGGAGCACGGTTCGGTTGGTCTTGACCGCGAATATGTCTGGGTCATCGACCCGATCGACGGCACGCGCGCCTTCATTTCCGGCGTGCCGGTCTGGGGGACGCTGATCGGGCTCTACCGCAATGGCGAGGCGATCATGGGCCTGATCGACCAGCCCTTCACGGGGGAGCGCTACTTTGCGGACGGCAAGGTCTCGCACTATGCCGGGCCGGATGGCACCAAGACGCTCTCGACGCGGCCGTGCAACAGCCTGTCGGACGCGATCATGTTCACTACCTCACCGCATCTCTTCACCGATACGGCCAAGACCCGCTACGAGGCGGTGCAGGACAAGGTGCGGCTCTTCCGTTACGGCTGCGATTGCTACGCCTACGCGCTGCTCGCCGCCGGCCATATCGACCTCGTGGTCGAATGCGGACTGAAGCCCTATGACGTCGGCGGCCTCATTCCGGTCATCGAGCAGGCGGGCGGTATCATCACCAATTGGGATGGCGGTCCGGCGGAAATGGGCGGCGAGATCATCGCGGCCGGTAGCCGCAAGGTCTATGACGAGGCGATGGCGCTTCTGAGAAGCTGATTCGACTCAGGCGCCGAGGCCGGTTTCCTCGGCGTCGCTTCCCGGAATAAAGGCCTCGATTGCGGCAAGCGCCTGCGCGCGGAACCGGTCGGCTTCTTGAAAGAGTTCATGGCGTGCGCCATCGATCTCGATCAGGCGTGCGGCGCGGAAGATGCGTGCGAGATTGCCGATTGCCTTGCGCGGGACGAGGATGTCGGCCGTCGGGCACAGCAGCAGCGTGGGGATGCGGATGCGTGTCAGGTGGTCCTGATGCGTCACGCGGGCCATGGTCGCGATGGTCTCGTTCAGCCAGCGCGCGCTCGGCCAGCTGATCGAAAGCTCGGGATGTTCGGCGTAGATAGCGGCGTTGCGGGCAAAGCGGCGCGCGTCGGACGTCACGACGTTGTTGGCGAAATCGAATGTCGGATCACCCTTGCGGAAGGTGTGGTTGCCAAGGCCGGTGAGCGAGGCGAGGCGCGCGATGATCGCGATCTTGCGCTGGCTCATCGATTGCCCGGCAAGCGCCACGAAGGGTGCGGCGAGAACCATGCGCTCGATGCGGTTCTCCAGCGCCGGCGCCTGCGAGAGTGCGACGAGCGCGCCGGTGGAATGCGCGACGATGAAGAAGGGCAGGCGGGCGTCCGGCAGCACGATCTTTTCAAGGAAGAGCGAGAGGTCTGCCTCGTAATCGGCAAAGCGCGCGACATGGCCCGCCCGGCTGCCGGTGATGAGCCGGTCGGAACCGGCCTGGCCGCGCCAGTCGAATGTCGCGACCCAGAGGCCGCGGGCGGTGAGGTCGTTGATCGTCTCGAAATATTTCTCGATGCACTCGCTGCGACCCTGCAGCAGCACGACCGTGCCCTTCGCCTGGCGTTCCTTCGAGCGGAACACGGCATAGCGGATTTTCACGCCGCCGCGACCTTCCAGGAAACCCGCGACGTGGTTTTCCGGAACGGGATTGTCGGCGGTGGCGTGCAGGATGGAATCCATCGGGCGATGAGGTCTCGGCAGGCGTCGATGATTGATGGATAGGCGCTCGCCCTTGAGCCGTCAAAGAAAAAAGCCGGCTGCATGCGGCACGGGGGTACAACACATGCAGTCCGGCGCAATTTGACCGGGGAGGAAGGGACGTTACACCCCAGTCGTCGAAAGTTTTCGCTTCCGATGCTGCGGTTTTAGCAAGGGCAAGCTGAACGCTGCCCGAAGCCATCGTTCATCCGGCGTTCATCCGTAAAGAATTCGGGACGATCGCTGCTAAGGTGGGGAGCGGTTAACCGCCGACCCATTGCTCGCGCGTCACCTCATACCAAACCTCGCCGTGCTCGCTGCCGGGAATGGGATCGGGCCAGTCGACGGAGACCGTGCGTGCGTAGTGCATGCCGATCTTTTCCATCACGCGGCGCGACGCCTGGTTTACCGCCATCGTGGTCGCGACGACCTTCTCGTATCCACCGTTCCTGAATCCCCAGTCGACAAGTGCAGACGCCCCTTCCGAGGCCAGTCCCTGACCCCAATCCGCCCTATGCAGGCGGTAGCCGAGTTCGGCGAGGGTTTCGCTTTCCGGCCACAGGCAAAACCAGCCGACGAACGCGTCGTTCGTGGTGCGGCGCGCCGTCCAGACATAGGGCTCCGTTCCTCTCGGCATAAGGAACGTTGCGTTCGGATCGATCTCCCGGTGGTTTACGGCGTGTCCACCATTGAGAAAGCGCATCACCTCCGGATCGCGTTCAAGCGCCATGAAGTCAGTGCGGTCACGCGGGCAGCAGGGACTGAGCGTCAACTGCGTCGTCTGCAAAACAGCCATTTTCAAGCTTCCTTCCGTCGCACGGCCAATATGTTCTGATTCGCCCGTTGTTTGCCCCCTTGAACAGCGAAAACGGCATTCCCATCTCATCCTCACGGGCGCCGAAAGGGTCCGTCGAGGTCTCCGTCGCCAAAAAGGGTCGGGGACCGGTCAACCGGGCTGCACCTTTGGAAATCAGGGGCAGCCTTCAGAAAGATCGCAACCGTTGCTCTGAAGGAGGACACCATGCGTCACGTCGATTTCTCCCCCCTCTACCGTTCCACCGTTGGTTTCGACCGTCTCTTCACCATGCTCGATAGCCTCGGCCAGCCCGAGCAGGCCCCGAGCTATCCGCCCTACAACATCGAACGCACCGGCGAGACCACCTACCGCATCACCATGGCGGTTGCCGGTTTCGACGAAAGCGAACTGTCGATCGAAGCGCGCGAACATGCGCTGACCGTCAAGGGCGAGAAGAAGGACGATGCGGCCGAGGAAACCCAGTTTCTTTACCGCGGCATTGCCAAGCGCGCCTTCGAGCGCCGCTTCCAACTCGCCGATCACGTGGAAGTGCGCGCCGCTTCGCTGAAGAACGGACTTCTCCACATCGATCTCCTGCGCGAAATCCCGGAAGCCGCCAAGCCGCGCCGTATCGAGATTGCAGCCGTCAACCGCGAAGCCAAGCAGATCGAAGCGCAGACCAGCTAATCTCTGCTTCGTTCGGGAATGAAGAAGGGCGGTGCCGCAGGGCGCCGCCTTTTTTGTTGTCGGTCTTCTTGGTGTGCAAGGCGATCCCCCGCCCACCACGTCATCCTCGGGCTTGACCCGAGGATCCATCGACGTCTTCGAAGGTGGATGGTCGGGTCAAGCCCGACCATGACGGAGGAGAGGGCGCGGACTTTTTGTGTCTCAAAGTGCCGAGAGAAAATTGTCGACATCCGCTTCGGTGGTGGCGAAGCTGGTGACGAGGCGGATGAGGGTTTCGTCGTCGCGCATGGTGGCCTTCACGTCCGGGCCGGCCGGCCAGTCGTAGAAGACGGCGCTCTTGTCCTGCAATGCCTTCATCGCATCGTTGCGGATGATGGCGAACAGTTCGTTCGAGCCGGTCGGCCAGGCGAGGCGGGCCTTGTCGGACGTGGCGAAGCCGGCCGCGAGGCGGGCGGCCATGCCATTGGAGTGGCGGGCGAGGGTGAGCCACAGGCCATCGCGGAAATAGGCGTCGAACTGCGCGGCGATGAAGCGGGATTTTGAGAAGAGCTGGGCCGAGCGCTTGCGCAGGAAATGCATCTGCTGTGCCTTACCCGGATCGAAGAGCACCAGGGCTTCCGCGCACCAGCAGCCGTTCTTCGTGCCGCCGAAGGACAGGATGTCCACGCCGCGTTTCCAGGTCATGTCTGCCGGCGTCGTGCCGAGATGGGTAAGCGCGTTGGCGAAACGCGCGCCATCCATGTGCAGCGGCAGGTTGGCCTTCTTCGTGACGTCGGAGAGGGCGGCGATTTCGTCCAGCGTATAGGCGGTGCCGGCTTCCGTCGCCTGCGTTATGGTGACGGCCATCGGCTGTCCGCCATGCACGAAATCCGGCGGGAAGCGGCCGATCGCGGCGGCGAGCGCCTGCGGCGACAGTTTGCCCGCCTGACCGTCGATCGGCACGAGCTTGGCGCCGGTCGCGAAGAATTCCGGGGCGTTGCATTCGTCGACATTCACGTGGGCTTCGCGGTGGCAGAAAACTTGCCCGCCGGGGCGGTTGAAGCTCGCGAGCGCCAGCGAATTCGCCGCGGTGCCGGTGCCGACGAAGAACACCGCGACGTCGCGCTCGAAAATTGCGGAAAACGTCTTTTCCACACGCTTGTCGAGATCACTGGTACCATAGGCGGAGGCAAAACCGCCGGCCGCATCGACCAGGCTCTTTGCGATGTCGGGATGGGCGCCTGCCCCGTTGTCGGAAGCGAAAAACATGCGGTTTCCAATGCGAAAATGGGTCTTCGAGGGACCATAATGGAGAAATGATGGCGATCAATCGCCGGAATCGGCGGAAAGCGCCATCCTCCCGAAGAATGAAAGGAACGGAAACAAAACGTCGAAGTGTCGTAATTTAATTTCAAGCCTTCGACGGTGCGGGCAATTTTTCTTCATGACATGGTGATTATTTGGCATGATGGCCTTGCAGGGCTGGGGTGTTTCTGGCATAGAACACATGAAATAGGACAGTGTTGCTGTCCTATTTCGGTCAAGAGACCGAGCAGGCGCCTCCCGCGACCGCGAGAGAGTGCCGCACACGGCGCCGGGTGATGGAGAGGTTCTCTCCTGAAAAGCCCGCCGCCTTGACGGTCCCGATGACATGTCTGGTCGGCCGTCGTCTTTTTACGGTCGGATCAGGTCCATACAAGAGACGCTCGCGTGGCCGTACTTGCGACAAGGCAAACGGCTGCCACGTGGGCGAAAACGGTTGCCCGCACGATGCCGGGCCTAGAAGGAGGGACGACGATGACGGACATGACGCCATCAAACGGGTTTAGGCAGAACCGGACGCAGATTACTGCGACGGACGCCAAAACGCGTCCCTCCACGACAGGCATGCCGAAACGGCAGGGCCTTTATGATCCGCGCAACGAGCACGATGCCTGTGGCGTCGGCTTCGTCGCACACCTGAAGGGCCAGAAATCGCACCAGATCGTCAAGGACGGGCTCTTCATGCTCGAAAACCTGACGCATCGCGGCGCTGTCGGCGCCGATCCGCTGATGGGTGACGGTGCCGGCATCCTCGTGCAGATCCCGGACCGCTTCTTCCGCGAGGAGATGGCGATACAGGGCATCACCCTGCCGAAGGCCGGCGAATATGCCGTCGGCCACATCTTCATGCCGCAGGACGAAAAGCTCGTCGATTATTTCAAGAAGGTCATCGGCGACGTCATTGCCGAGGAGGGCCAGGTCCTCATCGGTTTCCGCGACGTGCCGGTCGACAATGCCTCGCTCTCGAAGGCGCCGGAAATCGCCGCCACCGAGCCGCGCCACGTCCAGGTGTTCGTCGGCGCCGGCCGCGAAGCCGCGACCAATGCGGAATTCGAGCGTCGTCTCTTCACCCTGCGCAAGGTGATCTCCAACCGCATCTATGACGAATATGAAGGCGAGGAGAGCAACTTCTACCCGGTCTCGCTGTCATCGACGACGATCGTCTACAAGGGCATGTTCCTCGCCTACCAGGTGGGTGCCTACTACAAGGACCTGGCCGATCCGCGCTTCGAATCGGCCGTCGCCCTCGTGCATCAGCGCTTTTCCACCAACACCTTCCCGTCTTGGAAGCTGGCGCACCCCTACCGCATGGTCGCCCACAACGGCGAAATCAACACGCTGCGCGGCAACGTCAACTGGATGGCGGCCCGCCAGGCCTCCGTCTCCTCGCCGCTCTTTGGCGACGACATCACCAAGCTCTGGCCGATCTCCTATGAGGGCCAGTCGGACACCGCCTGTTTTGATAACGCGCTCGAGTTCCTCGTGCGCGGCGGTTACTCCATGGCCCATGCGGCGATGATGCTGATCCCGGAAGCCTGGTCCGGCAACCAGCTGATGAGCCCAGAGCGCAAGGCATTCTACGAATACCACGCGGCCCTGATGGAGCCGTGGGATGGCCCGGCCGCCGTCGCCTTCACGGATGGCCGGCAGGTCGGCGCGATGCTCGACCGCAACGGCCTGCGCCCGGCCCGCTATCTGGTGACCGACGACGACCGTGTCATCCTCGCCTCCGAAGCCGGCACGCTGCCGGTCAAGGAAGAGAGCATCATCAAGAAGTGGCGCCTCCAGCCGGGCAAGATGCTGCTTATCGATATGGAAGAGGGGCGCGTCATCTCCGACGACGAGGTGAAGTCCGCGCTTGCCTCCAAGCATCCCTACCGCGACTGGCTGGGCAACACCCAGATCATCCTGGAAGAACTCGGCCCGGTCGAACCGCGGGCGCTACGCCGCGATGTGTCGCTGCGCGACCGCCAGCAGGCCTTCGGCTACACCCAGGAGGACACCAAGCTGTTGATGTCGCCGATGGCGACGACGGGGCAGGAGGCGATCGGCTCCATGGGCACGGATACGCCGATCTCGGCCATGTCCGACAAGACCAAGCTGCTCTACACCTATTTCAAGCAAAACTTCGCGCAGGTGACGAACCCGCCCATCGACCCGATCCGCGAGGAACTGGTCATGAGCCTCGTCTCCTTTATCGGGCCGCGCCCGAACATTCTCGACCATGGCGGTGCGGCGAAGGCCAAGCGCATGGAAGTGCGCCAGCCGATCCTCACCAACGGTGATCTCGAAAAGATCCGCTCCATCGGCCATGTCGAGGACCTGTTCGACACCAAGACGCTGGACTTTACTTATGACGTCTCGCGTGGCGCCGAAAGCATGCCGGAAATGCTCACGCGGCTCTGCGAGCGTGCCGAGCAGGCCGTCAACAACGGCTACAACATCATCGTGCTCTCCGACCGCCAGATCGGGCCGGACCGCGTGGCGATCCCGGCGCTGCTGGCGACTGCCGCCGTGCACCACCACCTGATCCGCAAGGGCCTGCGCACCTCGGTCGGCCTCGTCGTCGAAACCGGCGAACCGCGCGAGGTCCATCATTTCTGCCTGCTGGCCGGCTATGGCGCGGAAGCGATCAACCCGTATCTCGCCTTCGATACGCTCACCGACATGCACAAGCGCGGCGAGTTCCCGAAGGAAGTCGACGGGGAAGAGATCGTCTACCGCTACATCAAGGCGATCGGGAAGGGTATCTTGAAGGTCATGTCCAAGATGGGCATCTCGACCTACCAGTCCTATTGCGGCGCGCAGATTTTTGACGCCATCGGCCTATCGTCCGAGCTGGTCGACAAGTATTTCTTCGGCACGGCGACGACCATCGAGGGCATCGGCCTCGAACAGATCGCCACGGAGACCTTCAATCGCCACAAGGCCGCCTTCGGTCGCGATCCGCTGCTCGCCAACACGCTCGATATCGGCGGCGAATATGCCTACCGCATGCGCGGTGAAGATCATGCCTGGACGCCGGATGTCATCGCCTCGCTGCAACATGCGGTGCGTGGCAATGCGGCCGATCGCTACAAGGAATTCGCCGAACTGGTGAATGCCTCGTCGCTGCGCATGAACACGATCCGTGGCCTCTTCGCCATCAAGGGCGCCGAGGCTGCCGGCCGCAAGCCGATCTCCGTCGACGAGGTCGAATCGGCGGCGGACATCGTCAAGCGCTTCTCGACGGGCGCCATGTCCTTCGGATCGATTTCCCGCGAAGCGCATACGACGCTCGCCGTCGCCATGAACCGGATCGGCGGCAAGTCGAACACCGGTGAGGGCGGCGAGGAAGCCGACCGCTACCTGCCGCGGCCGGACGGTTCCGCCAACCCCGAGCGTTCGGCGATCAAGCAGGTCGCATCCGGCCGTTTCGGCGTGACGACGGAATACCTGGTCAACGCGGACATGCTGCAGATCAAGGTTGCGCAGGGCGCCAAGCCCGGCGAGGGCGGCCAGCTGCCCGGTCACAAGGTGGATGCGACGGTCGCAAAAACCCGTCATTCCACGCCGGGCGTCGGCCTCATCTCGCCGCCACCGCACCATGATATCTACTCGATCGAGGACCTGGCGCAGCTCATCTACGACCTGAAGAACGTCAACCCCGAGGCCGATATCTCGGTCAAGCTCGTCTCGGAGGTCGGCGTCGGCACGGTTGCCGCCGGTGTTGCCAAGGCGCGTGCGGACCATATCACGATCGCAGGTTTCGATGGCGGCACGGGTGCCTCGCCGCTCACCTCGCTGAAGCATGCCGGTTCCCCCTGGGAAATCGGCCTTGCCGAAACGCACCAGACGCTCGTGCTGAACAAGCTGCGTTCGCGCATCGCGCTGCAGGTCGATGGTGGCCTGAAGACCGGCCGCGACGTCGTCATCGGTGCGCTGCTGGGCGCCGATGAGTTCGGCTTTGCCACCGCGCCGCTGATTGCGGCCGGCTGCATCATGATGCGCAAGTGCCACCTCAACACCTGTCCGGTGGGGGTTGCGACGCAGGACCCGGTTCTGCGCAAGCGCTTCAAGGGCGCGCCTGAGCATGTCATCAACTACTTCTTCTTCGTTGCCGAAGAGGTGCGCGAAATCCTGGCTTCGCTCGGCGTTCGTTCGCTGAACGAGATCATCGGCGCCTCGGAACTGCTCGAGAAGGAGACGATGATTTCGCACTGGAAGGCCAACGGCCTCGATTTCAGCCGCATCTTCCACAAGGTCGATGCGCCGAAGGAGGCAACCTACTGGACCGAGCGGCAGAACCACCCGATCCATGACATCCTCGACCGCAAGCTGATCGAGCAGGCCAAGCCCGCGCTGGAATCGAAGACGCCCGTCGCCTTCGAGGTCGATATCAAGAACGTCGACCGCTCGGCCGGCGCGATGCTCTCCGGGGCCGTCGCCAAGCGTTACGGCTTCAAGGGCCTGAAGGACGATACGATCTCGGTGAAGCTGCATGGCACGGCCGGCCAGTCCTTCGCCGCGTTCCTGGCCCGGGGTATCACCTTCGACCTCGTCGGCGCCGGCAACGACTATGTCGGCAAGGGTCTTTCGGGTGGCCGCATCATCGTGCGTCCGCCGGAAGACAACCGGGCGGTACCGCATGAGTCGATCATTGTCGGCAATACGGTTCTCTATGGGGCGATTGCGGGCGAGTGCTACTTCAACGGCGTGGCCGGCGAGCGTTTTGCCGTGCGTAACTCCGGTGCGGTCGCCGTCGTCGAGGGCGTGGGCGACCATGGCTGCGAATACATGACGGGCGGTGTCGTCGTCGTTATGGGCCAGACCGGGCGCAACTTCGCGGCCGGCATGTCGGGCGGCGTTGCCTATGTGCTTGACGAGGCCGGTGATTTCGCCCGCCGCTGCAACATGGCGATGGTCGAACTCGAGCCGGTGCCGGAAGAGGACGACATGCTGGAGAAGCTGCACCACCACGGTGGCGACCTCATGCACAAGGGCATGGTCGACGTGTCCGACGACATGACGCGCCATGACGAGGAGCGGCTTTATCAGCTGATCTCGAACCACCTGCACTATACGGGCTCGCCGCGGGCCAGGGAGATCCTCGACGACTGGGTCGAGTATCGCCCGAAATTCCGCAAGGTGATGCCGGTCGAGTACCGACGCGCGCTCGAAGAGATGGAGCGCATGAGGATGGGGGTCGCTGCCGAGTGAGGCAGCGATTCATCAACCTTCACCGGCTGGTTTCGCTGGGCTTGGTTGTCGCGGTCCCCGGGATCGCGACCCTCGTGAACGGCGAGATCAGGATCGAATTCATCGTACTGGGTTTGGTGGTTGGAGCCGCCTACTGGTACTGGGGGCCTGCGGGCGCCCCGCTTTGAACAAGGATTTTTGAAGTGGGCAAGGTAACTGGTTTCATGGAAATCGACCGACAGGTGGCGAAGTATCAGCCGGCCTCCGACCGCATCCGCCATTTCCGCGAATTCACCATCCCCATGTCGGACCCGGAGGTCCAGAAGCAGGCCGCGCGTTGCATGGACTGCGGCATTCCCTATTGCCACGGCCCGACCGGGTGTCCGGTGCACAACCAGATCCCCGACTGGAACGACCTCGTCTATAACGGCAACTGGGAAGAGGCGATCCGCAACCTGCATTCGACCAACAACTTCCCGGAATTCACCGGCCGCGTCTGCCCTGCACCCTGCGAGGAAGCCTGCACGCTGAACCTCGAGGATGCGCCGGTCTCCATCAAGACCGTCGAACAGGCGATCGCCGACAAGGCCTATGAGATGGGCTATATCGTGCCGCAGCCGGCAACGGTGAAGACCGGCAAGAAGGTCGCGGTCATCGGTTCCGGTCCCTCCGGCATGGCGGCTGCTCAGCAGCTCGCCCGCGCCGGCCACGAAGTCCATCTCTACGAGCGCGAATCCAAGGCCGGCGGCCTGCTGCGCTACGGCATCCCGGACTTCAAGATGGAGAAGAACTTCATCGACCGTCGCGTCGACCAGATGCGCGGCGAGGGCGTGACCTTCCATTACGGCGTCAATGTCGGCGTCGACAAATCGATGGACGAGATGCTCGCCGAGCATGACGCAGTTCTCTACTGCGGCGGCTCCGAAACGCCGCGCGACGCCGGCATTCCGGGCGTCGAGTTCGCCGGCGTGCATGATGCCATGCCCTATCTCGTGCAGCAGAACCGTCGTGTCGGTCGCGAGAACATCGACAGCGTCGGCTGGCCGTCCGATCCGATCCTTGCCGGTGGAAAGCATATCGTCGTCGTCGGCGGCGGTGACACGGCGTCCGACTGCGTCGGCACGGCGTTCCGCCAGGGTGCGGTGAAGGTCACCCAGCTCGACATCCGCCCGCAGCCGCCGGAAAAGGAAGACAAGCTCGCCGTCTGGCCGTTCTGGGCGACGAAGATGCGCACCTCCTCCTCGCAGGCCGAAGGCGCCGTGCGCGAATTCCAGGTCGGTACGCTCGAATTCGTCGGCGACGAGGATGGTGTCCTCATCGGCGTAAAGTGCTGCCAGGTGGACGACCGCCGCAAGCCGATTGCCGGCACGGAGTTCATCATCAAGGCCGACCTCGCCTTCATCGCCATCGGTTTCCGCGGTCCCTTCACCGACAGCGTGCTGAAGGACCTCGGCGAGAAGCTTGCGATCAACACCGACAAGCGCGGCTCGTCCAACGTCATCGCCAACGAGCGTGACTACAAGACCTCGGTCGACAAGCTGTGGACTGCCGGCGACGTGCGTCGCGGCCAGTCGCTCGTCGTCTGGGCGATCCGTGAAGGCCGCCAGGCCGCACGCGCCATCGACGAAGCGCTGATGGGCGCGACCACGCTGCCGCGCTGAGCCTGAAGAGACAGAAAAGGGCGCGTCGGTTTCCCGACGCGCCCTTTTATTTTAAGCCGCTCGATCAAGGCGTCGCGGTCTTGTCCAGACGGAAATCGTCGACGCGGCCGAGCGGCGCATCGGCGATCTCGCCCTTCTCGACCAGCTTTTCGCGCAGGCTCTTGCCATTACCCTTGGTCGTCACGCCGCCGAGCAGGACGGTGCCGCCGTCGAGCGCCGGGTCGGCCAGGCTGATCGGCTGCGTCTTGGTAATCTCCGCATCCTCGACCGGGGGTGTGGCGACCACGAGATCCTTGAGGTCGCCTTGGAGGCCGGGACCGTCTGCAGCGGCATCCCCCAGAAGGCGGCGGATTTCCTTTTCGACGTAGAAGGCGAGCTTGCGTTTGCCGGCCTTCGTGAAGTTGATGCCATCCGAGCCGCGCAGGCGCACCTGCTGGCCGTTGATATCGGAGCCGGACGTCACGAACTTGCCGTTCTCGTCGACGAAGCCATCCCAGATATCGACGAATTCGCCGCCCGTTTTCTCGACGCTTGCACGGTAGATGGTGTTGAGCGTGGTCATGTCCGCGGTGAGCGCTGAGGACTGGAAGGCCGGCATGCCGACCCAGAGCATAGGTTTGCCGCTATCGCGCGCCAGCGTCGCAAGCCGGGCGACACGCGCCTCGTATTCCTTCGTCCACGCCTCGGAGCGGAACTTTTCCTTTTCCCCCGCAACGGGCATCTGCTGGCGGTCATTGGCCCCCATGCTGATGACGACGAGGGCGGGCTTGGTTTCGGCGATCAGGCCGGGAAGGGAAGCGGGCCAGTCGTAATAATCGTCGCGGACGATGCCGGAGGAGCCGTTCGTGCGGCGTTCGACGACGATGCCGGGCGTTGTCTCGAAGGCGGTGGCCAGGCCTTCGCCCAGGCTGCCGGCGATGAAGTCGCCGACGACCAGCACGACCTTGGCGTCAGGCAGTTTTTCGATCTCGACCGGCGCCGGCTTGGCGACGACGGCCGTCGGCTGTCTCTTCTTGCGCGTGACGGTGCGCGGCTTCCTGATTTCCGGTTCGCGGATCACCTCCTTGCGCTTCGGTGTGCCGAAGAGCAGCTGGAGGATCGTCTTGCGTTCGGTGCGCTCCTGCGCGCCGGCCGGCACGGCGGTCACGACGACACTTGCCGAGACGGCGAGGGCAAAGCCCAGGCGTACGAACCGCACTATCGTCTTCATGCTCATGAACTCCGGCCTCCACCGCGATCCTGAAGGATTTCGGTGGCGGCATGATGGCAAAAGCAGGCGGCGAACGGAAGCGGCCGGCAGCAAAAAGGGGCGCCGAAGCGCCCCTGATCTCATAGCAGGCCGATGTTAGCGGCGCAGCGCCTTGAGAAGCTGCTGGCTTGGCTCTCCGTCCGCCGCCAGGCCCATGCGGTTCTGGAAGGCCTGGATCGCGGCTTTCGAGCCGGAGCCAAAGTTGCCGTCGACCTCACCCTCGTAGTAGCCAAGCTCCTTCAGGCGGGTCTGAAGCTCGAACTTTTCCGTAATGTCGAGCGTGCCGTCCGGGCGCGGCCAGCGCTGCTTGACGCCGCTATAACCGGCGAGCTGGTCTGCCAGCATGCCGACGCCCATGGCGTAGGAATCGGAGGCATTGTAGCGCTTGATGACGAAGAAGTTCTTGGTCATCAGGAAGCCCGGGCCGCCATTGGCCGGTAGCTTGAGTTCCGCGCGGTCGGCGCCGTTCTTGAAGCCGCTGCCGTTCGGACGCGTGAAGCCGAGTTTCGCCCACTGGGCGAGCGTCTTCGTCTGGCCGGAATATTTGCTGCCGCCCTTGGGCACGATGGTCTCGTAGCCCCAGGTCTTGCCCGCCTGCCAGCCGTTCTTGGCAAGCAGGTTCGCGGCGGTCGCCAGCGCATCCGGCACGGAGTTCCAGATGTCGCGGTGGCCATTGCCGTCGGCATCGACGGCATAGATCAGGTAGCTCGTCGGAATGAACTGGGTATGGCCCATCGCGCCGGCCCAGGATCCGGTCATGTCGGCAGCATCGATGTCGCCGCGCTGGATGATCTTGAGGGCGGCGATTAGCTGCGTGCGGGCAAATTTCGCACGCTTCTTGTCGGCATAGGCAAGCGTTGCCAGCGCGCGCGGCACGTAGTGCAGCCGCTCGCTCTTCTCGAGCACTGCGCCGTAGTTCGATTCCATCGACCAGATGGCCAGCAGGATGTTGCGGTCGACGCCGAAATGGCGCTCCAGCGCTGCCAGCGTGCGGCCGTGCTTTGCCGCCATCTCCTGGCCGATGCGTACCGTGTAGGGGTTGACGCGCGAGTCGAGATAGTCCCAGATCTTGTGCTTGAATTCAGGCTGGTAGGCCGCCTTCTCCAGCACGTCGGGATCGGGTGTCTTGACGCCGGAAAACGCCTTCTGGTAGGTCGACTTGGTGATGCCGGCCTCGGCTGCCGTCGCGTAGAAATCGGCGACCCACTTCTGGAAGCGGGCGTCCGCGCGAGCGACGCCGGCCTGGGCGAAAAGCCCGGCCGAGAGAAGGAGGGTGAGCGCAGATCGGCGCAGAACGGTCTTCAGATTCTGGGTCATCGGCTATCATGTCCGTTTCTTAAATTTCGGTACGATGGCTTGAAACCACCGGCTGAACGCAAAACTTATAAAAACGAAGTCAACAAATTCTTTACCATCAAACTTTTGTCTCGTCTTCCTTTGCAAAAAAATAGCAATTGGCTTCTATTCCGGCACAGATGCGCCCTGACCATGAGGGTAACGGGCTCAAAGAGGTGAATAATGTCCCAGACACGTAAGGTTCGCAAAGCAGTCTTTCCAGTGGCGGGCCTCGGCACGCGCTTCCTTCCGGCAACGAAAGCCGTGCCGAAGGAGATGCTGACCGTCGTGGACAAGCCGGTGATCCAGTACGTGGTCGACGAGGCGCTGGACGCCGGCATCGAGCACCTGATCTTCGTGACCGGCCGCTCCAAGGCGGTCATCGAGGATTATTTCGACATCCAGGTCGAGCTCGAACAGACGCTGCGCCAGCGCAACAAGACGGCCGAGCTGACGCTGCTCGAAAGCATCCTGCCGGTCGCCGGCTCGACGAGCTTTACCCGCCAGCAGGAACCGCTCGGTCTCGGCCACGCCGTGTGGTGCGCCCGCGAACTGGTCGGCAACGAGCCGTTCGCACTTCTTCTGCCCGACATGATCATGAAGGCCGAGAAGGGCTGCATGAAGGGCATGGTCGAGCTTTTCGAGCACAGCGGTGCGAATGTCATCGCCGTTGAGGAATGCGCGCCCGACCAGGCCCACAAATACGGCATCGTCGGCGTCGGCGAGAAGGTCGGCGATGGTTTTGCCATTACCAAGATGGTGGAAAAGCCGGCGCCGGGCACGGCACCCTCCAACTTCTTCATCAACGGCCGCTACATCCTGCAGCCGGAAATCTTCCCGATCCTCGCCAATCAGGAGCGCGGTGCCGGCAACGAGATCCAGCTCACCGATGCCATGGTGAAGCTTGCGGGCGACCAGGCGTTCGCCGCCTACCACTTCCGCGGCGAGACCTATGACTGTGGTGCGAAGGACGGGTTCATTCTCGCCAACATCGCCTTCGCCCTTGCCCGCGCGGACATCCGCCCCTCGGTGGAAGGGCCGCTCAAGGACCTAGTCGCCAAGCTGAAGTAAAGGTCAGCGGCGCAGAACGAGACCGATACCGGCACGCGTGATGCCGGTGTCGGATGCGCCGGACTGCTTGGTCAGTTCGTAGGACACGTCGCCGGTCATCGCCAGCCAGCGATTGAGGTTCCAGGTGAGGCCGGTGCCGATCTGGTAGACATATTGGTCTTCGGTCGCTGACGACGAGAAATCACGCCACGTATAGATGCCGCTGAGGCGCGCGACCAAGTTGTCGCGCAGTTCGTGCGTCAGTTCGGCATTCGTTTCGTAGGTCACATAACCGCTCTCGAGGGCCGTGGTCGACGGTTCGATTTCCGAGCGCAAGCCGAGACGCAGGTCCGTGCCGCGCCGCGGCGACCAGAAGACCGAACCGTCTATCGTCACCGCCTCGATTGCCGCTAGGTCGCGGTCTTCGAACGTCGCGCGCTTGAAGCCGATGCCGAGATCGCCGCGCAGCTTTTCCCCGAGATCGATTTCCATGCCGGCACGACCGCCGAGCGTGGAGGAGGAGCGGGCAAAGCCTTCCCGATCGCGCTTCTCGTCATAGATCGACTTGCCGACCGAGGCTTCGAGATAGGGGATCAGGGCCGGCGAGAGTTCATAGCCGATGCGGCCGGTCAACGTGCCTTCGGTATAATTCCGATCCGACATGACGAACCTGGTGCCATTGGAGGCTGTCGCGGAACCATAGACTTCGCGCTGGAGATCGACGCCGATCGTGCCGCGGATCAACCCGAAATCCCGTGTCACACGCGCGCCGCCGGTGAAACCGTGCACCGTGGACCTCGCGCCGTTGATGGCATTGGGGTCCGTCGTACTTTCGCGCTCGAAGCTGTAGCCGGCCGTGAGATTGGCGATCGTGTCGCCACTGAGGTCCAGTCTCAGGTCGCTGTTGATGCGCAACTCCGGCTCGGTTTCGCCCACACCGCTGATGTTTCGCTGATAGACGCCCTCGGCGTCGATGGTCCACTGATGGCGCGACCAGTCGGAGGTCAACGATCCCCGGAACCCCGTCGTGGAGAAGGTCCGGCTGGTGGAGGACGAGCCGACCTTCGTCTTCTCGTAGCCGATGCCCTGGGAAACCGACGGCCGCAGCACGAAGCTGCCGAGCCGGATGCCGGTCGGCTCATAGGGATCGCCGAACGCGCTGCGGGCACCGCCTACGCTGCCTTCCGGCGCGTTCAGCCGTTCCGTCTCGCTCCCGACACGGCCGACCGCGCCATCGTCGGCCGCCGTGGCGAGGGCGTCCTGCTGTTCGTCGGTCAGGGCCGGAACGCTGTTCGTGGTGGTGGCGGTATCCGGCGTAGCATCGCCGCCATCGGCGGGCGGCAGGGCAAGCGGGTCGGTCAAGGCGGTGGGATCAGCGAGCGTCTGTTCCTGTGCGAAGGCCGGAACGGACGCGAGCACGGTGCCGGCGAGCAAAAGCCCGGCCACCCGCCGCGACAGGCGGAGCTGTGCTGCTCCGCGATCCATTCCATTTGCCAATGCCATGATGGGCCTGCGAATCCTCGAGAATTTCCTAAACGAACGTAAACCGTCGTGGTTAACGCTTGGTTGCTATTGGCGATTCACTCGCGGTAACGCTCTGCCTTCATTCGTGCATGGACAGTTCCCTGCAAAAGCGTTAACGAGGCGCATGATCAAAAGACAGGCAAAAATCGAGAGCGACGGCGCCATCGCCTCCGCGCTACGGACCGTTGAAACAGAAAAAGCCGGCCTTGTTGCCCTTTCGGCAGCCCTTGAAGGCGGCCTTTACGACGCCTTCTGTGAGGCCGTGCGTCTGATCGGCGACATCAGCGGACGCGTTGTCATCACCGGTATCGGCAAGTCCGGTCATATCGGCGCGAAGATCGCAGCGACCTTCGCCTCGACCGGCACGCCGTCCTTCTTCGTGCATCCCGTGGAAGCCAATCACGGCGACCTCGGCATGATCGCGCGCGACGACGTCATCCTCGCCATCTCCTGGAGCGGCGAGACCGCCGAACTTCAAGGCATCGTTTCCTATTCCCGCCGCTTCTCGATCCCGCTGATCGCCATGACCTCGGGCGAGCGCTCGGCGCTGGCGCGCGAGGCCGATACGCTGCTGCTGCTGCCGAAGGCGCAGGAAGCCTGCCCGCACGGACTGGCGCCCACGACATCGACGCTGATGCAGCTCGCGCTTGGCGATGCGATCGCCGTCGCCCTTCTCGAGGCGCGCGGGTTTACGGCAACGGATTTCAAGACCTTCCACCCCGGCGGTAAGCTGGGGGCGAGCCTGTCGCATGTCGGCGACATCATGCACAGCGGCGAAAACATGCCGCTCGTGGCGCTCGGCACCTCGATGCCGGATGCCGTCATGCTGCTTGCGCAGAAGCGCTATGGCTGCGTTGGCGTCATCGATGACGACGGCACCCTCGTCGGTATCGTGACGGACGGCGACATAGCGCGCAATCTCTCGCGCAACCTCGCCGAGCTCGACGTCGACGATATCATGACGCGCAGCCCGAAGACGGTGAAGCCGACGACACTGGCGACCGCTGCCCTCGGCTTGTTGAACCAGCACAACATTTCGGCGCTGATCGTCACCGACGAGACCTTCCGCCCCATCGGTATCGTGCACTTCCACGACTTGCTCCGGATCGGCGTCGCCTGAGCCTTCTCAGATCGCCTCGACCATGAGATCACGGCCATTGCTGGCCGTGACGCGCACGCGCGCGCCGACCGGCAGGTCCGGTCCCTGAACGCTCCACATCGTATCGTCGAGACGAATGCGGCCGCGGCCTTCGGTGATCGGATGCTCCAGCGTGGCGGTGCGGCCGATGAGGCTTTGGCCGCGCTGGTTGAGATGCGGTTGGTCGGTCACTTGTCCACGGGCGCTGACGATGCGTCTGCCGATGACGGCCGCGATCAGCGACAACACCGCGAAGACCAGCCATTGCACCTGCCAGGCCCAGAATGTCTGCTCCCACAGGAGAAGCGACAGGGCACCCGTCACGATCGCCGCGATGCCGATCCAGACGAGGAAGACGCCGGGCATCAGCACTTCGAGGATCAGCAGGACGATGCCGAGCACCCACCAGGCCCAGGGGCCGAGTTCGGTGACGATGCGTTGGATCATGCTCAGCTTCCCTGCGACGTCGGATCAAACGGGTTGCGGAAGGCAGGCGTCGAGGCTGTGGTGGTCGCGGCCGACGTCGCCTGGCGTGCGCGCGCCGGGGTGCCGGCAGGCGCCGAGCCGTCACCGAACACTTCCCGCGCGATCGCACCGATGCCGCCGAGCGAGCCGACGAGCGCGGAGGCCTCCATCGGCATCAGCACGATCTTCGAGTTCGGCGCCTTGCCGATCGCGGCCATGGCTTCGGTATATTTCTGCGCGACGAAGTAGTTGATCGCCTGCACATTGCCGGCGGCGATCGCCTCCGACACCATCTTCGTTGCCTTGGCTTCGGCCTCGGCGAGGCGTTCGCGGGCTTCGGCGTCGCGGAAGGCGGCTTCGCGCTGGCCCTCGGCCTCAAGGATTGCGGATTGTTTTGCGCCTTCGGCCCGCAGGATCTGCGCGTTACGCGCGCCTTCGGCTTCCAGCACCTGCGCACGCTTCTCGCGCTCGGCCTTCATCTGCCGCCCCATCGAATCGACGAGATCCTTCGGCGGCGCGATGTCTTTGATCTCGACGCGGGTGATCTTGATGCCCCAGGGATTGGCGGCTTCGTCGACGACGCGCAGCAGCTTGTCGTTGATCACGTCGCGGTTGGAGAGCAGTTCGTCGAGATCCATCGAGCCCATGACCGAGCGGATGTTGGTCATGGTGAGGTTGAGGATGGCGTTTTCCAGATTGGCGACCTGGTAGGCGGCCTGAGCGGGGTTGAGCACCTGATAGAAGGCGACGCCGTCGGCTGCGACGCTGGCATTGTCACGGGTGATGACTTCCTGCGTAGGGATATCGAGCACCTGCTCCATCACGTTCATCTTCGCACCGATGCGGTCGATGAAGGGGACAATCAGATTGAGGCCGGGTTCAAGCGTGCGCGTATAACGGCCGAAGCGCTCCACCGTGTACTGATAGCCCTGCGGGATCGTCTTGATCCCGGCAAACAGGATCAGGATGACCAGGACCACGAGGGCGATGACGACGATATCCAATCCGGCCAAATTCATGGCGTTCTCCCAAAAAGCAGGTCGGTGCACAGCGGTTGCGGCAGCGACAAGCGTCAATCCAAAAGCTAAAGCGTGCGAACGCTTTAGATGCGGCGCGGCGCCACTGTAAGGAATACGGGCCGCGACGCCAGTCTATTTGGACGGGAACAAGATTTATCGATCAAACCCAACCGCCGAGTTCCCGGCGCACGACTTTTTCCAGCACGGCCATGCCTTCGGGCGAGTCATTCAGACAGGCAATGTGTGTGAATTTCTCGCCGCCATTGTGGTGGAAGCTTTCCGCGGCCTGCTCGGCGATCTCTTCCAGCGTCTCCAGGCAGTCGGAAACGAAGCCGGGATTGAGCACGGCGATGCGCTTGATGCCATCCTGCGCGAGCTTTTCCACGGTCTTGTCCGTGTAGGGCTGCAGCCATTCTTCCGGTCCGAAGCGGGACTGGAAGGTGATCATCAGCTTCTCTTCGGACCAGCCGAGCCGCTCGCGCAGCAGGCGCGTGGTCTTCTGGCACTGGCAGTAATAGGGGTCGCCCTTCTCGAAGTAGCTCTTCGGAATGCCGTGGAAGGAGGTGAGCACCCGCTCCGGCTCCCAGTCGAGCGTCGCCAGGTGTTTCTCGATCGAGACGGCGAGCGCGTCGATATAGGCCGGATCGTCGTGATAGGGCGGCACGGTGCGCAGCGCCGGCTGCCAGCGCAACTTGAGCAGCGTTTCGAAGGCCTTGTCGTTGACCGTTGCGGTGGTCGCTGCCGCATATTGCGGATAGAGCGGGAAGACCAGGATGCGCTCACAGCCCTGTTTCTGGAGGTAGTCCATGCGGGACGCGATGGAGGGCTGGCCGTAGCGCATGGCCCAGTCGACGACGACCTCGGAATGCTCGGCAAGCGCCTTTGCCATCAACTCGGCCTGGCTGCGCGTATAGGTGCGCAGAAAGCTCTCGTTCTTTTCCTTGTTCCAGATCGTCTCATAGGCCTTGCCGACCTTGCCGGGGCGGGTGTTGAGCACGATGCCGAACAGGATCGGATACCAGGCGAAGCGCGACCATTCGATCACGCGCCGGTCCATCAGGAATTCCTTCAGGTAGCGGCGCATGGAGGTGTAGTCCGTGCCATCAGGCGTGCCGAGATTGACGAGCAGCACACCCACCTTGCCGTGCTTGACGGTCGGGTGGCTGGCGGGCTTTGCGGCGAGGTCCTGCATGGGGCGATCCTGTGCGTGCGGGGTGTCGGTCATAGCGCTTCTACGCGGTAGCAGCCGATTGGTTCAGAATCGTTCTAAAAAGAAATGCCGGCCCGGGAAAGCCCGGACCGGCAGAAAAAGTGGAGACAAATTGTCCTTATTTGGTCGGGATCGACAGCTCCGTGCCGATATGCAGCGCGCGCGGCCGCGGATTGTTGTTGGCCTCGGCAATCTTGCGCCACAGCGTACCGTCGCCATAGGCCGCCTTGGCGAGATCCCACAGCGTGTCGCCGCGGGCAATCACGTGCTTGCCGCCGGCGGTCGCCGCCGCGGTGTCGGATGTCGTGGTCGTGGCTTCCGAACCGGTCGCCGTGGTGGTTGTGGCAGATCCGGACGCAGCTTCACCCGTTGTCGCCGCCCCTTCGACGGTTTTTGCCGCCGTGTCCGTGGAGGTTGCCGTCTCACTCGTGGCTGGCTTGGCCTCGGTGCTGGTTGCGGTCTCGGCGGTTGCCGGGGTTTCAACGACCGTGGCTGCCGCGACCTCGGTGATGCGGCCGTCGGTATAGGGCTTGTAGGGGCGGTTCGCTGCTAGATAGTCGGCGACGACCAGTTCGAGGTTCGGGCCGAAATCGTAGGCGTTCATGCCGGCCTTGGCGAAGACGGAGTAACCGTCGCCGCCCGAGCGCATATAGTTATTCGAGACCACGCCGTAGGTCTTGGCCCGATCGAGCGGCACGAAGGCGTCGCCCTCCTTGACCTCGACGGAGACGACGCGGCTGCCTGGTGGCTTCGACTTGTCGAAGGAATATTTCATGCCGGAGACCTGCGGGAAGCGCCCGGCGCCTTCCTCGATCTGGCCGAGACCGTTTTCGAGGGCGGCGACGATATCCGAGCCCTTGAGCTGGAAGGTCGCGACGGTGTTCTGGAACGGCAGCACCGAGAGCACTTCGCCCATCGAGACCGGGCCGCCGTCGATCGAGGCTCGCAGACCGCCGCCATTGGTGATGGCGATCGTCATGCCCTGGGCCTTGGTGCGGTCAAGGATGGCGTCCGTCACGAGGTTGCCCATGGCGCATTCGGCCGCACGGCAGACTTCGCGCGAGCCGTCGATCGGCGAGGCACTCTCGGCGACGATCTTGTTCTTCAGTTCCTCGATCGGGCCACCGAGTTCCTTGATGCGGGCCAGCACGGCTTCATCCGGCTTGATGGAGCTGTCGATCAGGATCGGCTCACCGGACGATGCCTTCACGACGCCGGCGTCGTCGAAGACGACCTTCAGGTTGCCGAGATACTTCGAATAGGCGCCGGCCTGCACGACGGGCACCTTGTAGCCGCCGGGATTGTCGACCAGCGTCGGATAGGGGCCTTCCGCCTTGTCCGAGGTGTTGGAAAGAAACGTGTTGGTGTGGCCGCCAACCACGACGTCGACATCCGGGATTTTGGCGATTGCGGCCAGGTCGCGTGGATAGCCGACATGGGTGAGTGCGATGATTTTGTTGACGCCCTGTTTCTTCAGCTCGCCGATGGCGGCGGTGATATCGGCGACGTCGTCGCCGATCAGCACGTTCGGGCCGGGGGAGGAGAGTTCCGCCGTGTCGTTTGCCACGGCACCGACGATGCCGATCTTTTGGCCGCCCTGGTCCAGTACGATGAACGGCTTGATGCGGTCACCGAGCTTCGAGCTTGCGCTGGCCGCAACATTGGCGGTGACGACCGGGAACTGCACCTTGTCGAGGAAGGTTGCCAGCCCGTCGTCGCTGTCGTCGAATTCATGGTTGCCGACGGTCATGGCGTCGAACTTCATCAGGTTCAGGAACTCGGCTTCCACCGCACCTTTATAGGTCGTGTAGAACAGCGAGCCCTGGAAATTGTCGCCGGCATTCAGCAGCAGCACATTCTTGCCGGTCAATGCCTGGCGCTGGGCATCGATCGCAGCCTTGAGGCGCGCGACGCCGCCGAAGCATTCACCCTTGCCTTCCTCCTCGGCCGAGCAGGTCGAATCGAACTTGTTGATTGCCTCGATGCGGGAATGCAGATCGTTGATATGCAGGATGTTCAGCTCGTAATCGGCAAGCGCCGAGCCGCTGGAGAGCGCGATAAGGGAGGCGGCCAGAAGGCCGGATCGGAAAATCGTCATGGTCCTGTTCTCCTTGTTTGCCCGCTGCCGGCGGCGCGGGAAGGCCTGTCCGTTCCTGGGTAAACTGGAAACATGACAGCCGGCCGGTGGATGTTTTCACCGGTCGCGGGCAACTTCAAGAGAAAAGACGGCGGGCTGAGCCGATCGCCTGTTTATGCGCGGAAACGAAAAAAGGGCCTTGCGGCCCTTTGATCCGGATGGTGCCGTCGTTCAGGCGCGGCGGGCGAGCGAGAACTGCGCGCCTTCGGCGGTCGTGCAGTTGAGCTGGCTCTGGCTGACGAGCGCACAATTGACCTTGGATTGCGTGTTGCGCACCAGCGAAGTCATGTTGATCTCGACCAGCGTCGGCGAGGTCTTGATGTAGGTGCCGGATGCGAGAAGCTGGTTGGTGTCGGTCGTGCGCGTCGTGAACGTGCCGCTTGCGAAGGTGGAAACGATACCGTTCGGATCAACCCAGGCGCCATCCACACCAGTCTGCTGCTGGCGGACGGGCGGCAAGTCGCGTGGCGCGCGGTCCGATTGGCACGCGGTAAGTGCCACGGCGGCGGCCAGCAGGCTGAGGGCTGTGATCGGCTTCATTCGCATCTCCCAGGGTCACGGCGGGGCGAACCACCTGTCCAATTCGCCAGACCATGCCGCGAAGAGGCGGCGAAAGCAAGACGCGCTGCCCGGCGAGCGGGCATTATCCCATTGAAAGCGAAGACGCCCGCGGGTTTGCCGCGGGCGTCTGCATTCGGGTTTTATCGGGCTGTTCAGCGAACGAGAACGTTCTTGAACTGCCACGGATCCTTCGTGTCGAGGTCTTCCGGGAAGAGGCCCGGGCGGCCTTCGAGCGGGGTCCAGTCGGTGTAGTGGCCTTCGACCGGGCCGAGATAGGGCGTCTGCACTTCGAGGCAGCGCTTGTAATCGACCTCGTCGGCCTCGACGATGCCGGCCTTCGGGTTTTCCAGCGCCCAGACCATGCCGGCGAGCACGGCGGAGGTCACCTGCAGGCCGGTTGCGTTCTGGTAGGGGGCGATGCGGCGGGTTTCTTCCAGCGACAGGCGCGAACCATACCAGTAGGCGTTCTTGTCGTGGCCGTAGAGCAGCACGCCGAGTTCGTCGACGCCGTCGACCAGTTCGTTCTCGTCGAGAACGTGCAGGACAGGCTGCTGATGGCCGCCATTGCCGAACATTTCGTGCAGCGACAGCACGGCATCGTTCGCCGGATGGTAGGCATAGTGGCAGGTTGGGCGGTAGGTGACGTCACCGTCCTTGTCGCGCACCGTGTAGTAGTCGGCAATCGAGATCGACTCGTTATGGGTGACGAGGAAGCCGTATTGCGGGCCGGGCGTCGGGCACCAGGAGCGCACGCGCGTGTTGGCGCCGGGCTGTTCCAGGTAGATCCCGGCCTTGCAGCCCTTCTTGTGCTTCTTGGCGTTCTTCGGCATCCACTCTTCGTGCGTGCCCCAGCCGAGTTCGGCTGGCTGCAGGCCTTCCGAGATGAAGCCTTCGACCGACCAGGTGTTCCAGAAGGTGTTGAACGGCTTCGGGTTCTTGGTGCGCTGGGTGTCGCGCTCGGCGATGTGCACGCCCTTGACGCCGACCTTCTTCATCAGCTTGGCCCAGCCTTCGCGGTCGTCCTGCGCCGGCTCTTCGACCTTCAGGTCGAGATCCTTGGCGAGGTTGATCAGCGCCTGCTTGACGAACCAGGAAACCATGCCCGGATTTGCACCGCAGGTGGAAACGGCCGTGGTGCCGCCCGGATGCTTTTCCTTCTCGCGGCGAAGCGTTTCGCGCAGCGCATAGTTCGTGCGGTCGGCGTTCTTCATATCCTTGTCGAAGTAGAAACCGAGCCAGGGTTCGATGACCGTGTCGATGTAGAGCACGTCGAGCTTGCGGCAGAGCTTGATCAGGTCGACGGAGCCGGTATCGACGGAAAGGTTGACGCAGAATGCCTGGCCGTCGCCTTCGGTGAGCAGCGGCTTCAGGATGTCCTTGTAGTTTTCCTTGGTGACATGCGCCTTGACGTGGCGCACGCCGTGGCGGGCGTAGATTTCGGCGTCGGCAGCGTCTTCACGCGGCTCGATGACGATCAGCCGGTTCCGGTCATACTTGAAGTGGCGCTCGATCAGCGGCAGCGTGCCGCGCCCGATGGAGCCGAAACCGATCATCACGATCGGACCGGTGATTTCGCCATGTACCGGATAGGTGCTGTCTGCCATTTGGTTCTCCTGCGGACGGCCCGCTTTTCGCAAAAACAGGGCCTCTGAGGGCCCCATAGCATAATATGACAGCGCTAGAGCACAGTTTTCTGTCACAATAAAGGGAGAGCGCGGTCTTCGGCAGCGATATTCTTAATGCCCGTTTGACGACAGGGCTCTGCTTGCCAGGCTGGATTTACGCGAGGAGCTTTCACGCGGCCCGGCCAGGAATGCGATTCGGTGGAAGATCGGCCAAACCATGCCGGGTCGCGCTTCAATCGGTCTTGCGATTCTCACACGGCAGCGAGTTGGGCCAGGTGCCCCAGCAGATCTGTTCCCGCGCCGCCTGCGTTGATGGTTTCGAAATAGTCGTGCCATCCGGATGCCGCGATGCCGGAGACAAGTGCGCCGAGCGCCGCTTCGTCGGGGCAGCGCCACAGGGCAAAAAAGCTTTGCGGCGGGGCATGCAGAACCTTTGTGTCAACCTCCCCGAGAGCGATCGGCTCGACACCGAGAGCCGACAATCCGGCCATGCCGGCGCCGATGCCGGCGAAGAAGCTCTGCCGGTCTTGCGCGTCGAGAGCTAGCCATGCGGGTTTCGGGGTGTAAAGCTCAGCCAGATAGTGCGTCATACAATGTCCTTCCATGTCAGCGGTCGCGGCTGATGAACCGGAGCGCGTGCTTGCGGATTCGAGTGGCTGTCCGTTTTGTCAGGGGTAGGCTTTGGTCCTGCCGGCGTCGGTCTTCTGCCAGACACGATCGAGCAACATGCTCAGCAGGCGGCTTTCATCGGCACTCAGGTCCGAGAAAAGCGAGCCGATCCATTCGGCATGCTCGCGAAAGAGGGCGGCGGCCGTCGTCTCGCCTCTCTCCGTCAGGCGCACTGTGATCTTGCGGCGATCGTCGGTCGCATGATGACGGGTCAAGAAACCGTCCCGCTCCAGGCCATCGAGAAGCCCGGTTATCGTCGCGCGCGTTACGCCTGCCCGTTCGGCCAACTCATGCGGGGAAAGTCCGTCCGGCTGGTCCCGCAACAGGAACAGCAGAACAAACCTGCCTTCGGACAATTGGTGCGGGGCCAGGCGCGCGGCACAATCGCGATCGATTGCGGCGGTCAGCGCGAGCAGTTCAAAACAAAGCCGAAGCTCGCCGACACCGGAGTGGCCTCGGCGCTGCGCCTCCTCAAGCATGGCGTGGTGTTTTTGTTCGATATTCATACGTCGCCGTATAGTATGGCGGCTAACTATATGTCAACCTGCATGCTCGCTCGGGATCAGTCCGCGCAAAGAATTGCCGACGAAAACTATGCCATGGGCAAGGTCCTCCGGCCGCAGGACCTGCTCGACGGCCTTGCCGCTTTCGAGCAGTTCTTCCCGCAATATGCCGGCAAGCAGGCCGCAGGCGAGCGGCGGGGTTTTCAGGATGCCGGAACCATCATCCAGGAAGAGCGAGGTGATGGTGCCCTCGCAGAGTTCACCGTGCTCGTTGGCGAGGATCACCTCGTCGGCCTCCGTTGCCGGGAATTCGGCGCGGGCCGCAGCATAGGCCGCGCGGCGGGAGGTCTTGTGACGCAGCAGCGGGTCGGTGGAGGCGAGGCGGGTGGTGGCGACCTTCAGACGCCATGTCACGTCGGGGGCGAGGGGGGTGAACGCGGCTGTCTGCACGTCGATACGACCGTCCGCAAACAGTTCGAGGCGGACGCGCAGGGCGGCTGATGCATGGGTCGGAATGGCCGCGGTTAGCGCATCGCGTGCTTGCTCGCTGTTCGTGAACTTCAAGTCTTTTGCCGACCGCACCAACCGTGCCAGATGCCGCTCCAGCCGCACGAAACCGCCGTCCGGCTCCCAGCGCAAGGTCTCGATCAGCGAGAGATCCATTGATCCCCCACCGCATAGCGCGCCTTTAGCAGGGCTTCCTCGTATTCGGCTTCCGCGGTCGAATCGAAGACGATGCCGCCGCCGACGTTGAAGATTGCTTCGCCGCCCTCGTAGAGCGAGATGGTGCGGATCGCGACGTTGAAGCGCATGGTGCCATCCGGCACGATCATGCCGATAGCGCCGCAATAGGCGTCGCGCGGGCCATCCTCCAGGTCGTGCAGGATTTCCATGGCGCGCATTTTCGGTGCGCCGGTGATCGAGCCGCAAGGGAAGAGGGCGGCGAAGATGTCGCGGATCGAGGTGCCGGGCGTGAGCTTTGCCCGCACATGGCTCACCATCTGGTGCACGGTCGGGTAGGTCTCGACGGCGAAGAGTTTTGGCACATGAAGCGTGCCGACCTCGGTGATGCGTGAGATGTCGTTGCGCAGCAGGTCGACGATCATGCGATTTTCGGCCTGCGACTTGGGGTCGGCCTGCATGGCGGCGATGATCTCCGCATCCTCTGCCGCATTGGCGCCGCGCGGCGCCGTGCCCTTCATCGGATGCGTCTCGATCCAGCCGTCGCTGTCGATATCGAAAAACAGTTCCGGCGAGCGGGAAAGCAGTTGCGGCCCGTCGAGCGAGACGAACGCGCCGTAGCGCACCGGCTGGCGTTCGATCAGCGACCAGAAGGCGGCGAGCGGGTCGCCGGTCCAGCGGGCGCGGATCGGCATGGTGAGGTTCGCCTGGTAGCAATCGCCTTGTCGCAGATGCTGGTGAAGGCGGTCGAAGCGGCTGCGGTAGGTCTCGAAATCCCAGTGGGCTTTCGGCTCGGTGAGAAAAGGCTCGTTCTCGGTGCGCTGGCGCGGCTTCGTGAGCGGATGATCGTCCGCCGGCTTTTCGAAGATGCCGAAACTCATCAGGGGCGTCGGCCGGTTTTCGATGGCCAGCGGGGCCAGCTTCTCTTCGAAGAGATGGCCGGCCTCATAGCTCATGAAGCCGGCGATCCAATGGCCCTTTTCGTGCGCTGCCTGCAGGGCCGCAAAGGCGGGCTCGAAGCCGGCGCGGTCGCGCACGGTGACGACCGCGATCGGATCGGCGAAAACCACCGTCCGATCCTCGCGGTCGTCCCTGAGGAGCACATAGCGTTCGCGGTCGGTCATGCGGGCGTCCGGCTTCTTTTAAGAGGAGGCCTTATCAAGCGCTTCCAACTCGTCGATCAGCCCCTCGATCATCGACAGTCCCTTGCTCCAGAACGACGGATCGCTGGCATCGAGGCCGAACGGCTTCAGGAGCTCCGAGTGATGCTTGGTGCCGCCGGCCTTGAGCAGGTCGAAATACTTGGTCTGGAAGCCCGCGTCGGCTTGGCTGTAGACGGCGTAGAGCGAGTTCACCAGGCAATCGCCGAAGGCATAGGCGTAGACGTAGAAGGGCGAGTGGATGAAGTGGGGGATGTAGGCCCAGTAGGTCTCGTAACCCTCGGAAATCCGGATCGCCGGGCCGAGGCTTTCCTCCTGCACGGAGAGCCAGAGGTCACCGATCTGGTCGGAGGTCAGTTCGCCCTCCTTGCGGGCGGTGTGCAGCTTGCGCTCGAATTCATAGAAGGCGATCTGGCGCACGACCGTGTTGATCATGTCCTCGACCTTCTGGGCGAGCATGGCCTTGCGTTCGCGCTTGTCCTTCGTCTTGTCGAGCAGGCTGCGGAAGGTCAGCATTTCGCCGAAGACAGAGGCGGTCTCGGCAAGTGTCAGCGGCGTCGACGCCATCAGCGCGCCCTGGCCGCCGGCGAGCACCTGATGCACGCCATGGCCGAGTTCGTGGGCGAGCGTCATCACGTCGCGCGGCTTGCCCATGTAGTTGACGAGCACATAGGGATGCGCAGACGGCACGGTCGGATGCGCGAAGGCGCCCGGCGCCTTGCCGGGGCGTACCGGCGCATCGATCCAGCCCTTGTCGAAAAAGTCCTTGGCAATGTCGGCCATCTCAGGCGCGAAGGCGCCGTAGGCTGACAGTACGGTGTCGCGCGCCTCGTCCCAGGAGATTGTCGCGTCGGATGTCTCGGGAAGGGGCGCATTGCGATCCCAGAACTCCATCTGCTCCATTCCGAGCCATTTCGCCTTCATCGCATAATAGCGGTGGGAGAGGCGCGGATAGGCTTCGCGCACGGCCGCGGCAAGGGCTGCGACGACTTCCGGCTCGACGCGGTTTGCCAGGTGCCGGCTGTCGGCGATATCGGCGAAACCACGCCAGCGGTCGGAGATTTCCTTGTCCTTGGCGAGCGTGTTGGTGATCAGCGTGAAGGTGCGGATGTTTTCCTTGAAGGTCGCGGCCAGCGCCTGCGCCGCCGCGCGGCGGGCGTCGCGATCGGGCGACTGGAGCTGGTTGAGGGCGATTTCCAGCGGCACTTCTTCGCCGTCGATCGTGTAGCGCAGCGACGCCATGGTCTCGTCGAAGAGCCGGTTCCAGGCGGCCGCACCCGTCATCGACTTTTCGAGGAAGAGCTGCTCCGTCTTGTCGTCGAGCTGGTAGGGCTTGTCCTTGCGCAGGTCCTCGATCCACGGGCGATAGTGTCCCGCGAGCGCATCATTGTTCAGCGCCGCGTCGATGCGGTCATCCGCTATCCTGTTGAGTTCAAGCGAGAAAAACAGGAGATGCGCGCCGAGATCGGTGAGCTTCGACTGCATGTCGCCGTAGAACTTGCCGTTCGCCGGATCGGTCGTGTTGGTGAAATAGGTAAGGCCGGCAAAGGAGATGATGCGGCCCATCACGTCTTCCAGTGCTTCGAATTCGCGCACGGCGGCACCGATGCCGTCGTCACCGGTCTTTTCCGTCGCGGCGTCCAGCTTGCCCTTCCATTTGGCTTCGAAGGCAAGCGAATCCGCTTCCGCCTTCTTCATGTCGTTCTGGAATTCCGGCGAGGCCTGCGAGGGGTAAAGATCACCGAGGTTCCAGCCCGGAAGATCGCCCAGCTCGGCGGCAGCGGCAGCGTCGGCCGGTGCGAAGTCGATACGGGGTTCAACAAAATTTCGGGTCATATTCCATCTCTCTTCCAGGTGGTCGGATCGGTCGCCTTGCTTGCGTCGGCAATGGTTAAAATGCAAGCCTTTCTCAAAACGGCATGTTCAACCCTTTCTGCCAAGGTTCGCTGGTGTTCAGTTCCCTTGGGCATGCATGATGCATGTCTAGAGGCAAGGAGGTTCCAGTGACGGCCCATATTCTTGTCATCGACGATGATCCTGTCCAGCGCAGGCTGTTGAAGAACATGATCGAGCGCTCCGGCCATGTCGCCCATATGGCGGAAAACGGCCGCGCCGGCCTTGATATGCTCGATCGCAAGGGCGGCCTGATCAATGTGATCCTGCTCGACCTGATGATGCCGGAAATGAACGGTTCGGCCTTCCTCGACGCCCTCGCCGAGCGGGAGAATACCATTCCCGTGATCGTGCAGACCGGGCAGGGCGGCATCGAGACGGTCGTCATGGCCATGCGCGCCGGTGCCTTCGATTTCGTGGTGAAGCCGGTTTCGCCGGAACGTCTCGGTGTTGCCGTCGGCAATGCCTTGAAGATGGACCAGCGCGAAGGTCGCAGCCGCGGCGGACGCCGCAACCGCACCGAGAGCGTGCATTTCGACGACATCGTTTCGGCCAGCCCCGAAATGCTGCGTGTCATCGAACTCGGCCGCCGCGCCGCACAGTCGAACATTCCTGTGGTGCTGGAAGGCGAATCGGGCGTCGGCAAGGAAATGGTGGCCCGTGCCATCCAGGCGGCGAGCGAGCGGGCACACAAGCCCTTCGTCACCGTCAATTGCGGCGCCATCCCGCACAATCTGGTCGAAAGCATCCTGTTCGGCCACGAGAAGGGTGCCTTCACCGGTGCGACCGAGCGGCATACCGGCAAATTCATGGAAGCCGATGGCGGCACACTGTTCCTCGATGAGATCGGCGACCTGCCGCTCGAGGTGCAGGTGAAGCTGTTGCGCGCCGTGCAGCAGGGCGAGATCGAGACGATCGGCGCGCGCTTCCCGCAGAAGGTCAACGTACGCCTCATCTCCGCGACCAACCGCGACCTCATCAACGAGGTGCGCGAAGGCCGCTTCCGCGAAGACCTCTATTATCGCCTGAACGTCTTCCCGATCACCATTCCGGCGCTGCGCAAGCGCAAGGAGGACATTCCGGTTCTCGTGCGCGCCTTCGTGCAGCGATTTGCCGGTGAGCAGAAGCTTGCCCGTCCGCTCGGTGTTTCCGCCGACGCCATGGCGTTGCTGACCTCCTATGACTGGCCGGGCAATATTCGCCAGCTCGAAAACGCGATCTTCCGCGCCGTCGTGCTGTCGGAAGGTGCCGAGCTGAATGCGGCCGACTTCCCACAGATCGCCGCGCAGGTTCCGGGCTATGGGCTCGCCGAAGATGGTGCCATCACCTGGGAAGCGACAAGCCAGCGCCTGCCCGATCCCGGTTCGGAATCCCGCCTGCCGAGCGTCTATCCGGACTTCCGGCCGGCCGAATCAGCAAGCGCCGATACCGGCCCGGACAACGCCATTCTCAGCGTCGACAAGGGCGGCCATGTGCGCAAACTCGCCGAGGTGGAAGAGGAATTGATCCGCTTTGCCCTGAAATTTTATCATGGCCAGATGAGCCAGGTTGCCCGAAAATTGGGCATTGGCCGTTCGACTCTCTATCGCAAACTAAAGGACTATGGCATCGACCCAGACAATCCTGTGAAAGAAGCTGCGTAAAAACCCTTGGAATCCCGGCCACTTGCGATTTCTCGATTGCCGTTTATTTCCTGTTAGTGGATTGTTCACTATAACGGGTGCGGGATGACGAGTGTGGCGGATTTGCCATGCTCTCACCGCAATTGGCAGTCATTTGGGATAACGGACGTTCGTTGTCCTTCGGACGGGGAAAGAGTTGGCAAATTTGTTCGCATCGATGAAGCGCCCAGGGGCCTCCCTGCGCAGCCTCTGCAAAGCACTGTTGCACAAGCTGCCCAAGGCGCTGTCTACGGCCGTGCTTTCTGCCGCCCTCATTCTGCCCACGGCCTTTCCTGCGACGGTTCAGGCCGAGAGCGGCAACCGCACGCTCAAGCTCTATTTCATCCATACCAAGGAAAAAGCCGAGATCACCTTCAAGCGCAATGGCCGTTATGACCAGCGCGGCTTGAAGCAGCTCAATACGTTTCTGCGCGATTGGCGCCGCAACGAGCCGACGAAGATGGATCCGCGGCTTTTCGACCTCGTGTGGGAAGTCTACACCAAGGCTGGCGGCACGGGTTATATCAACGTCGTTTCCGCCTATCGCTCGCCCGCGACGAACGGCATGCTGCGTTCGCGCTCCAAGGGCGTCGCGAAGAAGAGCCAGCACATGCTCGGCAAGGCGATGGACTTCTATATTCCGGGCGTCAAGCTCGCGACGCTGCGCGCCACCGCGGTCAAATTCCAGGTCGGCGGCGTCGGCTATTATCCCACCTCCGGTTCGCCCTTCGTGCATCTCGACGTAGGCAGCGTGCGCGCCTGGCCGCGCATGAGCCGCCAAGAACTCACCCGTATCTTCCCGGACGGCAAGACCATGCACCTGCCGACCGATGGCAAGCCGCTACCGGGCTACCAGCAGGCGGTTGCGGATTACAAGCGTCGCGTCGGCGCAAACACCATCGAGGTTGCCGGTGGCGGCTCGACGCCGAGCGCATCCAAGCGCAAGGGCGGCTTCCTTGCTGCGCTCTTCGGCGGCGGTGGCGACGAGGATGAAGAACCCGAAATGATTGCAAGCAGCAACGTCACGATTGCCGATTCCTTCGATGAAGGTGGTGCATCGGGCGGTGCGACGGCGAAAGCCGTTGACGACAAGAAGCCGATCGCGACCGAGGCCGAAACGGAATTGGCGTTCACGGCGCCGGTTCCAGGCAGCCGTCCGGCCTTCAAGGCCGCCGAGACGACGACCAGCGAGCTTGCGCTTGTTGCTCCGACGACGAGCGGCGCTGTTGCAGCCCTCGAAGCGGCGACGGTCGAAGAGCAGAAGCCTGAATTCGAGGACCTTGCCTCCTATAAGATCCCGGTTCCTGTCACGCTCGGTGCACGCAACCAGGCCGGCGACGCCGTGCCGGGCGATGCTCAGGCTGGCACTGTCATGACTGCCGAAGCGGCGGTCGAGGATGCCGAAGAACTGGCCATGGTTCCCGTTCCGGGCCTGCGTCCGCAGGTCGAGCTGGACCAGTCGCAGACGGCGCTGATGGCGGCTGCGGAAGCGGATGTCGCATTGCCGCGGTCTGCCGATCGCTCCGGCCTTGCCGCACTTGCTGACCCGACGGTGGGCGAGACGCAGGGCAACCCGGTCGAGATGGCGGCGCTCGTTTCGACGCGAGACAGCGGCAGCCGTTCGATTGCCGGCCTCGATGCCTTTGACGGCAAGCCTGCCGAGGAGAGTGCATCCAAGGGCGGTCGCCCGAAGAAGAAGGATGCTGACGCGGCAAGCCGCGGCGCGATCCGCACCGAGCCGAAGCTGAACCAGAAGATTCTCTCGAAGTGGGCGCTGACCCAGGACCGCGTCGCGACGCTGTCCAAGCCGGTCAAGGCACCGCGCTTCGTCAGCCGGAAACTGCGGGCAGCACCGACCACCGTCTACATGGCCGGCTTCCAGCCGGAGGAGAAGTCGATCGATGCCGGCCGCTTCAGCGGCACTGCGGTCAACTTCATGGAAGTCCGCAAGTTCGAAGGCCGCGAAAACTAAGCGCCGGAAACAATCCAACAAAAAACCCCGCTGGAGCGATCCGGCGGGGTTTTTCTTTGGGTGCTTCGCGAGACGCTTATTCAGCTTCCGGCGGCAGTTCGAGCATGCCGAGGGCCTGGAGGTAGGTGTCGAGGATCGCTTCCTGTTCCATGCGCTCGTCCTTGTCCTGCTTGCGGATCTGGATGACCTTGCGCAGGATCTTGGCATCGAAGCCGGTGCCCTTGGCTTCGCCATAGACGTCCTTGATGTCGTCGGCGATGGTTTTCTTTTCTTCCTCGAGACGCTCGATGCGCTCGATGAATGCGCGAAGCTGGTCGCGTGCGACGCCGTGGGCATCCGACATGATGTTCTCCTTGGATAGGCTAGAAATTCAAAGGTGCCGTGACTTGCCGCGAACTTCCGGCAAGATCAAGGCCTATCGCGCGTTGCCTGGAGCAATCCCAGCAAAAGTGCGTAGCGATTTTGCGTCGGGAATTGCGTAAAAACAAAGAGGTAGAGCTTTTTCGCGATTCGAAGAAAAGCGGAAATACGCTAAGGATTTTCCCGCACGCGGCGTCATTCCTTCGGGCGGTTGACCTCGAAAGCTGTTTTCTGGGCATCGCTCGCCTCGCGCTGGTAGCGTTCGCGCCATTGTTCATAGGGCATGCCGTAGACGATTTCGCGCGAAGCGTCCTTGTCGAGCGGAACGCCCGCCTCGTTTGCCGCATCACGATACCAGTTGGACAGGCAGTTGCGGCAGAAGCCGGCAAGGTTCATCAGGTCGATGTTCTGCACATCGCTGCGTTCGCGCAGATGATTCACAAGGCGCCGGAAGGCTGCCGCCTCGAATTCCGTCTGCTGCTCTTTGCTCAGATCGCTCATCGTCTCATCCTCGGGGCTCAATAGGGCCCGGTGCGGGAGGGGAATATCTCGTATGTGTGCAGGGTCTCGTCGGCGTTCAACCGGCCGAGGATGGGAACAAGCCGCTCGACCCAGTTTGCAATGCCGGCCTCACTGCCGATTTCGTCCTGCCGGATTTCGATGAGCGCATGCGCGATGCCGGGCTTCATGCAGTGGCGAAACATCGTGTCGCCGCGCAGTGCCCCGTCATAGGGCTCGTTGTCGCCCACCACGACGTCGCCGAGCGCTTCCAGTTCGGAGAGCAGGGGGCGGACGGCGCGGTGGTCGCTATCCCAGAGTACCGTCACCTGCCAGGGCCGCGCCACGCCTTTCCAGGCGGGTGTGAAGGAATGCATGGAGATGACGAGCGGTGCCTTGTTGGTCTTTTTTGCCACCGCGCCGATCGTGCGGGACACGGCATCGTGATAGGGGCGGTGGAAGCTTTCCAGCCGGTATTGCCATTCTTCTGATGTGATTGGGTGATTGCCTGGAACGATCGCGCCGTCGGAAATGCGCATAACGAGCGTCGGGTCGTCCTCGCCGCGATTGGGGTCGATCAGCAGCCGGGAAAAGCGGCTCATGACGACCGGCACGTTCAGCCGGGCGTTCAGGCCGCGCACCACGCCCTCGACGCCGATATCGTAGGCGATATGGCGTTCGAAAGCGCTGTCCGGCAGGCCGAGCCGGCCGTAACGCGAAGGAAGAAGATTGGTGGCATGGTCTGCCAGAACGACGAGCCCGAGACCCGTGTCGCCGTCAATGATCTCGAAAGGGGAATGGTCGTGCATGTCTTTTGCCGATTGTGCGCTGCGCCTGCGACTGATTGCATGAGGCGACCCGGCTCGCAAGCTTCGGGAGCCTGCGGTTGCAGAAAGATTCCTTCTCCTTTTGTGAAAATGTAATCGATTGATGTTGCGTTGACATTCATGCCCCGGCGTCGCAAGAAAGCGCTTATTCAAATCAACGGAGTTCCATCGGAAGCCGTGAGAACCAAGAGCTATCGCCCGTTTTTCCCGAAAGCCAGCCGCCTTTTCCAGGCTGGGCTTTTCCTGTTTGCGGGCTTCTTCGCCCTTTCCGTTCCGGATGAGGCGAAGGCGGAATTCCGTGTCTGCAACGGTACGCAAAACCTTGTCGGCGTCGCCATCGGCTACCGCGCCAAGGAAGGTTGGATGACCGAAGGCTGGTGGCAGGTGCCGGCAACGACCTGCGCCACGCTGATCGAGGGCGAATTGCAGTCGCGCTATTACTACCTCTATGCCGAAGACGCCGCCCGCGGCGGCCGCTGGACCGGGGACGTCAACATGTGCGTCGCCGAAAACGAGTTCAAGATCACCGGCGTCGAGGATTGCTTCGCGCGCGGGTTCCAGCGCATGGGCTTCAAGGAATATGACACAGGACGGCAGGGAAGCTGGATGGTACAGCTTTCCGATACGCCAGGGACGCAGGAGAGCCAGAACTGATGAGACGGAACAGAAAAGTCAAAATCCTCGCCACGCTCGGGCCGGCATCGTCTGACGAGCAGATGATCCAGAAGCTGCATGAGGCGGGAGCAGACCTGTTCCGCATCAACATGAGCCATGCCAGCCACGATGTGATGCGCTCGCTGATCAGCCGCATTCGTGCGGTCGAAGCGCGCTGCGGCAGACCGATCGGCATCCTTGCCGACCTTCAGGGCCCGAAGCTGCGCGTCGGCAAGTTTGCCAACGGTTCGGAAGAGCTGAAACCCGGCCAGACCTTCACGCTCGACAACAAGGACGAGCCCGGCGACAACAACCGCGTCTACCTGCCGCATCCGGAAATCCTAGAGGCGGTCAAGCCCGGCCATCGCCTTCTGATCGACGACGGCAAGCTGCACCTGCGCGCCGAATCGTCCGACGGCAAGTCGATCGTCTGCACGGTTGTCTCCGGCACCAAGATCTCCGACCGCAAGGGCGTCAGCCTGCCCGACACGCTTCTCGGCGTCGGTGCGCTGACGGAAAAGGACCGCATCGATCTCGATGCCGTGCTTGCGACCGGTAGCGTCGACTGGGTTGCGCTCTCGTTCATCCAGCGTCCGGAGGATCTGGTCGAAGTGCGCAAGATCGCGCGCGGCCGCGTCGGCCTGATGTCGAAGATCGAAAAGCCGCAGGCCGTCGAACGCATCGACGAGATCATCGAGCTTTCCGACGCGCTGATGGTGGCGCGTGGCGATCTTGGCGTGGAAATGCCGCTGGAAGCCGTTCCCGGCATCCAGAAGCAGCTCATCCGCGCCTGCCGCCGCGCCGGCAAGCCGGTGGTCGTCGCAACGCAGATGCTGGAATCGATGATTTCCGCACCGGTGCCGACCCGCGCCGAAGTGTCGGACGTCGCAACCGCTGTCTTCGAAGGCGCGGACGCCGTCATGCTCTCGGCCGAGTCCGCCTCGGGCGACTATCCGGTCGAAGCGGTCTCCACCATGGCCTCGATCGCCAGCACGGTCGAGCGCGACCCGCATTATCCGGGCATCATCTACGCCCAGCGTGCAGCACCGGAAGCCACCGGCGCCGATGCCATCTCGCTCGCCGCCCGCCAGATCGCCGAGACGCTGAAGCTGTCGGCTATCGTCTGTTACACCTCGTCGGGCACGACGGGCCTGCGCGCCGCGCGCGAGCGGCCGGAAGTGCCGGTGCTGGCGCTGTCGCCGGTCATCGAGACGGCACGTCGCCTCTCGGTCGTCTGGGGACTGCACTGCGTCGTCACGGGTGACGCGGAAAATCTTGACGACATGGTCAACCGCGCCTGCCGCATCGTCGTTGCGGAAGAATTCGGCAAGCCGGGCGACCGCATCATCGTTTCGGCCGGCGTTCCGCTGCGCACGCCCGGTGCGACGAACATGCTGCGCATCGCCTATATCGGCGCCGACGGTGTCAGCGGCGTCTGATCGGAGTTGTTTTACTCTTCATGATCCTTTGCAAGGCGGGCTTCGGCCCGCCTTGCTGATTCCTGGAGGTCGCGATCCTTGCCGGCGATCTTCTCAAGCGCTTCGATGGCAAGGTCGGTCACGACGTAATCCGGCTTGTGGCCGAGATTGCGGATCCAGACGAGTTCCGATCCCGCGATGTCGCGCGCCAACCCGCGTGAGTGGATTTCCTCATAGACGACACCATCCTTGTCCCCGGTGATGATGACCGTGGGCGTGTGGATCTCGTGGTAGCGCGGCTGCACGCGGCCGACATAGTCAAGCAGGCTCGCGACGTCGATTGCATTGTTGCGGAAGGTGGTCGGCCGCAGCACGAGTGCGGGGGCTGTGGCTTCGATGTAATCGTCCGGGCGCGGGTTCGGGGCGAAGACGAAGCGGGTGCCGGTCTCGATGCGCGACAGGCCGGCGGGTAGCGCCGCGATGCGGGTGAACAGCCAGCCGATGACCGGCATCTTCGCCAGATCATAGTACCAGTCGACGCCGCCGGGCCAGGGATGGGTTGCCGGCGCGAGGAGGAGCAGGCCGGCTGTCTTGTCCGGGTGCCCCAGCGCGAAGCTTGCGGCCGTGGCGCCGCCGAAGGAATGGCCGACAATGATCGCCTTGCCAATGCCGCGCTTGTCCATCAGCCGCGCGATGGCGTTGGCCTGGCCGTCCGGCCAGGCGTTCTCCGGTCCGCCCCGGTCCGAGTAGCCGTGGCCCGGCCGGTCGAGGAACAGCAGGTCCGCCCGCCCCTCTAGCTTTTGCCGGAAGGCATGCATCGGGTCACGAAGGTTGCCGCTCGCGCCATGGATGAAGACGATGGGCGGCAGGTCGGCCGTGGCACCGGCCGGGACGAACACGCTGTTCATCGTGAGGCCGCCCACGTTGATGCGTTCGCCGATGTTCGGGAACTGCCGTTCGATGGCGCGCGTCTTCCACGCGGTGAAGACGAAACCGGCGAGCGCAAGAGCAAAGGGCGCGGCGAGAAGGACTGTCAGCATGAGGCGGATAGGGGAGGGCAAGGAAGGGTCCGGGTTGGAGTATCGATACCGATATCGCCGCGATCGGCGCAATGCCGCCGCTCCGGCACGGCAATCAGGTCCGCTGGCCGGTCAGCTTTTCCGCGAGCTCGCCCAGCTCCTTCTGTGCCTGCCGCTCGGTGGGGTAGACCTCCAGGAAGCGTTCCCACGCCTTCAGTGCCATCTCGTCGCGGCCGGTCTGCTGCATGATCGCCGCCATGCCGGCGAGCGCGCCGAAGTGGCGTGGCTCGATGGCGAGCACCTGGTTTATGTCGGACATCGACTTGCGATAGTTGCCCATCTTGAAATGCAGCGTTGCGCGGCGGTTCCAGCCCTCGACATAGTCCGGCTTCAGGCGGATCGCCTCGTCGAGGAAATCGAGCGCCGCGGCGTTCTTTTCCTCGCTCACGGCCTTGTCGGCCCACTGGATGATCAGGTTGATCGTGGCACTGCCGGAATCCTGCCATTCCCGACGGATCTGGTTCGAAATGCCGGTGGCCGCGTCCGGATTCGCCTCGCGCTTCAGTTCGCCGAACAGTTTGTCGAGGCGCTGGGCAGGCGTCGTGAAGGCGCCGGAGGAGGCGTCAAGCGAGGCCTTGTCCGCCGACTGCGCAAAAGCAGCGGTCGGTGCGGAGCCGATGAGAGAGAGGGAAAGGCAGATTGTACAAAGCATGAAAAAGCGCATGGCGGCCATGGTAGACCGCCAGCGCCGAACTTCAAATCAATATTTCTCGATCACCACAGGTGACCGCGACGCTTGATCAGCCCTGACGAGCCTTGAAGCGCGGGTTCTGCTTGTTGATGATGTAGATGCGGCCCTTGCGGCGAACAAGGCGGTTTTCGCGGTGGCGAGCCTTGAGCGACTTGAGCGAATTCTTGATCTTCATTTTTCTGATCCGCGTATTGCAGGGCGATACGAGCTCGCCGGATTTCTTCAATCAAAAACGCGCCGTTTCGGGCGCGCTTTCGGGTTGGCAGGCATGTACCCTGTGGTCTTTGTCCTGTCAACCGCAAGCGGCGGGTTTTCCGCGCTTCCGGCTGGTTTTCCAGTCTGTCTCAGTCGAGAATTTGCGTGATATGCCCCATTTTTCGACCGGGACGGGCTTCTGTCTTGCCGTAGAGATGGACCAGCACGCCGGGCTTGGCGAGCCAGGCGGGAACCTCGTCGATGTCGTCGCCGATGAGATTCTGCATCACGCAATCCGAATGGCGGCGGGGATCGCCGAGCGTGTGACCGGCGACGGCACGGATATGCTGCTCGAACTGCGAGACGATGCAGGCGGCCTCCGTCCAGTGGCCGGAATTGTGCACGCGCGGTGCGATCTCGTTGGCGACGAGCCCGCCATCCGCAAGCACGAAGAATTCCACGCCGATGACGCCGACATAGTCGAGCTGGTCGAGAATCGCCCGTGCCGCCTTGCGTGCCTGGTCCACCGTCGATTCGTTCACCAAAGCGGGCAGGGTGGAGGTGTGCAGGATGCCGTTGAGGTGGACGTTTTCCGCCGGGTCATAGCAGGCGATCGTGCCGTCGCCGTCACGTGCGGCAATGATGGAGATTTCCCGCTCGAAGGGCACGAAGCTTTCGAGAATCAGCGGTACGCCGCCAAGCGCCTCGAAGGCGCCATCGCGGCTTTCGGCCGGCGAGCGGAAGAGGCGCTGCCCCTTGCCGTCATAACCGAGCCGGCGCGTCTTCAAGACGCCGACGCCGCCGAAGCGGTCGAGGGCTGCCTCGAGGTCGGCCTGGCTGTCCACCGCGGCGAAATCGGCGGTGACGATGCCGCAATCGCGGATGAAACTTTTTTCGACCAGCCGGTCCTGCGAGACTTCCAGCGCGCGCGGCGGCGGGTAGACGGGAACGGCACTTCCCAGCGCTTCGGCGGCCGAGACGGGCACGTTCTCGAATTCGTAGGTGACGACGTCGGAGAGACGGGCAAGCTCGGCAAGCGCATCCGGGTCGTCATAGGCGGCGACGATCTGGGCGTTGGCAACCTGGGCAGCCGGACAATCGGCCTGCGGTTCCAGAATGACGGTGCGCAGGTTGAGGCGAGCTGCGGCCATGGCCAGCATGCGGCCGAGCTGGCCGCCGCCGACGATGCCGATCGTGCGGACCGTCATAGCGGGCCGTCCACGGGATATTCTGCTACAGCGTTCGACTGGTTTTCGCGCCATTCGTCGAGGCGATGGGCCAGTTCCGGATCGCTCAGCGCAAGCACGGCGGCGGACAGCAGCGCGGCGTTGACGGCGCCGGCCCGACCGATGGCGAGCGTGCCGACGGGAATGCCGGCGGGCATCTGCACGATGGAGAGCAGGCTATCCTGGCCAGACAGCGCCTTGGATTGTACCGGTACGCCGAAGACCGGCAGCGGCGTCATCGCCGCCGCCATGCCCGGCAGGTGCGCCGCGCCGCCTGCACCGGCGATGATGATCTTGAAGCCTTCCGCCTTGGCGCCGCGCGCGAAGCTGTAGAGCCGGTCCGGGGTACGGTGCGCCGAAATGATGCGGGCCTCGTAGTCGACACCGAGCGCATCCAGCGTATCGGCAGCGTTCTTCATCGTCTCCCAGTCGGACTGGCTACCCATGATGATGGCGACGGGGGGCGTTTCTGTTGTGTCCAAGGCTTCTCGTCCGGTTCAGGCGATGATGTCGGGGATGATCTGGTCTTCCAGTCTGGAGATCTTGTCCTTCAGGCCCAGTTTCTTCTTCTTCATGCGCTGGATTCTGAGGGCTTCGCTGCCGATCTGGATCATGGCGTTGATCGCGGCATCATAATCCTCGTGTTCTTGGCGCAGCCGTGCAACGGCAAGCCGCAATTCAGCCTGGTCCTGGTCTGGCATGCTATTCGTTCCCCTCGGCGGAGAGGTGGTTCGCCCACCTGTCTCCATTCTCGATAAAGGGTGCTCCTACCACGAAACCCCTGGTAACGGGAAGTTATCCCTTGCCACGTTTTCGCCTTCGACAAATGAAAAATGACATGGCACACTAGTTCTGTTGCAACCTGGACCACCCGGCGTGTGAATGACCGGGCGTAAGCAAAAGGAAGGAACTGTCACATGACGATTGAGGCCCATCTGGCTACGCTGGAAAAGAAGCATTTTGCTCTGGAGGAAGAGCTGCATGCTGCAGTTATCCGCCCCTCCTCGGAGGACCAGACGATCGCGGACATCAAGCGTCGCAAGCTGCGCATCAAAGATGAGATTGAGCGTCTTCGCTCCTCAGCTCACTGAAAAGACAGGGATTTTTCCAGAAATTTAAAGGGAGGCATGTCGCGAATACACATGGTCTGTATGGGAGGACCAGGGTAGGAGCCCGTTTCGCGAAACCACTTCCGTAAAATGAAATCGTAGACGTCGAGACGCCCTGGCCCGCTTGAAACGCGCGCCGGGGCGTTCTGTTTTAAGACGGGGCGGTGGGCTCTGTTCAGGCCCAGAACTGGTCGAGCCAGAGATTGAGCCCGTCGAAACCCTTGGCGTTGATCGCGTAGATGCGCTTTGTGCCCTGGGATTTCACGCTGACGAGATTGGAATCGAGCAGCGCCTTCAGGTGCTGGGAGACGGCCGGGCGGCTGATCGGCAGACCTTCGGAGAGTTCATTGACGGTGCGCGGTGCACGCCGCAGTTCCTCCAGCAGGAACCTGCGGTTTGGATCGGCAATCGCAGCGAAGGGATCGGGGTGCGCCATGGCTGAACGCTATGGCAAAGCAGCATTTGCGGCAAGTATTTTGTGCGCTGCAAAGTAACGCTTTAGACGAAGGCGCCCACGCCGTCATAGACAAGCTTGAGGCCTGCGATGAAGGCCATGGCGTACATGAAGGGATAGAAGACTTCCGGCTTCATGCGCTTGACCATGAACCCGCCGAGAGCCGTCGCCACGATGGCAAGCGGCACGAGCGTGGCAGAGATGGTGAGATTTGTCGTGTCGAGCTGGCCGAGCGCGAAATAGGGGCCGAGCTTGATGAAGTTGAGGATGGCGAAGAAGCGTACGGCGGCGCCGGTATAGTCGCGCGGCGGCAGTTTCAGCGGCAGGCCATAGACCTGGAAAGGTGCGCCGCCGGCATGCGCGACGAAACTGCCGTAGCCGGAAAGCGTGCCGAAGAAGGCGGCGGGGAGGAGGCGATGCGGTTTCGCCTGCACGATATGGCCGTGGCGCGCACGCCAGCTGATATAGAAATAGCGAACGGCGAAGAGCACGGTGATGAGGCCGATGATGAGGCGCAACGCATCGCGCGGCACATAGGCCGAGGTCGCCCAGCCGATGGCGATGCCGAGCAGGGCGCCGGGCAGCAGCATTTTCAAGAGCGTGCGGTCGTTGTGCTCGCGCCAGATCCAGAGCGAGACGCAGTCCATCACGACGAGGATCGGCAGCAGGATCGCGGCGGCCTGCACCGGCGGCACGGCCATGGCGAGCAGCGGTACGCCCATCAGTGCCAGCGCCTCACCCATCCCGCCCTTCGTCAGGCCGACCAGGAGAACCGCAGGGATGGCAGCGTAGTAGATGGAGGGGTCGATGGACATGGAGGGCGATTGATCCTGTTCGTTCTTCCGTCTAACCGCTTTGATCTGTTATGACGAGCCCCGACTATCTGAACCCAAGGGAAGTGCCCATTCATGTCCGACGTCGAAAACCGCTGCCGCCTGGTGTTGATCCTGCCCGAGGGCGACGACCTTTCCGCGCGCGCCGCAATGCTGGAAGGCGCGCTGAAGGGCGGTGACGTTGCCTCGGTGATCCTGCCGCAATACGGTCTCGATGACGGCCTGTTCCAGAAACATGCCGAAGTGCTGGTGGCGATCGTGCAGAATGCTGGCGCCGCGGCCCTTGTCGCCGGCGATACGCGGGTCGCGGGCCGTGTGAAGGCCGATGGCATTCATGTGACGGGTGCCGTCGGGGAGCTGGCCGAGGCCGTGGAGAAGTTCACGCCGCAGCTTATCGTCGGCGGCGGCAACGCCACCGACCGGCACAAGGCGCTGGAGATCGGCGATGTGCAGCCGGATTACATCTTCTTCGGCAAGATCGGCGGTGACATCAAGCCGGAAGCGCACCCGAAGAACCTGGCGCTTGCCGAATGGTGGGCCTCGATGGTGGAAATTCCCTGCATCGTGCTCGGCGGCACGGATCCGCAGTCGGCGCTTGCCGCAGCCGAGACCGGCGCGGAGTTCGTGGCGCTCGACAAGGCGGTGTTTGCCGATCCCGCGCAGGCGCCGCATGTAATTGCTGCCGTCAACGCTCTCCTTGACGAAAAAGCGCCACGGTTTGGGGAATAGTAGGCGCTCATGATCAGGGCCATGTTCTTTCAAGCTTGCCGTATGGTGCCGGTGGCGTTTCTCGCCACGGGCGTTCTCGTGGTTGCGCCCGCCTGGGCGCAGACAGTGAAGAAGGGACCGTCCGTCACTGCCGGCGACACCGGAGCGGAAGCGAAAGACCAGACGCCCGCGGTCGAGCCTGCATCCGTCGAAGACAAGCCTGCCGCGAAAACCGACAAGGACAAGCCTGCCGATGGCCCGTCGTCCGGGCTTTCGGTGCTGGACCGCATGGGTGTGGACCTGCCGGCGCTGCCGAAGGAAAAGCCCTTCGCCGGCAAGGTCGACGAGGCCTATGGCGCCTTCCAGCGCGGCCACTACCTGACGGCGATGGAGCTCGCGCTGCCGCGCGCGCAATTGGGCGATCCGGCGGCGCAGACGCTAGTGGCGGAAATTCTCGATCGCGGCCTCGGCGTGAAGCGTAACCGCGACCAGGCCATGTTCTGGTACGAGCAGGCGGCCGGCGGTGGCGATCCGACCGGCATGTTCAAATATGCGGTCCTCCTGATGGAGCGCTCGGGCTCGAAAGAGGACCGCAAGAAGGCCGACGAACTGATGAAGAAGGCGGCCGACCTCGGCAATGCCTCGGCACAGTTCAACTATGGCCAAGTGCTGGTTGCCGATAGTCCCGGTGAAAAGGGCCTGCGCGATGCGTTGCCCTACTACGAAAAATCCGCCGAGCAGGGCATTGCGGACGCGCAATATGCCCTGTCGCAGATCTACATCAACCTCACCGACCTGCCGGAAGAAAAGACCAAGCGGGCGCGTGAATGGCTGCTGCGTGCGGCGCGTGCCGGTTTCGATACCGCCCAGCTCGATCTTGGCATGTGGCTGGTGAACGGCACCGCCGGCGAACGCGACTACGATGCCGGCTTCAAATGGATGAAACGGGCGGCTGACGGCGGCAATCCGGTAGCCCAGAGCAAGCTTGCCCAGCTTTACATCCATGCACTTGGGACGCGGCCGGATCCGGTCGAGGCGGCGAAATGGTTCGTGCTGGCGCGCCGCGCCGGCCTCAACGACCCGTCGCTGGAGGACTTTTATCTCGGCCTCAACGACGAGCAGCAGAAGGCGGCGGTCACCGCGGCGAACAAGTATCGCTCGGGCTCTTAACCACCCCCATTTACCCTGTTGCACGATGCGATACCCTGCATTGCAGCGGATGCAGGGGCTCAAGACTTGAAACTTCGGGGGATTTGTGGTCTTGAGGCCTCAAATCCCGGTCCCGGTGCGTTTGCGCGCCGCGGCTCTTGCCGTCCCCGAGCGCCGGATATTCCCGAAGGACTTAAGTTTATGGCTCGTTCAGCTCTTCTCAACGTCATGGTTCAGGCCGCTTTCAAGGCCGGAAAGTCGCTCTCCCGTGATTTCGGCGAAGTGCAGAACCTGCAGGTCTCGGTCAAGGGGCCGGGTGAATACGTCGCGCAGGCCGACCGCAAGGCGGAAAAGCTGATCCGTGACGAGCTGCTGAAGGCGCGCCCGACCTATGGCTTCCTCGGCGCCGATGGCGAAGAGAGCATCGGCACGGACGGTGCGCATCGCTGGATCGTCAACCCACTCGACGGCACGACGAATTTCCTGCACGGCATTCCACTTTTTGCCAGCACCATCGCGCTGGAGCGCAACGGCGAAATCGTCGCGGCCGTGGTGCTGAACGCCGCGACGGACGAGCTTTTCACCGCCGAGCGCGGCGGTGGCGCCTTTGTCAACGATCGTCGCCTGCGCGTCGCGGCCCGCAAGAGCCTCTCCGATGCCGTCATCGGTTGCAGCGTGCCGCATCTCGGCGATGGTAACCACGGCAAGTTCCTCATCGAGCTGCGCCATGTGATGGGCGAGGTCGCCGGCGTGCGTCGCCTCGGCTCCCCCGCACTGGACCTCGCCTATGTCGCGGCCGGCCGTTTCGATGGTTTCTGGGAACGGGACCTCGCGCCGTGGGACATTGCGGCAGGCATTCTCCTGATTCGCGAAGCCGGCGGATATGCAAGCGATCTCGATGGTGGTAGCGCGATGTTCGACACCGGCACGATCGTCGCCGGCAACGAATATATCCATAAGGCGCTGCGCGACGTCGTGCACCGCCCGGTGCCCACCCGTTAAAAGCCTGTATCCGGGCGGCGCATTCCGCGCCGCTGTTGCTGCTAAGCCCTTCAATTCGGCTTAATCTTCCTCTAGTCTCCGCCGCGACGAGGAAGTGGAGATGCGACGACATGGCGAAGCTTGGGCTGTCGGGCTGGGGAGGATCAGCCGGGACCGGGGACGATTACCCCCACAAACTCTCAAGCCCCATGGCCTTCTTCTGGACGATGGTGATCTTCCTCATCATCGTCGGCTTTGTGGCCGCTATCCTCTTCCGCCAGGCGCAGACGGCCTTCCTCAGCAATCCGGGCCTGAACGGTCTGATTATCGGCGTGCTGCTGATCGGCATTCTTCTGGTCTTCAACCATGTGCTGGCGTTGCGGCCGGAAGTTCGCTGGTTCAACTCCTTCCGCGCGGCCGGCAGCGCCGAGAAGGTCGGGCGCGATCCGGTGCTGCTTGCGCCGATGCGCGCGCTGATCGGCCGCCGGCATTCCGTCGCACTCTCGGCCAATGCGTTGCGCTCGATCCTCGATTCCATCGCGACCCGCCTCGACGAATCCCGTGATACGTCCCGCTACCTGATCGGCCTCCTCGTCTTTCTCGGCCTGCTCGGTACCTTCTGGGGTCTGCTCGGCACGATCGGCTCGATCAGCGCGGTCATCCAGTCGCTCGATGCCGGTGGCGGCACCACGAACGACATCCTGACCGCCCTGAAGCAGGGCCTGTCCGCACCGCTCGAGGGCATGGGAACGGCCTTCTCCACCTCGCTTTTCGGTCTGGCAAGCTCGCTGATCCTCGGCTTCCTCGATCTGCAGGCCGGGCGCGCGCAGAACCGGTTTTATACCGAACTGGAAAACTGGCTTTCCTCGGTCACGGATGTCGGCTCCGAACTCCAGCCCGTTGCTGATATGGCTGCAGGCTCTTCTTCCGCCGACGTGCAGGCTCTGGCGGAGCAGATCCTGAAGCTTGCGCATGACGGCGGCGGCAGCCACCGTTCGACGGCGGCGATGGCAAGCCTTGCAGAAGGCATCCAGGGTCTCGTCAAGAACATGCGCAGTGAGCAGCAGATGCTGCGCGACTGGATCGAGGCGCAGCAGGAAGAAGCCAAGGCGCTGCGCCGCACGCTCGACCGGCTTGCGGCGCGCAGCGGCGAGAAAAATGTCGAGCGGCTGCCCGAGCGCACGACGGAGAAAGCCCACAAGGCCGGGGGCGAGTAGAGATGGCGCTCGCCCGCAACCGGCGCAGCCAGCGCACGGTCGATTACTGGCCGGGCTTCGTCGATGCGCTGTCGACGCTCTTGCTCTCCATCATGTTCCTGCTGACGGTGTTCGTGCTCGCACAGTTCTTCCTGAGCCGCGAAATCTCCGGCAAGGACGATGTGCTGAACCGGCTGACCAGCCAGATCAACGAACTGACCCAGCTTCTGGCGCTCGAAAAGAGTGGCAAGCAGGATATCGAGGATGCGCTCGCCAACCTGCAGGCGTCGCTCGCCCAGTCGGAAAGCGACCGTTCCCGCTTGCAGCAATTGCTCGACAGCGGTTCGGGCGTTTCGGACCAGGCGACCGCACGCGTGACGACGCTTGAAGGCGAACTCGATTCGGAAAAGCAGGTCAGCGCCCGCGCCATGAGCCAGATCGAACTGCTGAACCAGCAGATCGCCGCGCTGCGCAGCCAGATTGCAGCAGTGGAAGAGGCGCTTCAGGCCTCGGAGGCAAAGGATAGTTCGTCGCAGGCGAAGATTGCCGATCTTGGCCGTCGCCTCAACGTTGCGCTGGCGCAGCGTGTGCAGGAACTCAACCGCTATCGCTCCGACTTCTTCGGACGCCTGCGGGAAATCCTCTCCGATCGCGAAAACATCCGCATCGTCGGCGACCGGTTCGTCTTCCAGTCGGAAGTGCTGTTTCCGTCCGGCGGCAACGAGTTGAACCCGGAAGGGCAGGTGGAGATGCGCAAGCTCGCTACCGCGCTGCTCGATCTCGCCAGGGAAATTCCGTCCGAGATCAACTGGGTGCTGCGCGTCGATGGCCATACCGACAACGTGCCGCTCTCCGGCACGGGGCGCTACCGCGACAACTGGGAGCTTTCCTCGGCGCGTGCGACCTCGGTAGTCAAATTCCTGATTGCCAATGGCGTGCCAGCCAATCGGCTCGTCGCGGCGGGTTTCGGCGAATTCCAGCCGATTGCCGAAGGCAGCGACGATGCCGCCCGCGCCACCAATCGCCGCATCGAGCTGAAGCTCACCGAACGATAGTCGCCTCGCGCCGTCCGGCGCGACCATTCTCATCGGCATGTTGATCTTACGCGTACGTACGCGTAAGTTTTTTCGACATAGCGACGGGAGGCGGTTTATGGATTGCGACCTGCTGGTGATCGGAGCGGGGCTGGCTGGCCTCGTGGCGGCGACGGAAGCGGCAGCGCGGGGCCTCAAGGTGATCATCCTTGACCAGGAAGGCGAGCAGAGCCTTGGCGGGCAGGCCTTCTGGTCGCTCGGCGGCCTTTTCTTCGTCGACAGTCCGGAACAGCGGCGTTTGCGCATCCGTGACAGCATGGCGCTCGCCCGGCAGGACTGGTTCGGCTCCGCGGGTTTCGACCGGCCGGAGGATCATTGGCCGCGTCGCTGGGCGGAGGCCTATCTCGATTTTGCGAGCGGTGAGAAACGCGCCTGGCTGCACGCCATGGGGATGCGCTGGTTCCCGGTCGTCGGCTGGGCCGAGCGCGGCGGCGGGCTTGCGACCGGCCACGGCAATTCCGTGCCGCGCTTCCACGTCACCTGGGGCACTGGCCCCGGCGTGCTTGCGCCGTTCATCCGGCGGGCGCAGGGCCTTCGGGCCTCCAATGCGCTGGCCTTCCGTTTCCGCCACCGGGTCGATGGCCTGATCGTCGAAAACGGTGCCGTCGTCGGTGCACATGGCTCCGTGCTGGCGCCGGACGTTGCGGAGCGCGGCCGGTCAACGTCTCGCGACGTGACTGGCGATTTCAGTTTCCGGGCAGGCGCCGTGCTCGTGTCCTCCGGCGGCATCGGTGGCAATCACGAATTGGTGCGGCGGAACTGGCCGCGTGATCGTCTGGGTGAGCCGCCTGCCTTCATGGTGAGCGGCGTGCCGGCCCATGTCGATGGACGCATGCTGGCGATCTCGCAAGCTGCCAGCGGTTCGGTCATCAATGGCGACCGCATGTGGCATTATACGGAGGGTTTGAGGAACTGGGATCCGATCTGGCCCGGTCACGGTATCCGCATCCTGCCGGGTCCGTCGTCGCTCTGGCTGGACGCACGCGGGCGGCGTTTTCCAGCGCCGGCCATGCCGGGCTTCGACACGCTGGCAACGTTGAAGGCCATCCGCGCAACGGGACATGACCATAGCTGGTTCATCCTCACGAAGGCGATCATCAAGAAGGAATTTGCCCTGTCGGGCTCCGAGCAGAACCCGGACCTGACCGGCAAGGATATTCCACTGCTCCTGAAGCGGCTTGGCAAGAACCCGCCCGGCCCCGTGCAGGCCTTCATGGACAAGGGCGCGGATTTTGTCGTGCGCAACGATCTTGGCGACCTCGTCTCCGCGATGAACACGCTGACGGGGGAGGCGTTGCTAGACGTCGAGCAGGTGCGGGCCGAGGTGGAAGCGCGCGACCGCGAGATCGACAATCCCTTCTCGAAGGATGCGCAGGTGACTGCCATCCGCGGCGCACGCGCCTATCTTGGCGACAAGCTGATGCGCACGGCGCGGCCGCACCGTCTGCTTGATCCGAAGGCGGGACCTTTGATTGCCGTGCGTCTCAATATCCTGACGCGCAAGAGCCTGGGCGGCCTCCAGACGGACCTTTCCGGACGCGTGCTGGAACTGTCCGGCAAGCCGGTGCCGGGCCTTTATGCGGCCGGTGAGGTCGCCGGTTTCGGCGGCGGTGGTGTGCATGGCTACAATGCGCTGGAAGGCACTTTCCTTGGCGGGTGCCTGTTTTCGGGGCGCGTAGCGGGCAGGGCCGTCGGCGCCTGAGAGCGCCGACGGCTTGGATGTCGATCAATCCATCTGGATCTTGGCGCCTTCGACGACCGGTTTCCACTTGGCCAGCTCGGCGGTCACATGCTTGCCGAGTTCTTCGGGCGTCGAGCCGACGATGGTGGCGCTGAACTCCTTCATGCGCTCCACGACGGCCGGATCCTTCATGGCGTTGTTGGCCGCCTCGTTGAGCTTTGCCACGACCTCCGTCGGCGTGCCGGCCGGCGCGAAGAGGGCGTTCCACGTATAGGTCTCGTAGCCGGGAATGCCGGATTCGGCGATCGTCGGCACATCCGGGAAGGAGGCCGCGCGTTCCTTCGTCGTGACAGCGAGCGCGCGCAGCGTGCCGGCCTTGATGTGGCTTGACGAGGAGGGCAGGTTGTCGAACATGATCGGGATTTGGTTGCCGATCACGTCGTTCAGGGCCGGACCGGAGCCCTTGTAGGGCACATGCTGTATGCTGACGCCGGCCATGCTCTTGAAGAGTTCGCCGGAAAGATGCAGCGGCGTGCCGTTGCCGGAGGAGGCATAGCTGTAGGCTTCCGGATCGGCCTTCAGCAGCGCCAGAAGCTCTTCCACGTTTTTCGCCGGCAATTCCGGGTTCACCACCAGCACGTTCGGCACGATGACCAGCAGCGAGACCGGAGCAAAATCCTTTTCCGCATCATAGGGGTTGGTTTTCAGGATCAGCGGGTTCAGTGCGTGGGTGGCGACCGTTCCCATCAGGATCGTGTAGCCATCCGGCTCGGCACGCGCCACGCGGTCGGCACCAAGGCTGCCGCCGGCGCCGCCGACATTCTCGACGATGACCTGCTGGCCGAGGCTGTCGCCCATCTTCTGCGCGATGATGCGCGCCACCACGTCGGTCGATCCGCCGGCAGCGAAGGGCACGACGAGCGTGATGGTCCGGTCGGGGAATTGCTGGGCGCTGGCCGGCAGGCCGAGTGCCAGCGATGCAAGCACGGTGGTGCCAAGCGCCATAAGGGTACGGCGGGTGAGCGTCGAAAATGCCACGTGGTTTTCCTCCCAAGGTGACGTGAAGTCCGCCTCCTCAGGATAGGGCACTTGCCCCGCGAAACAAGTGTCGGTGACGATCAACCGGCCGCGCGGGCCTCTCCAAGGAACGCCTGGCCGCCATGGTCGAATTGCAACCGCGCAAGACGGGCATAAAGCCCGTTCTGCTGGACGAGCGACTGGTGCGTGCCCTCTTCGACGACGCGGCCTGCTTCCATCACGAGGATGCGGTCGGCCTTGAGCACGGTGGCAAGGCGGTGCGCGATGACGATGGTCGTGCGCTTGCCCATCTGGCCGTCGAGCGCCTTTTGCACCAGCGTCTCGCTTTCGGCGTCGAGCGCCGAGGTCGCCTCGTCGAGCAACAGCAATGGCGCATCCTTCAGGATGGCGCGCGCGATGGCGATACGCTGGCGCTGGCCGCCGGAGAGCGTGACACCACGCTCGCCGACCGTCGTGTCATAGCCCTTGTCGAGCCGCGCGATGAATTCTTCCGCCTGGGCGGCGCGGGCGGCTGCGCGGATCGCCTCGTCGCTGACATCGGTCATGCCGAAGGCGATGTTGTCGCGGATCGTCGCGGCAAAGATGGTGACGTCCTGCGGCACCAGCGCGATGCGGCGGCGCAGTTCTTCCGGGTCCGCGGTGCGCAGATCGATACCGTCGAGGGTGATCGTGCCCGAATCGGGATCGTAGAAGCGCAGGACGAGCGAGAGGATTGTGCTCTTGCCGGCGCCCGAGGGGCCGACGATCGCGACCGTCTCGCCCTGTTTGACGGCAAAGCTCAGGCCGTTGACGCTGCGATAGCCGGGGCGGGCCGGATAGGAGAAGTGTACATCCTGGAAGGCGATTTCGCCGCGGGCAGGGAGCGGCAATCGGACCGGATTGGCGGGAGCGGCGATCGCTGGCACCTCGGCAAGCAGTTCCGTCAGGCGTTCGGCCGCCCCGGCAGCTTGCGAAAGCTCGCCCCACACTTCGGACAGGGCGCCAAGGCTGCCGGCGGCGAAGACGGCGTAGAGCAGGAACTGGCCGAGCGTGCCGGCGGAAAGTGTACCGGACAACACGTCGCGCGCGCCGAACCACAACACGGCAACCACCGAACCGAAGATCATGGCGATCGCGAAGCCTGTCAGCAGCGAGCGGGCGCGGATGGCGGAGCGGGCAGCGCCATAGGCGCTCTCGACCTCGCCGAAGAAGCGGGCGCGGGCGGCGTCTTCAGCATTGAATGCCTGGAGCGTGCGGGTCGCGCCAATCGCCTCGCCGGCATAGGCGGAGGCGGCAGCGAGCGTATCCTGCGCCTCGCGTGAGCGGCGGCGCACCGAGCGGCCGAAGGCGACGAGCGGGAAGACGATGACGGGAATGGCGGCGATGACGAGGCTCGAGAGTTTCGGGCTGGTATAGACCATCATGGCGATGGCGCCGAGACAGAGGATCAGGTTGCGCAGCGCGACCGAGGCGGTGGCGCCGACGGCGGATTTGATCTGCGTTGTGTCTGCGGTCAGCCGCGAGACGATCTCGCCGGACTGGTTGACGTCGAAGAAGGCCGGCGAGAGTTTTGTCACATGGGCGAAGACGTCGCGGCGAAGATCGGCGACGATGCGCTCGCCAAGTGTGATGACGAAATAATAGCGCATGCCGCTCGCCAGCGCGAGAAGGCCGGCCAGCACGAAGAGCATTGTGAAATAGGTGTTGATGAAGCCGGCACCGGCGCCGGAAAAGCCGTGGTCGATCATGCGCCGCACGGCGAGCGGCAGGACGAGTGTCGTGACGGCAGCCATGACGAGAGCGACCAGCGCACCGGCAACGAGGCCACGGTAGCGGCCGATATAGGGAATAAGCCTGCCCAGCGGACGGACGGTGCGGCGCTCGGTTTTCGCCGGCGCGACTGCTTCTCTGTCTGTGGACACCATACCCCCATTCCCAGTGCCTGGCGGCACGAATTGTCTTTCGGCTCTTGTTATCCAGACGGCCTTCATGTATAGGCTCGCCATCGAATTGGGAAGCCGTAGGTCAGACCGACCGCGGCTTCATTTACGTCTTTGGCCTCGCTGCCGCAATGCGTTGCGACAAATGGCCCCCGGAACAAGCAGGAAGAGTGTCATGAAGGCTGATATCCATCCCGACTACCACGTCATCAAGGTCGTCATGACCGACGGCACCGAATACGAAACCCGTTCGACCTGGGGTTCGGCCGGCGCCACGATGAACCTCGAAATCGACCCGAAGTCCCACCCGGCCTGGACCGGCGGCAACCAGCACATGCTGGACCGCGGCGGCCGCGTTTCCAAGTTCAAGAAGCGCTTCGAAGGCCTCGGCCTCTAATTCGCTTCCACTGGATGATTTCAAGAACCCGGCTTCGGCCGGGTTTTTTGTTGCCTGGATTTGGCGGCAACCGGATGAGGGGGCTTGTTCGATGACAGCAAGAACGCAGGCAACAAAAAACCCGGCCGAAGCCGGGTCATCGTTTCACCGTGTCTGTGGACCGCTCAGTTGTTGCCGAAAGCGGTCTGCAGCAGGTTGATCTGAGCCTGCACGCTGTTCTGGTTGACCGGCTCGAAGGCCTGGACTTCCTGCGGGCGGTAAATCTCGCGGTCGAGCAGTGCGACGCGATTCTGAAGGCGGAGCGACCGTTCGATGAGGTCGCGGAAGGCTTCCGGCAGATCGTTCCAGCCGGGCGCGGTCTTGTCGACGTTGAAGCTGTCGAGACGCACCTTGTTCTTTTCCGACAGCACCTGGTCGCGGCTCATCTCGCCATTGTTGACGGCGCGCTGGAGCAGCAGCCAGGAGGCCATCTGCATCAGGCGGGTGGTGAGGCGCATCGATTCAGCTGCATACAGCACCGAGGCCATGCGCGGCAGTACCTTGGAGGCCTGGCGCCCGACGCCGTCGAGATAGCTTGCGGTCTCTTCGACGAGACCCATGCCTTCGGCGTACAGGGATTTGAATTGCGCCGACGACGCAACGTGGCCAGCGAAGCTGACGGTATTCAATCCTCTTTCGGACATGGTGTCATCCCTGTTGAACGCATCACACTGCAGGTAACGGAAGGTTGGCGCTCTGTGTTCCAAGCGGCCTTTTAATGTCTCAAGGATGATCCCATAACCTAATTCGCGCAAGGGCATTCTTAATAAAGGGTTAATCTCCACAATTCTTTCGGCACAGGTGCACCGCGCGGGCGCGTGCAAACAAAAAAAGAGCCGCGGAAAGCGGCTCTCAAGGTAAAACAGGGAGAAAATCAGACCGATTCCCCGAAGGGTGAAAATGTCTGAACCCGGAAGAACCGGATGGGCAAGTAATAACGTGTAAGGCTTAATGGCCGGTTAACTCTATTGTCGGTTTGCCATCTGCTGTGCCTTTTCGGCAAAGCTGCGGCGATCTGGCACGCCTCTAGCGGAAGAGATTTTCGGCCGCCGACCGGCTTGCACCCTTCCTTGCCTTCTCCGCCTCAAGACGGTCGATCTCCGTCCGAAGCAGGTCGATTCGCGCTGCCAGCTCATCGACCGAGAGCAGCGACAGGTCGCTGCCGATCTCGTGCGCGGTCTTTTTCAACGGGCGTCCGTCTTCGTCGAAGAGGCTCATGCGGTTTTCTCCTCCGATTGTTCGTCGGCGGCTTGCGGCTGGGTAAGCGCGCGCGGCGAGAGCTGAAGGCTTTCCGGCGTCATCATGGTGCCGGGGTTGATGGTCGTGTAGGCGTCGCGCATCTCGGCCGGCAGCGCGGCACGGCGACGGCTGCGGAAGATGGCGTAGGCGGTGATCAGGATATGCGCCGAGCAGGTCACCATGAAGAGTGCATAGGGGCCGACCGCCGACATGATCGGACCGCCGAGCGTCGGGCCGATGATCGTGCCGACGCCATAGAGCAGCAGCAGGCCGCCGGAGACCTTTACGAAATCCTCGGGGCTGGCGAAGTCGTTGGCATGCGAAACGGCGATTGGATAGAGCGCGTTGGCCATCGCGCCATAGAGCGCCGTCAGCACCAAAAGCACGGTGACGGAGGCCGGCTGGAAGACGAAGAGCGAGAAGCCGGCACCGGCGGCGATGGCCGAGAGCACGGCGAGCACGATGCGTCGGTCGATGCGGTCGGACATGCGCCCGGCCGGCAGCTGCATGACGGCGCCGGCGAAGATCGCCACGCTCATCATGATGGCGATCGTGCTGGAGGACAGGCCGGCATTGGCGCCGAAGACGGCACCCAGCGTGCCGAAGGCGCCGTTGGCGATGCCGATCAGCACGATGCCGACGCAGGCGACGGGGGAGGTGCGGAAAAGGGCTGGAATATCGAGCCGCACCTGTTTCAAAGGCTGCGGCGAGGCGGCGGTCGACAGCGTCGTCGGCAGCATGGCGAAGCAGTAGAGAATGCCGGCGAACATGAAGAGCATCGGCGTCGTCACGTCGCCGAGCGCCACCGTCATCTGGCCGCCGACGGTGCCGATCAGCGTGATGGCGATGTAGAGCGAGAAGATCAGGCCGCGGCTCTCGTTGGTGGCGCGCTCGTTCAGCCAGCTTTCGATGATCATCGACGTGCCGGCGATCGAGAAGCCGGTGACGGCACGCAGTACGATCCACCAGAATGGATCGACGAGCATGCCGGTCAAAAGCGCGATGATGGCGATCAGCGAGGCGAAGCCGGAAAAGGCGCGCACATGGCCGATGCGCTTGACGATGGTTGGCGCCATCAGGCAGCCGAGCACGAAGCCTGACGCCCAGGACGTGCCGAGCAGGCCGAGCATCGTTGTCTCATAGCCTTCGAAGGCGCCGCGCATGGGCAGCAGCAAGCCGTGCAGGCCGTTCCCCAGGAAGAGGAACAGGGTGCCCATGAGAAGCGCGAAGACGGAAATGAGATTGTTACGCATAGGATTTCCGTGAGTTTCGCCAATGGGAAAGGAATAGCGCACCTGTTGCCGATTGCCAGATGCAAAGGCGACGCGCACACGATTTTCAGACGACGTGTTGGTCGCTTGGAAAAATGTCTCGGGTATGACAGGAAGGGCGGAGAAAGGCCGCCATGTCGAAAATTCTTCCAGCACTTCTCCTTGCCGTCATGCTGCTGCATCTCATCCGGCCCGTCGGCCTGCCGGGGCTGAAGCGGCGTGCGGATTTCTGGAAGATCGCCGTGGTCGCCATCGTATTGATGATGCTGACGGTGCTTATCAGGCCCTGAAACGCAGAAGGCCACCCGAAGGTGGCCTAGGCTGTTGGCAAGTGTCGCAAACTCCAAAACGCAAAAGGGCCACCCGAAGGTGACCCCCATGAGGTTTGGTCCGGCGTGGACCCGGGCCTTTGGGCCCGCAGGAAGATGGGGTCAGAACGAGGGCTGCCTCGTTTCATTCACCACAATTCCCATGCCCGAAGCCAAGACCGAAATCTCATTAGACATTGGATCACCTTCCTTTCTGTTCGTTGATACTGATCAGAAATGTAGGCGATCCGTGGCCGGACGCAAGTCCTTTTGTATTATTTCTGCTGGTGCAGGATTTCGACGCCCGGCAGTGGCTTGCCTTCCATCCATTCCAGGAACGCGCCACCGGCGGTCGAGACATAGCTGAAATCGTCCGCAACGCCGGCATGGTTGAGGGCTGCAACCGTGTCGCCGCCACCGGCGACGGAGACCAGTTTGCCTTCCTTGGTGCGGGCGGCGGCGTGCTTGGCAGCCGACACCGTCGCCGTGTCGAAGGGGGCGATTTCGAAGGCGCCGAGCGGGCCGTTCCAGACGAGCGTCGTGGCGCGCGAGATCCAGGCGTTGACCGCTTCGATCGTCTTCGGGCCGACGTCGAGCATCATGGCGTCAGCCGGGATGGCGTTGACGTCGACCACTTCGTTTTCGGCATTCGCCTTGAATTCGCGAGCGACGACGCCGTCTTCCGGCAGCACGATGGCGCAGGCGGCAGTGGCCGCCTCGATCATGATCTGCTTGGCGGTGTCGGCAAGATCATGCTCGCAGAGCGACTTGCCGACATTGGTGCCGCGGGCGGCGAGGAAAGTGTTCGCCATGCCGCCGCCGATGACCAGCGCGTCGACGCGCTTCACGAGGTTCATCAAAAGGTCGATCTTGGTGGAGACCTTGGCGCCGCCGACGATCGCGACGACGGGGCGAACCGGGTTGCCGAGGCCTTTTTCCAGGGCTTCAAGCTCGGCCTGCATGGTGCGGCCGGCATAGGCGGGCAAGAGGTGGGCGAGGCCCTCGGTCGAGGCATGGGCGCGGTGCGCGGCAGAGAAAGCGTCGTTGACGTAGATGTCGCCGTTGGCGGCAAGTGCGGCGGTGAAATCCGGGTTGTTCTTCTCTTCGCCCTTGTGGAAGCGTGTGTTTTCGAGAAGCAGGATATCGCCATCCTGCAGGGAGGCGATGGCGGCCGCAGCCGGCTCGCCGATGCAGTCGGAGGCGAAGTGTACTTTCTTGCCCAGCACCTCGTTCACGGCGGGAAGAATCTGCTCTAGCGACATGTCGGCGACGACGGCGCCCTGCGGGCGGCCGAAATGGGCAAGCAGGATAACCTTGGCGCCCTTCTTCGACAGTTCGAGAATGGTCGGGGCGACGCGCTCGATGCGGGTTGCGTCCGTCACCTTGCCGTCCTTGACCGGCACGTTGAGATCGACGCGGACGAGCACGCGCTTGCCGGTGATGTCGGTGAGGTTGTCGAGGGTCTTGAAGGTCATGGCGCGGCTCCGAAAGTCTGGTGTCTGGTCAAGAAAAAACACCCGGACATCGCTGCCCGGGTGTTTCGCATTTTTGCTTAGATCAGCTTGCCGAGGGCAACGGCCGTGTCGGACATGCGGTTCGAGAAGCCCCATTCGTTGTCGTACCAGGACAGGATGCGAACGAGGTTGCCGTCGAGAACCTTGGTCTGGTCGGCAGCGAAGTTCGAGGAGTGGCTGTCGTGGTTGAAGTCGATCGAGACGAGCGGACCCGTGACGTAGTCGAGGATGCCCTTGAGTTCGCCTTCAGCGGCGGCCTTGATGGCAGCGTTGACTTCTTCGGCCGTGACATTGCGCGACGGCACGAACTTAAGGTCGACGACCGAGACGTTCGGGGTCGGAACGCGGATAGCCGAACCGTCGAGCTTGCCGGCGAGCTGCGGCAGCACGAGGCCGACGGCCTTGGCAGCGCCCGTCGAGGTCGGGATCATGGACAGGGCTGCGGCGCGGGCGCGGTACAGGTCCTTATGCATGGTGTCGAGCGTCGGCTGGTCACCCGTGTAGGAGTGGATCGTCGTCATGTAGCCCTTCTCGATGCCGAAGGCCTTGTCGAGAATGTAGGCGACCGGCGCCAGGCAGTTCGTGGTGCACGACGCGTTCGAGATGACCAGGTCATCCTTGGTCAGTGTATTGTGGTTGACGCCGAAGACGATCGTCTTGTCGGCATTGTCGCACGGTGCGGAGACGATGACGCGCTTGGAGCCGTTGGCGAGGTGCGCGCCGGCCTTTTCCTTGGTCGTGAACAGGCCGGTGCATTCCAGCGCGATGTCGACGTCGCTCCAGGGCAGTTCCTTGGGGTCGCGGATGGCGGTGACGCGGATCGGGCCGCGGCCGACGTCGATCGTGTCGCCGGAAACGGTGACGGTGCCCGGGAACTTGCCGTGGACGGAGTCGTAGCGAACGAGGTGCGCGTTGGTCTCGACCGGGCCGAGGTCGTTGACGGCGACGACTTCGATATCGGTGCGGCCGGATTCGACGATGGCGCGGAGCACGTTACGGCCGATGCGGCCAAAACCGTTGATGGCAACTTTCACAGTCATGTGGGGTCTCTCCCTATGGATAATCTCTAGGCGACGTCAGGGCGCGACGGGAGGCCGCGCCCGACAGACAATCAGGCGAGCTTGGCTTCCGCAGCGGCGACGACAGCTTCCGGCGTGATGCCGAAGTGCTTGTAGAGTTCCTTGTAGGGACCCGAGGCGCCGAAGGAGGACATGCCGACGAAGATGCCGTCCGAACCGATGAAGTGATCCCAGCCCTGTCGGATGCCGGCTTCGACGGCGATCTTGACCGGCGAATTGCCGATGACGGCCTGCTGGTAGGCTTCCGGCTGCTCGGCGAAAAGCTCGACGCAGGGAACGGAAACCACGCGGGTCGAGATGCCCTTGGCCGACAGCGCCTGCTGGGCCTTCACCGCGATCTCGATTTCCGAGCCGGAGGCGAAGATCGTGACCTTGGCGTCGCTTGCCGAGACGAGGTCGTAGGCACCGCGCGCCGAAAGGTTTTCTTCCTCGTATTCCAGGCGCACCGGCATCAGGTTCTGGCGGGTGAGCGCAATCGCCGACGGGCGGTTATGGCTCTCGAGCGCCAGCTGCCAGCACTCCGCCGTTTCCGTGGCGTCGGCCGGGCGGAAGACGAGCAGGTTCGGGATGGCGCGCAGCGCCGCCATGTGCTCGACCGGCTGGTGCGTCGGGCCGTCTTCACCAAGACCGATGGAATCGTGCGTCAGGACGTGGATGACGCGAATGCCCATCAGCGCGGCGAGGCGGATCGACGGACGGCAATAGTCCGAGAAGATCAGGAAGCCGCCGGAGTAGGGGATGAGGCCGCCATGCAGCGCCATGCCGTTCATGGCGGCAGCCATGCCGTGCTCGCGAACACCGTAGTGGATGTAACGACCGGAGAAGTCGGTCGGCGTGATCGACTTGGTCTGGCTCGTCTTGGTGTTGTTCGAACCGGTCAGGTCGGCCGAGCCGCCGATGGTTTCGAGCAGCACGCCGTTGATGACTTCCAGCGCGTCCTCGGAGGCCTTGCGGGTCGCCGGGTTCGGCTTGGTTTCGGCAAGCTTCTTCTTGTAGGCGGAGATGGCCGAATCCAGGCCGCTTTCGAGATCACCGGCGAAGCGGCGAACGAACTGTGCCTTCTTCTCGGCTTCCGTCTTTTCGAGGCGGGCGTCCCATTCCTTGTGGGCCTTGGTGGAGCGAAGACCGGCGAGGCGCCAGGCGTCGAGCACGTCGGACGGTACCACGAAGGCTTCCGATTCCCAGTTCAGCGCCTTGCGGGTGGCGGCGATTTCTTCCGCACCGAGCGGCGAACCGTGCACCTTGTGCGTGCCGGCCTTGTTCGGCGCGCCGAAACCGATCGTCGTCTTGCAGGCGATCAGGGTCGGCTTGTCGGATTTCTGGGCTTCTTCGATGGCGGCAGCGATCGCTTCCGGATCATGACCGTCGACGGCGATGGTGTGCCAGTGCGAGGCGCGGAAGCGGGCGTGCTGGTCGGTCGAGTCGGCAATCGAGATCGGGCCGTCGATCGAGATGTTGTTGTCGTCCCAGAACACGATCAGCTTGTTGAGCTTCAGGTGGCCGGCGAGCGAGAGTGCTTCCTGGCTGATACCTTCCATGAGGCAGCCGTCACCCACGATGGCGTAGGTGTAGTGCTCCATCAGGTCGGCGCCGAACTCGTCTCGCAGCTTGCGCTCGGCAATCGCCATGCCGACGGCGTTGGCAATGCCCTGGCCGAGCGGACCGGTGGTCGTTTCGATGCCGGCGGCGTGGCCGTATTCCGGGTGACCCGCGGTGCGCGCGCCGAGCTGGCGGAAATTCTTGATCTCGTCGATCGTGATGTCCTCGTAGCCCGTGAGATAGAGCAGCGAGTAGAGGAGCATCGAGCCGTGGCCGGCCGACAGCACGAAGCGGTCGCGGTTCGGCCAGGACGGCGTCTTCGGATCGAAGGAGAGAAAGCGGGTGAAAAGAACCGTTGCGATGTCTGCTGCGCCCATGGGCAGGCCGGGGTGACCGGAGTTCGCCTTTTCCACGGCATCCATGGAAAGGAAGCGAATTGCGTTCGCCATCCGGTCGTGTTTTTCGCGAGAGATCATGACTGTTCCGTATTCTTCGGAGTGTTGGGCCCGATGCCTTTTGGAGCATCGGTTAGGAAGCGGGAGACACATAGCAGGTGCGCCGTCGGAGTCAACGAATTCGGCCGTTTTTCCGGCCTTTGCGGGCCAATTCCGGCCGCTTTTTTAGTGTTTTCTACCCCGTGCGGCCGGTCGATTTCACAACCGATTTAAGCGCTGATCCACAGCGGCTTTCCGGCGCCTGGCGGCCTGCTGTTGACGCTGCCGCCCGCAGTTGAATACTGTCAAGGCGAGAGAACCGGCGTTGGCGGCGGCGATTCGCGTATTTTGAGAGTGCCGGTGAAGGCTTTATGACGAACGGGGAAACAGTCAGGGCGGCGATCGAGGAGCTGCGCAGAGCGATCAGCACCCTCGACAATGCGCTCGACATGCGCTTTGACCGCGAGCGTGACCATGGCGAGGTTGAGGGCGAAGTTCGTCGCGTCAACACCGACCGGTCGCGGCTTGCCCAGGAACTGGATCAATCCGAATTCCGCGCCAACCGTCTGGAGGAGGTCAACCGCGAGGTCTCTCGCCGGCTTGTCACGGCCATGGAAACGATCCGGGCCGTGCTCGACCGTTAGAGCAATTCCAGAAAAGTGCGGGCTACGTGGTTTTTCGTCCGAATTGCGTCAAACCAGAGCGTCAACCGCCCGCTTTCCCGCAATCAGGATATTTCGCATGGCACAGGTAACCGTACAGATCGATGGCAAGGCCTATCGCATGGCCTGCGAGGAGGGGCAGGAGGCGCATCTTGAAGAGCTTGCCGCCGGCTTCGATCGGTATGTCGTTCACCTGAAAGAGCAATTCGGCGAGATCGGCGATCTTCGGCTGACCGTCATGGCCGGCATCATGGTGATGGACGAACTGAACGAGGCCAACCGCCGCCTGACCAAGCTGGAAAAGGAAGCCGAGGAGCTGCGCAAGGGGCGGGAAGGCGTGATCGACGAGGTTGCCAAGAGCGAGGATGTGATCGCCCAGGCGCTTGGCGAGCTGACCAGCCAGATCCAGGGCATGGCGGCAAAACTTTCCGGCAAGCCGCCGGTCAACTGAACCTTAGGATTGCCACTGGCGAAGACGCCGGTTTCATCCTATATATCGGATGCGGTCTGCGCTTCTCGACAGGAACCACAATCCCTGGGGCCATACTCGATCCAAAGGGAGCTGTCCCTGACCTGGCCCGTGGGCTGGGTCACACGGTGCCCACCTACGTTTGTAGGCACCCAGGATCGTAAATCTCCATCGGTTGCGCGGATCGTACTCTTTTTCCTTAGATTTTCAGCTGCTCGATGCGTTGAAATACGCCTTTGATCGTGCGGCTCTGGCCGCGCGCCGGTTCGATGCGCATCAACATGAGCAGTTCGTCTCCGTCATTGCGGCGAAGCTTGATGTCGAAGCTCTTGCCGGCATAGGTCTTGCGCGTCCCCCGCTTCCAGAAGCCTGCACCGCCAGCCGTCTTGCTGTCCCCGGTCTCGGCAATGGCCGTCCAGTCGTTGTTTGCGATGATCTGCAGCGTGGACCCGGTCTGGCGAATGGTCACGCGGCAGGTTGAGCACTCGCCCGCATTGGAGGAGACCTGCTGCCATTCGCCGTGGAAGGTGTCTTCGGCTGCCGCCGGTGCCGCAAGGCCCGCCATGCAAAGCAGGATTATTGCTGCCAGAAAACGCCTCATGCCGGAATCCCCTCTTGCTGTGCCTCGCTATAATCTAGGCGTGCATCGGTGGCATCGCGAGCCCCACCTCAACAGTTGCTGGCGCTATGGTTAAGGGCCAAAACAAAACGGCCGCCCCGAAGGGCGGCCGTTGTGATTCATACCGGCTGGCAAGCCTTACGCGGCGGCCTTCAGTTCCTTGTCGATCATGGCACGCAGGCTGCCGAGATCCTTGGCGAAGGCGCGGATGCCTTCGGAGAGCTTTTCGGTGGCCATCGCGTCTTCGTTCAGCATCCAGCGGAAGGTCTTTTCGTCGATCTTGATCGGCGAGACCTTGGCGGCCTTTTCCGGCGACAGCTTGCGCTCCAGCGTGCCCTCTGCTGCGTCGAGTTCCTCGAGCAGGGCAGGGCTGATGGTCAGGCGGTCGCAACCGGCAAGCGCTTCGATCTCGCCGGTGTTGCGGAAGGAGGCGCCCATGACGATCGTGTTGATGCCGTTGGACTTGTAGTAGTCGTAGATCGCGCGGACCGAGACGACACCCGGATCTTCTTCCGCCGAAAACGTCTTACCGCTCGCCTTGACGTGCCAGTCGAGGATACGGCCGACGAAGGGCGAGATCAGGAAGGCGCCGGCATCGGCGCAGGCAATGGCCTGGGCCTTGTTGAAGAGCAGCGTCAGGTTGCAGTCGATGCCGTCCTTCTGGAGAACTTCCGCGGCGCGGATACCTTCCCAGGTGGAGGCGAGCTTGATGAGGATGCGGTCACGGGTAATGCCGCGCGCTTCATAGGCCTTGATGATCTCGCGGCCCTTGGCGATCGAGGCTTGCGTGTCGAAGGACAGGTCGGCGTCGACTTCGGTCGAGACGCGGCCGGGCACGAGCTCGGAGAGGGCTGCGCCGACGGAGATGGCGAGGCGATCGGCGACGGCCGAGACGACGCCGTCGTGGTTGCCGCCCTGGGACTGGCCCCAGCGGATGGCCTCGTTGACGGTGTCGGCAAACATCGGCGTGCCGAGGGCCTTCAGGACGATCGTCGGATTGGTGGTGCAATCGACCGGCTTCAGGCGGCGCACGGCTTCGATGTCGCCGGTGTCTGCCACGACGGTGGTCATCGCGCGGAGTTGTTCAAGCTTGGACGTCATGTCGATATCCCGAAATGGTTGTTGCTGGGCTGGTTTCCCGAGAGAAATGCCAAGCCCTCCTCCATGTTGCTCGTGAAAGCGCGCTCGACGACTGTGCTTCCTGTTTCAGTCGCCGCGCGTGCCGGCACAACCAATCTGCCGACGGAAGGCCGCCAGCCGATATGTCATGAACTATCGTCGCTTCCTTGGGCGAAAGTCAAGCACTTTTGCTCAATCGTCTGGACATATGTCGCATTTTCCATTTCGTGTGTTAAGGTGGTGCAGAACGATTGCAGACAGATGGAGGCGACGTGACAAGGCTCCGGCGCGACACACACACGGCCTATTCGGAATCGGCCGCCCTTCGGCTCAGGGCCGCCTGGCTCTATTACAACCAGGGTCTCACCCAGAAGGACGTGGCGGAAAAGATCGGCGTCAGCCGCAGTACCGTCATCCGCATGCTCGACGAGGCGCTGAAGCGCTCCGAGGTGCAGATCTGGATCAACGAGGGTGTCGGCGACTGTGTCGAACTCGCCGTGCGGCTTGAGAAGGCCTACGGTTTGGACGAAGCCGTTGTGGTGCCGGCGGCGGCAAGCGCGGAGGCGACGGCGAAGGGCGTGGGGCTGGCACTTGGCCAGTTCCTGACCGAGGCGATCCCGGACGATTGCACCATTGGCGTCGGCTGGGGGCGCACACTGACCGCCTCGCTCGCCAGCTTCCGCCCGGCACGGCGGGAGCGCGTCAAGGTCGTCTCGCTGCTCGGCGGCGTGGTCGAGGCGCATCATATCAACCCGATCGAATATACCTGGCGGCTGGCGAGCCAGCTCGGCGCGGAATGTTACCTGTTTCTCGCGCCGCTGCTCGTCGATTCGCGGGAAACCAAACGCAGCCTGATCGAGAAATGCGGCCTGAAGACGCTGTTCGAACTGGCGGAGAACATGGATATCGCGGTGGTGAGCTGTGGCGATATCGGGCCGCGTGCAAGCTCCCTGTCGCGCGATTTCATTGCCCGACATGAGCTGGAGGAACTGATCGAGGCCGGCTGCGTCTGCGATACGATGTGCAATTTCCTCGATGCCGAAGGGCGCACGATCGATCATCCGATCCGTCACCGCGTCATGTCGATCGACCTCGAAACGGTGAGCAAGGCGCGCCATATCGTGCTGGTTTCCGGCGGCGCACACCGAGCGCCGGCCATTCGCGCCACCATCCGTCGCATCGGCTGCAACACGCTGATCACCGACGAGGGCGCCGCACAGGCCATGCTGCGACTGGCGGAAACCTCAGCCGCCGCCTGACGGCTAAAGCAAGTCGAGGCGAATGGCGCGGGTGATCGCGCCCGTAATGTTGCGGGTGCCGAGCTTTTCGATCGCGCTGCGCATGGCCTCAGTCACGCGCGGCATCGCAATGTCGGTTTCGAGCACGATATCGGCCGGTGTCTTGCCGTTGGCGGCAAGTTCGAGACACCGTCTTTCGATTTCGGTCAGCTCGGGGAGGCGGGAAAGATCATTTTCCGAGGACGTCATGCGCCCCGCTTAAAGACAGACGTGCGCCGCGGAAAGCGCAAGCCATTCCAATGCTTAACGGGACGGGGCGGCTTTTCACCACTTTGTCCCGTTATGGGACAGGTTCCATTCTCTTCGGTGGCCTGATTTCCTGCGACGCCGCGTCGTCGCAAAAAGATGGGGATTTGCCTTCAGGCGCTGCTAGCTGGTAAGCCACGCGCGAAAAGGCTGGAGACGGACGTGACATCCAAGGAACAGAAGGCGGCGATTCGCAATGAGCGGCTGGCGCTGCGCGATGCGATGACGCCGGAGGCGCGCATCGAGGGCAGCCTCGCCATGGTTGACCATGCCGGCGATCGCCTCGACTTCGAGCCCGGCACTGTAATTTCCGGTTTCTGGCCGATCCGCTCGGAGGCCGATATCCGTCCGCTGCTGGCGCATCTTCGCACGCGCGGCGCGCGGCTGTGCCTGCCGGTCGTGCTTGATCGCGAGACGATCGTCTTCCGCGAACTCCTCGTCGGTGCGCCTGTGGTCAAGACCGGCTTCGGCACGACCGGGCCAGGGCCGGAGGCTGCCGTGCTTGATCCCGATATTCTGCTCGTACCGCTGTCGGCCTTCGACCGGGCAGGCCACCGCATCGGCTATGGTGCCGGCCACTACGACCGGGCGATCGACCGCCTGAAGGCGAAAGGCCATGCGCCAAAACTGATCGGCATTGCGTTTGACTGCCAGGAAGTGGCATCAGTACCCGCGGAACCGCACGACGTCCCCCTGGACGCGATCCTCACCGAGAGCGGCTTCCGTTTGTTCCAACAGGTTTTGTAAGGCAGTTCGATGCGTTTTCTTTTTCTGGGCGATATGGTGGGCAAGACCGGGCGGACGGCCGTCTGGCAGCGCCTGCCGGGGCTGATCAGCGATTTCAAGCTGGATTTCGTCGTCGTCAACGGGGAGAACGCGGCCGGCGGCTTTGGCATCACGGAAGAGATCTTTCTCGAAACGGTCAATGCCGGTGCCGACGTGGTGACGACGGGCAACCACGTCTGGGACCAGAAGGAAGCCGTGACGTTTGCCGGCCGGCATGACCAGTTCCTGCGCCCCGCCAACTATCCCGCTGGCACGCCCGGCCGTGGCGCGAACCTGTTCATGGCCAAGAACGGTGCACGCGTTCTGGTCGCCAACATCATGGGCCGCGTCTTCATGCACCCGGAACTCGACGACCCCTTCAAAGCCGGCGAAACAATCCTCGCCTCCTGCCCGCTCGGCGAGCAGGCGGACGCGATCATCTTCGATTTCCACGCCGAGGCGACCAGCGAAAAGCAGTGCTTCGGCCACTTCGTCGATGGCCGCGCGAGCGTCGTGGTTGGCACGCATACCCATGTGCCGACGGCCGATTGCCAGATCCTGAACGGCGGTACGGGCTATATGTCAGACGCCGGCATGTGCGGGGATTATGATTCCTCGCTCGGCATGGAGAAGGAAGAGCCGCTCAACCGCTTCATCTCCAAAATGCCAAAGAGCCGCTTCGAGGCGGCCTCCGGGCCGGCGACGATCTGCGGCCTGGCGGTCGAAATCTCCGACCGCACGGGACTTGCCGAGAAGATCGCACCGCTTCGGCTCGGCCCGCGGTTGGCCGAAACGGTGCCGGATTTCTGGCGCTGATCTCACGCGATACCAGCGAATTGCGGTAAGAAGCGCCTCAGATCATGTGGCGCAGGTGATCGGCCGAGCCTCCGGTGAAGGTCAGGTGCGCCTTGACGCCGACATCCGGTTCTTCGTCCGGATTGAAGTTCGCCTTGGCGATCTCCCAGCCGAATTTCAGCTTGCTGCCTGTCGAGGCCCAGACTTCGGCATCCTCCATCTCCAGCGCCAGCATGGTGAGCTTCGGGTCGTTCTTGCCGTGGTCGAACCAGGCCTCGACGACGGAGCTCCAGTACTCGTCGACCTTGAGCGGATCCCGGCGCACGGAAATCCGTCCGGCGATGCAGGCATGGTAGTCGTGGCCCTTGCCGACAACGCAGAAATGCGCTCGGGAGCCAGGGATGGTGGCCTCGACGATCTCGGCATCCGTCTTGGTGAAGAACCAGATCGTTGCCGTCTGGCGGTCGAGCTGCGGCGCCATCGGCTGCATATGCATGTGGCTGCCTTCGACGCCAAGCATGCCGGCATGGATCCTGTCGATCTCGTCAAAGAGCTGTTCTTTCGGGTTTTCGCGGGCCCGGGTAAGATTGGACATGGCTATACCTCTTCACGTTCGATTGCGTGCAGAGTGAACGTGCCGCCGTGCAGAAGGTTCCGGGAGAAGCCCGGTGGGCGGTCAAACGATTGTGATCGCGGTGGGTCGTCGGAAATCTCGACCCATCCGGCTTGCTGGCGCATAGTCGCGCCGACCAATGAACGGAGCCGCTGATGCCGCATCTCCTGCTCATTCCGCTTTTGCTTGCCGCTCTTGTTTTCGTTGCCATGCCGCGGCCATCGCTTGCGCAAGCCGAGGCGCCGGTCAGCCAGTGCCAGATGATCGCAAGGTCGCTTCCCTCCGTCACCTTCGCCAGCTTTTCCGCGACGACACCGCTGCGGGTCCAGGCCAGGGCGAACGAGGAGGTGCGCATCACCTATGTCGGCCACTCGACCTTCTTCATCGAAACGCCGGCGGGCGTGAAAATCGCCACCGACTATAACGGCTGGTTCAAGCCGCCGGCACTGCCGACCGTGGTGACGATGAACAAGGCCCATTCCAGCCATTACACGATGACCCCGGAACCCGGCATCGAATATGTGCTGCATGGTTGGCAGGACGGTTCGGAGAAGGGCGCGGACCACGATGTCGTGGTGGGTGATACCTATATCCGCAATGTGCCGACCGACATCCGCAACTGGGGCGGATCGATGGAGCCGAACGGCAATTCCATCTTCATCTTCGAAGTTGCCGGCCTTTGCATCGGCCATCTCGGCCACCTGCACCACGAACTGACGGAAAAACAATATGCCGAGATCGGCCGGCTCGACGTGTTGATGGTGCCGGTGGATGGCGGGCTCACCATGGGTGCGGAGAGCATGAGCCGCGTCGTGCAGCGCCTGCGCTCCTCGCTCATCCTGCCGATGCATCGCCGCGGGCCGCCGATCAGCCAGTTCCTCTCGATGTTCGGCACCGGCTTCGACGCGGTGACCGATGAGGACGCGACGATCACCATTTCCATCCGCAGCTTGCCGAAGCGGCCGACGATTCATATTCTCTCCGGCGTCTGATGCCGGAGTCTCTTGATGCGTTTTCTCTTTGCCGTGCCTGTCCTGCTGCTCACGTCCGCCTTTGCTTTCGCGAGCGGTGCGCCGACGCCGGGCGGTCCCGCGGTCGAATCCGGCCAGCCGCGCGAGACGGTGACGCAGCCCGTGGAAAAGGTGCCAACCCGTTCCTCCGGCCTGGCTGAGCGGTTCGTCATGCCATCCGGCAATATCGGCTGCACCTATATTCCGGAAGGCGGCACCGAGGTGTATCAGCCTGCCGATGGCGGGCCGGAACTTTCCTGTGACCGGGTCGAGCCGAAATATCTGCGTGCGACGCTCGGCCGGAGCGGCAAGGCCGTGGTGAGAACGAATGTCGGCGACCAGGGTTGCTGCGGTGCCGAGAACACTGTCGACTATGGTGAAACCTGGTCGGCCGGTCCCTTCACCTGCTATTCGGAACGCACGGGCCTGACCTGCGAGCGAAGCGACGGCCACTCCTTCCTGCTGAGCCGCGCCCGCGTTCGGGCGGACTGAAATCCACCCGCCGCTTTGTTTGCAGGACTGCTGGACGTCCGGCGGCAATGAAATTATAAGGCGGCATTTCGAAAATCGGGGCGTAAGGCCGGCGCATCACCGCGGCGGGGGCTCCGGCACAGTGACCGGCGACCGGACGTGGGCGCCAAGAAAACGAGACAGGGGTGCCATGGCAGGCCATTCACAGTTCAAGAATATCATGCACCGCAAGGGAAAACAGGATTCCGTGCGGTCGAAAATGTTCTCCAAGCTTGCGCGCGAAATCACGGTTGCGGCAAAGACCGGTCTGCCCGACCCGTCGATGAACGCCCGCCTGCGCCTGGCGATCCAGAACGCCAAGGCACAGTCCATGCCGAAGGACAATATCGAGCGTGCCGTCAAGAAGGCATCCGGCGTCGATGGTGAGAACTACGAGGAAGTCCGCTACGAGGGCTACGGCCCGGGCGGCGTTGCCGTCATCGTCGAGGCGCTGACCGACAACCGCAACCGCACCGCGTCCGTCGTCCGCTCGACCTTTTCCAAGGCTGGCGGTGCGCTCGGCGAAACCGGGTCGGTTTCGTTCTCCTTCGACCGCGTCGGCGAGATCACCTACAAGCTCTCCGTCGGTGACGCCGATGCTGTCATGGAAGCCGCCATCGATGCCGGCGCCGAGGACGTGACGACGGACGAGGACGGCCACACGATCATCTGCGGCTTCGAGGATATCGGCGAGGTCTCCAAGGCGCTGGAAGGCAAGCTCGGCGAAGCCGAGACGGTCAAGGCGATTTGGAAGGCCCAGAACACCGTGCCGGTCGACGAGGACAAGGCGCAGTCGCTGATGAAGCTCATCGACACGCTGGAAGACGATGACGACGTGCAGAACGTCTACTCGAACTTCGAAGTGTCCGACGAGGTCATGGCCAAGCTTTCGGCCTGATTAAATAGACCTATCCACCTCCGTTGTCATCCTCGGGCTTGACCCGAGGATCCCCGCGGCAGCGCGGCACGGATGGTCGGGTCAAGCCCGACCATGACGATAGAGAGGTTCATCGAAAAGGCCGGATGCCGCATGGCCCCGGCCTTTTCCGTTCAGGCGGCGAGCGAAAGCTCCTGCTGAGCCTCGGCGAACCGCCGAACCGATTTCAGCCTAGCGTCCATGTCGTAGATCGGCATGGAGACGATCAGTTCGTCGGCCTTGGTAATCGACAGGAAATCGGCGATCTGGCGCTTGATCTTCTCCGGCCCGCCGACCACCGCATATTGCAGCGTGTGCTCGACATTGATGCGTTCCCCTTCGCTCCAGTGCGGATCCATGTCGTCGACCGGTGCCGGGAAAGCACCCGGCGTACCGCGGCGCAGGCGCACGAAGGATTGCTGCATCGAGGTGAAGAGATAGTCGGCCTGTGCATCCGTATCGGCGGCAGCGCCCATCACGCCGACCATGGCATGCGGCTTGTCGAGATATTGCGACGGCTCGAAGCGTTCGCGGTAGATTTCCAGCGCCGATAGCAACATGTCCGGCGCGAAATGCGAGGCGAAGGCGAAGGGCAGGCCGAGCATGCCGGCAAGGTGCGCCGAGTAATGGCTGGAGCCGAGCAGCCAGACCGGCACGTTGCTGCCCGCACCGGGAATGGCGATGATCTTCTGCTCCGGGCTCGTCGGTCCCATGAGCTGCATCAGTTCCACGACATCCTGCGGAAAATTGTTGGCGGCGGTGTCGAGGTTGCGACGCAGCGCCTGGGCCGTGCGCATGTCCGTGCCGGGCGCGCGGCCAAGCCCGAGGTCGATACGATCCGGGAAGAGGGCGGCGAGCGTGCCGAACTGTTCGGCGATGACGAGCGGCGAATGGTTCGGCAGCATGATGCCGCCGGAGCCGACTCGAATCTTTTCCGTGCCGGCCGCCACGTGCTGGATGACGAGCGAGGTGGCGGCGCTGGCAATGCCGCGCATGCCGTGGTGCTCGGCAAGCCAGAAGCGCTTGTAGCCATAGGCTTCGGCTTCCTGCGCCAGTCGGCGGGAGTTTTCCAGCGATTGGGCGACGGTGCCGCCTTCAGTGACCGGGGAAAGATCGAGGATGGAGAAGGGCACCATGGGAGCGGCCTCTTTGTAAGGGAATTTGATCGTCCTCCCATGTAGGTTCAGTTCTGTGAAATCCAAGCGACCGCTTCCAGGTTTTCGCGAGCGTCTTTGCAAAAGCCTGAATGTTTTTGCTTTGTTCACATTTCACTGGCAGGGTCACCCGGACAAGATTAGGGTTTCAGCATGCAGGAAATGATTCGCATCATCGGTATCGACCCCGGCCTTCGCCGCACCGGCTGGGGCGTCATCGAGACGCTGGGCAACTCCCTGCGCTTCGTTGCCTCCGGCACCGTGACGTCTGATGGCGACGCGGATCTCGCCTCCCGCCTCTGCCAGTTGCATGACGGGCTGTCCGAGATCATCCACAGCTACCAACCTCACGAGGCGGCCGTCGAGCAGACCTTCGTCAACAAGGATGCGGTAGCAACGCTTAAGCTCGGACAGGCGCGCGGCATTGCCATGCTTGTGCCGGCGCGCGCCGGCCTGCGTGTCGCCGAATATGCGCCGAACGCGGTCAAGAAGGCCGTCATCGGCGTCGGCCATGGTGAGAAGCAGCAGATCCACATGATGTTGAAGGTGCTGATGCCGAAGGCCACCTTCACCGGCAATGACGCCGCAGACGCGCTTGCCATCGCCATCTGCCATGCCCACAACCGCCAGGGTCTCTCCGGCCGCCTGGCCAAGCTTGTCGGCTGATTTGTTCTTGACTTGTTCCGGTCTGCTCGATAAGTAATACCGCAGAGGTATTACCATGCGTGTGACGGAAAAAGGCCAGGTGACGATCCCGAAACCCATCCGCGACCGGCTCGATATCGAGCCGGGCTCGGAGGTTGATTTCGTCGTCTCCGAAGACGGAGTGATGCTCGTCAAGGTCGGTGATGGCAAGCACGCCTTCGAGGATTTCGATGCTTGGGCCGCCAGCATCAAGGGAACATGGGATCTGGACGGCATGACGCCAGACGAATATTTCGAATGGCTGCGGGGGCCGCGCGATGACCTCGACCGTCGTTGATACGAATGTCCTCATCGACATGCTCGGGCCGGACCGGGCGGAGCGGGTCTGGTCGCTGACCGCGCTGAAGCGCTGTTCGGAAGAGGGCGAACTGGTTCTCCATTCTGTCGTCTGGTCAGAGCTGGCGGCCTCGCCGCTCAGCGAATTGGAGCTGAACCTCGCGTTCGGTTGGCTGCGCATGCGGCGGGAGCCTCTTTCCTACGAGGCGGCCTTTGCGGCGGGCAAGGCACACTACGCCTATCGCCGGGCGGGTGGGGTGCGTGAGCGAACGCTTCCCGATTTCCTCGTCGGCGCACACGCCCAGATACGCGCTCACCGGCTGCTGACCCGCGATGCCGCGCGCTACCGAACCTATTTCCCCACGCTCGATATCATTTCCCCCGAAACCCATCCCTGACGGACCATCCCATGATCGGCAAACTCAAAGGCACAATCGACGAGATCGGCGACGACTATGTGGTCCTCGACGTGCACGGCGTCGGCTATGTTGCCCATTGCTCGGCGCGCACGCTTGGCAAACTCGGTTCGGCCGGCGAGGCGGCGGTGTTGTTCATCGAAACCTATGTGCGCGAGGACCAGTTCAAGCTGTTCGGCTTCCTGACGGCGCTGGAACGGGAGTGGTTTCGCCTGTTGCAGAGCGTGCAGGGTGTGGGCTCCAAGGTGGCGCTCGGCGTGCTCTCGACGTTGACGCCGGGCGAACTCGCCAACGCCATCGCGCTGCAGGACAAGACGGTGGTGTCGCGTGCACCGGGCGTCGGACCGAAGGTCGCGGTGCGGATCGTCACCGAACTGCGCAACAAGGCACCGGCTTTCGCCGGTGAGGCATCCGCCTCGATCGGGCTCAAGCAGGAGCTGGGAGAAGGGGTGGCCTCGGCACCGGTTTCGGATGCTGTGTCCGCGCTGACCAATCTCGGTTATTCACGCGACCAGGCGGCCAATGCGGTCGCCGCGGCGCTGAAGAACGGCGGGGAGGGCGGTGACAGCGCCAAGCTCATCCGTCTCGGTCTCAAGGAATTGTCGCGGTGATGCGGTTGCCTTCCGCCGTGGACAATGGGATTAGGGCGCGATGAGCGACGAGAACGGACTGCTTTCGCCCGAAAAGCGCGGCGAGGACATCGACACCGCCCTGCGGCCCCAGACGCTGGACGACTTTACCGGCCAGGCGGAGGCGCGCGCCAATCTGAAGATCTTCATCGAGGCGGCGAAGAACCGCGGCGAGGCGCTCGATCATGTGCTCTTCGTCGGCCCGCCCGGCCTCGGCAAGACGACGCTCGCGCAAATCATGGCGAAGGAACTCGGCGTCAATTTCCGCTCGACCTCAGGCCCGGTCATCGCCAAGGCGGGCGACCTTGCGGCGCTGCTGACCAATCTCGAAGAGCGCGACGTGCTCTTCATCGACGAAATCCACCGCCTCAACCCGGCCGTCGAGGAAATCCTCTATCCGGCCATGGAGGATTTTCAACTCGATTTGATCATCGGCGAAGGTCCGGCCGCGCGTTCGGTGAAGATCGATCTGTCGAAATTTACCCTCGTCGCAGCAACCACGCGCCTCGGCCTGCTCACCACGCCATTGCGCGACCGTTTCGGTATCCCGGTTCGCTTGAATTTCTACACCGTCGAGGAGCTGGAATCGATCGTGCGCCGCGGCGCGCGGCTGATGGGGCTCGGCATCACCGAAGACGGCGCGCACGAGATCGCGCGTCGTGCGCGCGGCACGCCGCGCATCGCCGGCCGTCTGCTGCGCCGGGTGCGCGATTTTGCCGAAGTGGCGCGGGCGGAGGCGGTAACTCGGGTCATCGCCGATGACGCGCTGACGCGGCTGCTCGTCGATAATATGGGGCTGGATCAGCTTGACCGGCGTTATCTGTCGATGATTGCGCACAATTTCGGCGGCGGGCCGGTGGGCATCGAGACGATCGCTGCGGGCCTTTCGGAGCCGCGGGATGCGATCGAAGACATTATCGAGCCCTATATGATCCAGCAGGGTTTCATCCAGCGCACGCCGCGCGGCCGTGTTTTGACCGTAAATGCCTGGAAACATATGGGCCTTACGCCGCCGAAGGATCTCGAGGCGTCGCAGTTCAGGCTGTTTACCGAGGACGACTGATGTGCTGACCAGGCGCGGGATGCTCAAGACCTTCGGTGGATTGTTTGCCGCGGGTTTTGCATCCTCCGCCTATGCCGTCGGTATCGAACCGCTGATGCGTTTGCGCACGACGACCTACCGCATCACGCCACCCGGCTGGCCGGAGGGCCAGAAACTCCGGATCGTGGCGCTTGCTGACATTCACGCCTGCGAACCTTGGATGACCGCGCGCCGCATCGGCGATATCTGCCGCTATGCCAACGATCTCGGCGGTGACATGATCGTATTGCTCGGCGATTATATTTCCAGCATGCGCGCCGTGTGGAGCCAGGTGCCGCCGGAGATGTGGGCTGCGGAATTGTCGGTCCTTCATGCGCCGCTCGGCGTCCATGCCATCCTCGGAAACCATGACTGGTGGGACGACCTGGACGCGCAGGCGGCCGGTGGCGGCGAGACGGTCAGCCATCGCGAGCTGCGAAAGGCGGGGATCGCCGTCTATTCCAACCGTGCGGCGCGGATCGAGGCGGCGACGGGCGCCTTCTGGCTTGCCGGCCTCGAAGACCAGCTTGCGCTGCGCCCCGGCCGCCAATGGAACCGCTTTGGTTATATAGGGCTGGACGACCTGCCCGGCACGCTGGCACAGGTGACGGATGACGCGCCGATCCTCCTGCTCGCGCACGAGCCGGACATCTTCCCCCGCGTACCCTCGCGGGTGTCCCTGACGCTGTCTGGCCATACCCACGGCGGGCAGGTGCGGCTGTTCGGCTATTCGCCCATGGTGCCGTCCGCTTATGGCAATCGCTTCGCCTATGGTCATGTGATCGAGGAGGGCCGACATCTGTGCGTTTCGGGCGGGCTTGGCTGTTCGATCGCGCCGGTGCGTTTCGGCTCGCCGCCGGAAATCATGGTCGTCGACCTCGGCTGACCCTCTCGTCTTGCAATTGTCGGCGCTTTGCGGGAGAGAGGCGGAAACTGTAAGCCGGATTCGACCATGACGGACGTCAACCATCATCTCTCGGGCGAACTGACCGAAGCGGGCCATCGGCTCGTGCAGCGGGTCTATTACGAGGACACCGATTTTTCCGGCGTCGTCTATCATGCCCGCTATCTGCATTTCCTCGAGCGCGGCCGGACGGATTACCTGCGGCTGCTCGGCGTCGAGCAGGGCAGCCTCGTTCTGGAAGAGGACCGCGAAGGCCTCGTCTTCGTCGTGCACCGCATGGAGATCGACTTCAAGTCACCGGCGCGCATGGACGACATCCTGACGATCCTGACCTCCACGGAAAAGGCCGGCGGGGCGAAGATGATCCTCAACCAGGAAATCCGGCGCGGAGAACAGCTTTTGATCGCCGCTCGCGTCATCATCGCGGTCATCAATTCCGCCGGGCGGCCACGTCGCTTGCCGGAAGGTCTGGCGGCGCGTTTTCTTGCCAAGACGCAAGAAACTTTGGGCGCGCATTAGCAGTAACACTCCCTTAACCATAATGATGTCTTACTCGGGTCGTGAGGATTTTGTGCACTGCACGTCATCCTTTAACCAAAATTGCCGTCAAGAAGGCAGGTTGTAAGCGTTTTGACCGGCATGGCAGCCGGCGGCATCAACCGGACATTCTTGACGGGCACGCGAAGCAGTGTGGAGTAAAATCCCTGGCTGTGACGCACGTTTCTGTGAATGCCGATGCGGGCTCCACCTCCCAGGAGGCCGTGCGGCGTGAATGTTACCCGGTTCGAGCCGCAAGGGCCCGTGCCGGGTGTTTGGATTCGGGGACATAGGTCTATGGAACAAGTGGGTTTGGAAGCGGCGCACAGCGTGACTCTTTGGGCACTCTTCATGCAGGCCGGATTCGTCGTCAAGCTGGTGATGCTCGGCCTGATCGCCGCGTCCGTGTGGACCTGGGCCATCGTCGTCGACAAGACGGTGAGCTACGGCAAGGCGCGGCGCCAGCTTGACAGTTTCGAGCAGGTGTTCTGGTCGGGCCAGTCGCTGGAAGAGCTTTACCGCACGCTCTCCGATCGCCAGACGTCCGGCATGAGCGCCATCTTCGTCGCGGCGATGCGGGAATGGAAGAAGAGCTTCGAGCGTGGTGCGCGATCGCCGATCGGCCTGCAAATGCGTATCGACCGGGCGATGGACGTGACGCTGTCGCGCGAATCCGAAACGCTGGAAGCCCGTCTCGGCTCGCTTGCTACCATCGGTTCGGCGGCGCCCTTCGTCGGCCTCTTCGGTACGGTCGTCGGTATCATGACCTCGTTCCAGGCCATCGCCGGTTCCAAGCAGACGAGCCTTGCGGTCGTCGCTCCCGGTATCGCCGAAGCGCTTCTTGCAACCGCAATCGGCCTGCTTGCCGCAATTCCGGCGGTTATTGCCTACAACAAGTTCTCTGCTGATGCCGGCAAGCTGACGGCGCGCATGGAAGGCTTCGCGGACGAGTTCTCCGCCATCCTGTCGCGCCAGATCGACGAGAAGCTGCAGCCGCGCGCCGCGGCACAGTAGGAGACGACGCCAATGGGCATGTCAGTCGGTTCAAAGAATTCAGGCGGCGGCCGCCGTCGCCGCGGTGGCGGCAAGCGCGCCCCGATGAGCGAGATCAACGTGACGCCGTTCGTCGACGTCATGCTCGTGCTGCTCATCATCTTCATGGTGGCCGCACCCCTGATGACGGTCGGCGTGCCGATCGACCTGCCGAAGACGCAGGCCAAGGCGTTGAACGCCGATACGCAGCCGATCACCGTGTCGGTCAAGGCTGATGGCCAGGTCTTCCTGCAGGAAACGGCGATCCCGATCGACGAGGTTGCCGCCAAGCTGCAGGCCGTGGCGACCACGGGTTACACCGAGCGCGTCTTCGTGCGCGGCGACGGCAATGCGCCCTATGGCATTGTCGCCGACGTGATGTCGCGTATCCAGGCTGGCGGGTTCACCAATATCGGCCTCGTCACCGAGCAGAAACTGGACAGGTAAACGCAGGCCATGAAGGGCAGCCTTACCACATCCGCCGTGCTTCACGCCCTGGTTCTCACCGCGGCGCTGGTTTCGCTCGGCAGTCCTGAAAGTTTCGACGTCGTCAGCGTCGAAGCGCTGCCGGTCGACATGGTGTCGATCGAGGAGCTGACGCAGATCCAGCAGGGCGACAAGAAGGCCGAAGTCAGGGAAAAGGCCGCCCCCATTCCGACCAAGAAGGAAACGCCGGTCGAGAATGCGGAAAACGCCGGAGAAAATGACGTCGACCTGAAGACCGCGCCGACGCCGGAAGAAAAGCCGCGCGATGTCGAGACGGCCGCCTCGCCGGAAAAAGCCGAGAAGGTCGTTCAGACACCCGATACCAAGCCCGTCGAGGATGTGAAGCAGGAAGAGCCTGCCAGCGAGCCTTCGACGGAAGTCACAGCGACCGCCGAGACCAAGCAGGAGGTCAAGCCGGACCCGAAGCCCGAGGCGACCCCCACCGAGGAAAAGCCGACCGCGGATCCGGAAGCCGAAGCGCTGCCTGACAAGATCCCGCTTCCCGAGATGAAGCCGAAGCTTGAGACCGCGACGGCCGAGACGAAGAAGGCCGAGGACAGCAAGAAGGTCGAGACAGCGAAGGCCGAAACGGCCAAGACGCCCGACCGCAAGAAAGATCAGAAGAAGAAGCAGGAAAAGGCTAGCTCGCTGAATGACAGCGACTTCAATGCCGACGAGATTTCCGCGCTTCTCAACAAGGAAAAGGCAGCCGGCGGCGGCGCCAAGCGCTCGCAGGACCAGGCGGCGCTGGGTGGCAAGAAGACGACGAGCGGCACCAAGCTAAGCCTGAGTGAAATGGATGCGTTGCGCGGCCAGATCGAGAACAACTGGTCGATCACGCCCGGCATGTCCGACGCTCAGGACGTGCGTATCAAGGTGACCATGCAGCTCGACCAGAACGGCGACATCATCGGCGAGCCGGAAGTCGTTGCGACGGGCGGTTCGGACTCTGCGCGCCGTGCGCTAGCCGGCGGCGTGCGCCGCGCCATCATGAAATCGCGGCCCTTCAAGGGGCTGCCGCCTGAAAAATATGACGCGTGGAACGAAGTCGTCGTGAACTTCGACCCCAGCGCAATGATGTAAGAACTAGGAAGGCCTAGATAGATGTTCAGACGCAATCTCCTCCGATTCCTGGTCGTGCTGACCGGCCTCGCAGTGTCCCTGCCGGTGGCCTGGGCAAGAGTGGAAATCAACATCAACAAGGGTAACGTCGAGCCGTTGCCGATCGCCGTGACGGATTTCATCGCGAGCGGTGATCTCGGTCAGCGTGTTACCGATGTGATCGCGGCGGACCTCAAGCGGTCCGGCCTCTTCGCGCCGGTCAACAAGCAGGCCTTCATCGAGAAGATCTCCAATCCCGACCAGCCGCCGCGCTTCGAGGACTGGAAGGTCATCAACGCGCAGGCTCTCGTTACCGGTCGCGTGACGCAGGAAGGCGACGGGCGTCTTCGCGCCGAATTCCGCCTGTGGGACACTTTCAGCGGCCAGCAGCTGACCGGCCAGCAGTTCTACACGCAGCCGGAAAACTGGCGCCGCGTCGCCCATATCATCGCCGATGCGATCTATGAGAGCCTGACCGGCGAGAAGGGCTACTTCGACACCCGTGTCGTCTACGTCGCCGAAAGCGGCCCGAAAACGGCCCGCAAGCGCCAGCTCGCCATCATGGACCAGGACGGCTTCAACGCCCGGGCACTGACGAACTCCAACGAGCTCGTCCTGACGCCGCGCTTCTCGCCGAGCCGCCAGGAAATTACCTACATGTCCTTCGAGGGCAACCAGCCGCGCGTCTACCTGCTCCAGCTTGAGACGGGGCAGCGCGAGGTGGTCGGCAACTTCCCGGGCATGACCTTCTCGCCGCGCTTCTCGCCGGATGGCCAGAAGGTCATCATGAGCTTGCAGCAGGAAGGCAATTCCAACATCTATACGATGGACCTACGCTCGCGCACCACGACGCGGCTGACCTCGACGGCGGCGATCGATACCTCGCCGTCCTATTCGCCGGATGGTACGCAGGTCGTCTTCGAAAGCGACCGTGGCGGAAGGCCGCAGCTCTACGTGATGGGCGCGGACGGCTCCAACCAGCGCCGCATTTCCTTCGGTGACGGCTCTTACTCGACGCCGGTCTGGTCCCCGCGTGGCGACCTCATCGCCTTCACCAAGCAGTCGGGCGGCAAGTTCTCGATCGGCGTGATGAAGACCGACGGTTCGGGCGAGCGCATCCTCACCAGCGGCTTCCACAATGAAGGCCCGACCTGGGCGCCGAATGGCCGCGTGCTGATGTTCTTCCGCCAGGGTGCGGGCGCCGGTGGTCCGCAGATCTATTCGATCGACCTTTCCGGTTACAACGAACAGCTCGTCCAGACGAAGGGCTTCGCTTCGGACCCGGCCTGGTCACCGCTTCTCGAATAGGACACGTATATGGCAGCTCTGCCGCGTTCTTGCCGCAAAGTCCTGTAAATCAGGCTTCAAGGCGAGACGCGGCAGAGCTGTTTCTACGTACAATGCAGGGGGCCGGGGACGGTCTTAAAGCAATCATTAACCATAGTCGTTGAATGCGGATTAACCGCTCGCGGTTACAGTCTGGCAACCCTGATTGAAAACGCCGCTTCAACGAACTTGACGCAAAAACTGATGCAAGGAGACCGGCTCATGAGCCGCATTCATTCCCCGGCCGTTGGCCGCATGCAGACCATCGCCCGCAACCCGGCAATGATCGCCCTGTTCATGACGCTCGCCCTCGCAGGCTGCGCCTCCAAGAAGAACCTGCCGAACAATGCCGGTGACCTCGGCCTGAACGGTGCCGGCGCCGCAACGCCGGGCTCGCAGCAGGACTTCACCGTCAACGTCGGCGACCGCATCTTCTTCGACACCGACTCCACGTCGATCCGTGCCGATGCCGCAGCGACGCTCGACCGCCAGGCGCAGTGGCTGCAGAAATATTCGAACTACGCCATCACAGTCGAAGGCCATGCCGACGAACGCGGCACGCGCGAATACAACCTCGCGCTCGGCGCACGCCGTGCGGCTTCGACCCGCCAGTATCTCGCATCGCGCGGCATTCCGGCCAACCGCATAAAGACGATCTCCTTCGGCAAGGAAAAGCCGGTCGCCGTCTGCGACGACATTTCCTGCTGGTCGCAGAACCGCCGCGCCGTGACCGTTCTCGGCGGCGCCGGCATGTAATTCCTTCCCTTGGGAAGGATGGTGCGAAAGGCGGCCGAGAGGCCGCCTTTCTTTTTTCAACACACTTTGGCCGAACTCCGTTGCTTTTTGAGAGCATTTGGAAAACTCTTCGGCAGCGCTTCGGCGCACAATGGACCAACGGGACGAAAATAGATGAAGAAACTTGTCGCGGCAGGCGTTCTCAGTCTGGCAGCGGTAGCAGGCATGGTTGGGCCGATCAGCGCATCGCCGCTCTCGACGCTGGCGACCGGCTTCCTGCCGGCAAAAAGCGAACAGGCGGAGAAGGGCAATGTGATTCTGGCGCAGGCCATGGATCCGCGGGTCGGTCAGCTCGAAGAGCAGATCCGTAGCCTCAACGGCCGGATCGAGGAAATGAGCTACCAGCTGCTGCAGATGCAGGAGCAGATCCGCAAGGCACAGGAAGACAACGAGTATCGCTTCCAGGAAATCGAAGGCGGCAAGGGGGGCACCGGCAAGAGCGGCGCGCTCGAGAGGCCGGTAAATGGCGGGACTGCGGATCAGCAGACCGCCTCGAACGGGGTGCCGGCGGATGATACCGCCGGGACCGACACGCTTGGGTCGACGAATGGCGGTGCACAGCCGCAGGAACTGGGTTCCATCAAGTTCGACGAGAACGGCAACCCGATCGGTGCCGAAGCCAATCCCGACCTGAACAACCAGAGCGCCTCCATCGGCAATGACAATTCGTTGCCGGGTGTCGACGACGGCCTGCCGCAGGCGTCGGGGTCCTCCAGCGCGTCGCTCGACAATCCGGACGACCTCTACAAGGTCGCTTATGGTCATGTACTGACCGGTGATTACCAGCTCGCCGAACGCGAATTCCGCGACTATCTCGACATCTACCCGAAGGGCGAGAAAGCGGCGGACGCCAATTTCTGGCTGGGTGAAGCGCAGTATTCGCAGGGCAATTTCAACGACGCGGCCAAGACCTTCCTGAATGCGCACCAGACCTTCAGCAAGTCGAAGAAGGCGCCGGAAATGCTTTTGAAGCTCGGCATGTCGCTCGCTGCCCTCGATAACCGCGAAACCGCCTGCGCGACGTTGCGCGAAGTGAACAAGCGCTACCCGAGCGCATCCAAGGCCGTGAAGAGCAAGGTTTCTTCCGAACAGAGCCGGCTGTCCTGCTGATTGCGGACGTATTGAAGGCCGTGGCCCGCGCGGAAACCCCCGTCGTCGAGGCAACCGGCCATTTTCTGAGAAGTTTCAAAAGCCCTGCGCGGCTGCTGGTCGCCATTTCCGGCGGCAGCGATTCGACCGGGCTGCTCGTGGCGCTCGCCACGCTCTGCGCGACCGGGCGCTATCCGGACATCACCCTTGCTGCCTGCACCATCGACCACGCCCTGCGCGCCGGATCAGCCGACGAAGCGAGATGGGTCGAAGTGCTTTGCGCTCGATATGGCATTCCGCACGTCACCCGCCGATGGGAAGGTGAAAAGCCCGCATCGGGCTTGCAGGCCGCCGCGCGCGCCAAACGGTATGACCTTCTCGTCGAAATAGCCGCGGAACTGGCTGCGGATTGTATCCTCGCTGCCCATACCAGCGATGACCAGAACGAGACGGTTGCCATGCGCGCCGAGCGGTCCGGGGAGGGAATCGGCCTTTCCGGCATGGCGGATGCGGTTCTTCTCAATGGCACTGTCTGGCTCTTGCGGCCCTTTCTGTCGCTGGACCGGGCTACCGTCAGGGCGTTTCTTTCCGCACGGGGCGAAACCTGGCTCGACGACCCGAGCAACAGGAACCCGCATTTTGAACGCGTACGCATCCGCCAACGTGAGGCGGCGACAGATCCGATGCGCCCTTCTGATGGTAGGCACCACCTTTCCGAGCGCGGGGCCGCTTTTCTCATCGGAAATGTGCGGGCGGAGAATGGATTGTTTGCGATAAATCCGGCTGCGGTAGAAGTGCTTCTTGGCGATCCGGCAGCGTGGCGCGGGCTTCTGCTGCTGGCGGCGACGGCGGGCGGGCGGGTGCATACGCTCGAAACGGCTTCAGCGGACCGTCTGCACGCCTTTCTCGCCAGCGGCAGACTGTCGCGGCTGACGGCCGGCCACGTGGTTTTCGATCGTCGCCGCGACGGCCTGTTTCTGTATCGCGAGCGGCGGGGGATCGAAACGCTTGCCCTGCCGGCGGGAACGGCGGCGCTCTGGGATGGCCGGTATCGTGTGGCCAACGCCACCGGGCGAACCATCTTGGTAGCGGCGGCCGGCGAGGAAGCGGTTCAGGGCGACACCGTGTTTCGCGGACCGGCCTTACGCGCGCGCCGCGCCATGGCGCACCTGGAATTTGAGGACGGCGCGATCGTGCCCGAGCACGACGTGCGCCTGGAGCCTTCGATCGCGCCCTATGCCCGTTTCCTGCCCGGTTTCGATCTGCCGCTTGCCAGGGCACTTGCGAGAATTGTCGGGGGCAGGCCGTTTTCGTCTCCGCCTAACGAATGAAGGCGCACTCGGAAGCGTTGTGGTAAAGTGTTTGCAGGTTCAATGTGAAGGAAGGACCCGGATCCTTCCTCGACGTTGACAATGTTATGAGAAAAGCCCCGGGATCGCGCGCTTTGCCTTGGCAAGGCCGCAAGGCGACCCTATGTTAGGCGATAGAGAAGCGGCCGGGAGACTCCGGCCGGGAAAGTGCCCGGAAAGTTCGATGAATCCCAATTTCCGTAACTTCGCCCTGTGGGCGATAATCGCCCTTCTGCTGATCGCGTTGTTCAGCATGTTCCAGACGAGCCCGGCGCAGACCGGCTCGCGGGAAATCCCCTATTCGCAGTTCCTCAAAGAGGTGGACTCGAGCCGGGTGAAGGAAGTCGTCATCACCGGCGAAAAGATCGTCGGCAGCTATGTCGAGACCGGCGCGACCTTCCAGACCTACGCCCCGGCCGGCGACAACACGCTCGTTCAGCGCCTCGAGGCGAAGAACGTCGTCGTGAGCGCGCGGCCGGAGACGGACGGTTCGTCCGGCTTCCTCAGCTATATCGGCACGCTGCTGCCGATGCTCCTGATCCTCGGTGTCTGGCTGTTCTTCATGCGCCAGATGCAGGGTGGCTCGCGCGGTGCTATGGGTTTTGGCAAGTCCAAGGCCAAGCTGCTCACCGAAGCGCACGGCCGCGTTACCTTCGCGGACGTCGCCGGCGTGGATGAAGCCAAGCAGGACCTCGAAGAAATCGTCGAATTCCTGCGCGATCCGCAGAAGTTCCAGCGCCTCGGCGGACGCATTCCGCGCGGCGTGCTGCTTGTCGGCCCGCCCGGTACCGGTAAGACGCTGCTTGCGCGCTCCGTTGCTGGCGAAGCCAATGTGCCGTTCTTCACGATTTCCGGTTCGGACTTCGTCGAAATGTTCGTCGGCGTTGGTGCAAGCCGTGTGCGCGACATGTTCGAGCAGGCCAAGAAGAATGCACCCTGCATCATCTTCATCGACGAAATCGACGCTGTCGGTCGTCACCGCGGCGCCGGCCTCGGCGGCGGCAATGACGAGCGTGAGCAGACGCTGAACCAGCTCCTCGTCGAGATGGACGGCTTTGAAGCGAACGAAGGCGTCATCCTGATTGCCGCGACCAACCGTCCGGACGTTCTCGACCCGGCGCTGCTGCGTCCCGGCCGTTTCGACCGCCAGGTCGTCGTGCCGAATCCGGATATCGTCGGCCGCGAGCGCATCCTCAAGGTTCACGTTCGCAACGTGCCGCTGGCGCCGAATGTCGACCTCAAGGTTCTGGCCCGTGGTACGCCCGGCTTTTCCGGTGCCGATCTTATGAACCTCGTCAACGAATCTGCCCTGATGGCGGCGCGTCGCAACAAGCGTCTCGTCACCATGCAGGAGTTCGAGGACGCCAAGGACAAGATCATGATGGGGGCGGAGCGCCGTTCCTCGGGCATGACCGAGGCGGAAAAGAAGCTCACTGCCTATCACGAAGCCGGCCACGCCATCGTCGCCCTCAAGGTGCCGCTTGCCGATCCGCTGCACAAGGCGACGATCATTCCGCGCGGCCGTGCACTCGGCATGGTCATGCAGCTTCCCGAGGGCGACCGCTACTCGATGAGCTACAAGTGGATGGCCTCTCGCCTCGCCATCATGATGGGTGGCCGCGTCGCCGAGGAAGTCACCTTCGGCAAGGACAACATCACCTCCGGCGCGTCCTCCGACATCGAGCAGGCGACGAAGCTTGCCCGCGCGATGGTGACCCAGTGGGGCTTCTCCGATCAGCTCGGTCTCGTCGCCTATGGCGAAAACCAGCAGGAAGTCTTCCTCGGTCATTCGGTCTCGCAGCAGAAGAACGTTTCCGAAGCCACCGCGCAGAAGATCGACAACGAAGTGCGCCGCCTGATCGACGAAGCCTATATCGAGGCCAAGCGCATCATTACCGAACAGCACCACGAATTCGTGGCGCTCGCCGAAGGCCTGCTCGAATACGAGACGCTGACGGGTGAGGAGATCAAGGCGCTGATCCGCGGCGAAAAGCCGGCGCGCGATCTTGGCGACGACACACCGCCGCACCGTGGCTCCGCCGTTCCGAAGGCCGGCCACAAGAAGGGCGGCGAGACGGAAGGTGGCCTGGAGCCCCAGCCGCAATAATATAAGGCAAGCAATGGCAGACGGCCGGGCAAATAGTCCCGGCCGTTTTCTTTTGGTAACGGCCTGTAATCATTTCTGATCTGCGGATGGATGCTATTTCCCTGCTTCTATGGCAAAGAAGCGCGACGTTCACCCGGCGCTTAAGGTTAAGATAGGGTTGCGGAGTTACACTATTCCGACTTCCACCGGCTTGATGTATGACGCCGTGGAGTATGGTGGGCAGAACACCTAGAAGCCGGGTGCAGCGAGACAGCGCCGCCGCGGCTGGCGATTTTCAGGAGTAAACATGAAACGTCGTTATTTTGGTACGGACGGCATTCGGGGACAGTCGAACCTTTTCCCGATGACGCCCGATCTTGCCATGCGCGTCGGCATTGCCGTGGGCACGATCTTCCGTCGCGGCGCCCATCGCCACCGGGTGGTCATCGGGAAGGACACGCGGCTGTCCGGCTACATGCTGGAAAACGCCATGGTCGCGGGCTTCACGGCCGCCGGCATCGATGCCTTCGTGCTCGGCCCGATTCCGACGCCGGCCGTCGCCATGCTGACGCGGTCGCTGCGCGCCGATATCGGCGTGATGATCTCAGCCTCGCACAATCCGTTCTACGACAACGGCATCAAGCTCTTTGGTCCCGATGGCTACAAGCTGTCCGACGACCTGGAAATGGAAATCGAGGATCTGCTCGATACGGACATGACGGCGCAGCTCGCCAAGTCCGCGGAAATCGGCCGGGCGAAGCGCATCGACGGCGTGCATGACCGCTATATCGAGCATGCCAAGCGCACCCTTCCGCGCGATGTCACCCTGCAGGGCCTGCGCGTCGCGATCGACTGCGCCAACGGTGCCGCCTATCGCGTGGCGCCGGCGGCCCTTTGGGAACTCGGTGCGGATGTCGTGACGATCGGTAACGAGCCGGATGGTCTCAACATCAATCTCGAATGCGGCTCCACCCATCCCGAGGCCTTGCAGCGCAAGGTACATGAAGTGCGCGCCGATATCGGCATCGCACTCGATGGTGATGCCGACCGTGTGCAGATCATCGACGAGAACGGCAAGTTCATCGACGGCGACCAGCTGATGGCGGTCATTGCCGAAAGCTGGGCGGCGGACGGCACGTTGCGCGGCAACGGCATTGTCGCAACCGTCATGTCGAACCTCGGCCTTGAGCGCTTCCTGACGGGCAAGGGTCTGAACCTCCAGCGCACCAAGGTCGGCGACCGGTATGTCGTCGAGCACATGCGCCAGAACGACTACAATGTCGGCGGCGAGCAGTCCGGCCACATGGTGCTTTCCGATTTCGGCACGACCGGCGATGGCCTAGTCGCAGCCCTTCAGGTGCTGGCCTGCGTGAAGCGCAGCGGCAAGTCCGTCAGCGAAATCTGCAACCGCTTCGAGCCCGTGCCGCAGGTGCTGAAGAACGTCCGCATCAAGACCGGCCAGCCGCTCGAAGATACCGTCGTGCGCCAGGCAATTGCCGATGCCGAAAGCGAACTGGCCAAGACCGGTCGCCTTCTCATCCGCCCGTCCGGTACCGAGCCGCTGATCCGCGTGATGGCGGAAGGCGACGACCGTGCCCAGGTGGAGCGCATCGTCGATGAACTCGTCAACCTCATCGGTTCGGTGCGCAGCGCTGCCTGAAACTGCCGGTGCTGTAATTTGAAAAGGCCGGAGCGATTTGCTCCGGCCTTTTTGTTTGCGCGGCGCAAGCGCATCGCCCTGCGCTGCAGGAAAACAGGTGAAAGTTCGCATGCTTCGTTGTCCGCGCGCAGGAAGGCTTTCTTCTTTCCAACGATCGGACTACATGCCTAATCCACCACCTATAAGTTGCCGGGGACCTGGAAGGCATGAGCAGAGAACGATCCGAAATGGAAAATCTGGCACGTCAGCTTTACCGCGACCATAAACAGGTGCTGGATCTTCTCACGGAACGCAATTCCGGCTCGGGTTTTGGACGCGCAGTTCAGCGGTTGTTTGGTGACAATCCTCCGCGCGGGAAGTCGGTCAGGATTGGCAATGGTACGTTTATCCATTCAGGACTTGAGAAAAGCCTCGTGAGCTTTCTGCCCGCGCAATGGCACGAGGAATTGCACAAGACGAAGAGCGCATGGCCCGGCTGCGACAATTGGTGGGCAGGCTATGCGTTCATTGCCTGGGTAGAGATCCGCGCGCGCGATGACGGAACCACAGGCTTCCTCAAGCTGAACGCGGAAGTTGGCCCGATTTCCAATCCGAACGTCCGAAAGGGGATTATCGAGGCGATCAAGCTGGCAGCATTGGCGAAAGAACTGGAGCGAATCCACTTTCCGGCCGGCACCGCCGACGAAGGACGGCTCTATTCGCGGTTCCTGCGGAAAAATTCCGTCGCGGTGAACGACATCCACAACACGGCCGAAGTAGAGAGCAAGTTCGTGCAGCTGGTTGCCGATTTCGCGCCGGAATTCGAACTGGTCGCAAGCGTGATACCGCATTTCCTGCGTTTCTCCGACGCCTTGGCATCGCAGCCGTTAACGCCCCGTTAACCTAGTGTGGTGCAAAACCGTTAACGAAAGTGCCCGGTTCGGTTGAGAGATCAATTCCGGCCGGGCAGCCCTAAACGACCGGGTTCTCTCGTTTATTTGGGGTGACGGTCCCGCCATTATCGCGGGCACCCTCGTGGTTAACCGTTAAAAGTGTTCCAACCATTGCTAGCCTTTTTCTGCCGGACTGGTCTTCACGTCCGGGGGTTAGCCTGTTCGCTTGGGGCTTTTAACATGACCAGCATTTTGACGAATGCAGCGGCAATGGCCGCTTTGCAAACCCTGCGCATGACCAGTGCCAGCATGGCCGAGACGCAACGGCAGGTGAGTTCCGGGCTGCGTGTGCAGATCGCCGCCGACAATGCGGCCTACTGGTCGATCTCCACGACCATGCGCTCGGACAATATGGCCCTCTCCGCCGTCGTGGATGCGCTGGGCCTTGGTGCAGCCAAGATCGACGTCGCCTATGCCGCGATCGAAGCCATCTCGGACAGCCTTGCGGCGTTCAAGGGCAAGCTCGTCGCAGCGAAAGAAGATGGCGTCGACAAGGCAAAAATCCAGACCGAGCTGGAGCAGTTGAAGGGTCAGGTCGTCGACATCGCCACCTCGGCCAGCTTCAACGGCGTCAACTGGCTGAACACCGATATTGCCGACATCAACGACAGCGACCTGAACAGGGTTTCGCTGACTTCGTCGTTCACCCGCTCCGGCGCCGGCGTGTCGGTGGGAACGACCAATTTCCACCTCTCGGAAATTGCGCTGTTCAACGAGAACGGCGGCGGCATATTGCAGGCCGACACCCGGAAAATGAAGACGCTGGGCGGGATCCGGAATTACGACACCTTCATGGATACATTCGGCGTCATTCACATGGATAAGGAGAATGGCAGGACGGGACACCGGGCGGTAAAGGATTTCGACTTTACCGGGCCACTGACATTCGACGCAGGCGACACGATCAGTTTCGATCTCACTGTTGACGCCGACAACTCTGCCAATGTCGATGCGCCGTTGCATCCCGGTAAACCCACGCACATCACTATCGACAGGGCGATGGTCGATGCAGCGCTTCCGGGCGCGAACGGCGTGATCTCTACCTATACGCAATTTGCCGCCGTGCTAAGCCGTGCTTTGCCTACCGGTACCGGCGCGCTCGCGACGACTTACCATCGCGACGGTCAACCGCTTATCGATGTGATCGGCATTCAAACCCGTGAGAACTCCGGTCTCTATGGCTCGTTTGTCGAAATCAGCAATCTGGACTATTCCACCGTCGGCTCGGGTGGGGGCCTTACCGATTTCGCCACGGGTGGGTCACGGGGGTCGGAGATGACCCTCGCTTTCGACATGTTCGAGCTTTACCGGGACGGCGACAACCGCGACGGCGTAAGGGTGGACTTTCAGTTCGGCGTCAACGGTGCGCCCTCCACGCGCCACACATTCGACCGTACATACGTCAACCAGCTGCTTGGAAAATCGAACGGCAAGATCGAAACGCCGGACGAAATGGTGCTGCTGCTGCAATCGCTCATCAGTACCGATTGGCCGGATGTCATCATAGAGGCGACGCCGGCGGGCGATATCAGCCTGCGCTCGGACAAGGCGGTCGATCGCCTGACCGGTGGCCGGACCTCGATCGGCTTCACCGAAATCGCTGTCAGCATCGAGCCGCTGGCCGAGCTGGATTTTCTGGACATCGATATCGTTGCCAATCCCGACCTGCTCAACGCCTATATCGGTTACATCGAGGTCGTATCGGCCGACGTGATCGGGGCGGGTGCAAAGCTTGGTGCGCTCAAGACGCGGATCGATATGCAGACGTCGTTTGCGCGCACCCTCGTGGAGAGTATTGACAAGGGCACCGGCCGTCTGGTCGATGCCGATATGAATGAGGCATCGACCCGGCTCAAGGCTCTCCAAACCCAGGAACAGCTTGCCATCCAGTCGCTGTCCATCGCCAACACGAACGCCGAGAACATCATGCAGCTGTTCCGGTAACTGCCAAGACAAGGGATGCGTTTATTGCTCGCATCTTTCGCATCAGGAATTTGGAATGACCTCGCATTGCTTCTTCGAAAGGCCCGCAATCGCCACCTTGTTGGTCGCCGCCACCTTCTCCTTTGCCTCTCCTGCCAGCGCTCTCGACAAGGTTCGTTTCGGTACAGACTGGCTCGCCGAAGCGGACCACGGCGGCTTCTATCAGGCCGTCGCGGATGGCACTTACGCCCGCTATGGCCTCGACGTGGAGATCGTCCAGGGTGGTCCCGGCACGCACAATCGTGCTCTGCTGCTCGCAGGCAAGCTCGATTTCTATTTGGGAACCCAGCAGGAGCAGCTTGTCGGGATCGAACAGGGCATTCCGCTCGTCGATGTCGCCGCCTTCTATCAGAAGAACGCGCAGGTGCTTCTCGCGCACCCCGATGCAGGCATGGAGACATTCGAAGACCTCGCCAAGCTGCCGACGATCTTCATGACGCAGGGCGGGTTCAGCGCGTATTTCGAGTGGATGAAGGCGAATTTCAGCGGCTTCCGCGACGAGCAATTCAGGAACTATACGTACAGTCCCGCGCCCTTTCTCGCTGACAGGCAATCGGCACAGCAGGGGCTCATCACCGCGGAGCCCTACCAGATCAAGGAACAGACCGGCACGGAACCGAAGATTTTCCTGCTCGCCGACAGTGGCTACAAGCCCTATGCGACCACGATTACGGTGCAGCAAACCCTCGTCGATACGAATTCCGATCGCGTTCAGCGCTTTGTCGATGCGTCGATCGAGGGCTGGTACAGCTATTTGTACGGCGACAATGCCGCGACCAATGCCTTGATCAAGACAGAAAACCCGGAAATGACGGATGGCCAGATCGCCTATGCCATCGATAAGATCAAGCAATACGGTATTGTCGACAGTGGTGATGCGCTTGAAAAAGGCATCGGGTGCCTGACCGCCGAGCGCTACAAAGAGCTCGCAGACGAACTGGTGAAGGTGAAGCTTCTCCAGGCGGATACCGATTACACGAAGGCTTTCGACACCCGTTTCTCCTGCAAGGGTGTCGGGTTGACTTTGAAGAACTGAATTGGGCTGCCCCGCTTTACAGCTTTTGCTCCGCTTCGCTCTCGTGCCAATGCCGTAGAGCATGTCGGGAAAGAAGCCTTGTCGCCGCGAAGATCGTGCCTCCAAGAACCGCCAGCAGAACCAGGGCAGCGAAGACGCGCGGCGTGTTGAGCCGCGTTTGCGCTTCCAGCAGCCGGAAGGCCAGTCCTGCATTCCTGCCCGCTTGTCCCACGGTAAACTCTGCAACCACGGCGCCGATCAGGGCGAGGCCTCCGCCGATTTTGACGCCCGCGAAAATACTTGGCAGGGCAGAGGGGATTCTCAGATAGCGAAACGTCTGCCAGCGCGATGCGCCGTAGGTGCGGAGCAAATCCGCCTGGTGGCGTTCCGCGCTCTTCAGCCCTTGCAGCGTGTTCAGCATGATCGGGAAGAAGGCGACGATGAACGCGCAGACCATTTGCGCCATATGCGGGCTCGGCACATAGATGACGATCAGCGGCGCAAGCGCAATGATCGGCGTTACCTGAACGGCCACGGTGATCGGATGGAGGAGTGCCTCGATCCAGCGGGCCTGCGCCAGCAGCAGAGCGATGGCCCATCCGCCGGCCAGCGCAAGCAGCAATGCCTGAAGGGTCGTTTTCGTCGTAATCCAGAGAGCCGGCCCCAATATCGACCAGTCCTTGACGAGCACGTCGCAAACCGCTTGCGGGCCTGGAAGGGTGTAGGGGGCAACGCCCGACAACTCCACGAGCAGAGCCCAGACGGCGATCATGATACTGATGCCTGCGAGCGGGACGAGGGCGCGCATGGTCTTCTTGATGGACGCCTGTTTGCGTCCTCCTGGTTTGGTATACTCGGCCGTCACGATAGCCCTTCGGCTCCAATGCAGGTCGCACGCATAGCGGTGGTGGATTTCGCGTGGCTTGCGGGGGGAGGGCGGCACGGTGTGATGGGGCGGCCTATCCGCTCTTCCCTGATCTCCCCGAACGCGGATGCCTTTCGAGCTTCCTTAACGCAGCGGAACTACGGTTAAGAAATCGCAAAGTTATTACTTTGTTTACTGGGTCTCCTAAGCTTTCATTTAATGTAAAAATCCACTTTAATCGGCCATTAACCTTTTTTCTTCACTATCCCCGGTGATCGAAGGACTTGGAATCCGGTGCGCCGGGCGGCCAAGCAGAAGCCTATTGGAGCCAGGCCATGAGGAAAGTTTTGAGTGGCGTCGTAGCCGTCCTGCTGACAGGCACGTCGGGTTATGCCGCTGATATCTACCAGCCGGAGGTCATCGAAGCCCCGGTGCAGGAAACCATCATCGAGACCGGCGGGTGGTACCTGCGCGGTGACATGGGCTGGTCCTACAACAAGATGCGCGGTGCCAAGTACTTCCAAGGCTCGAACGGCAACATGCGCAACTTCGATTCCGCGGACCTGAAGAGCGGGTTCGTCATCGGCGGCGGTGTCGGTTACCAGATCAACGATCACTTCCGTACGGACGTGACGCTCGACTATATGTTCAATTCCAAGTTCAACGGCTCGACCTCCGGCAGCTGCGGCGTGGCGGTAAACTGCACCTCGCGCGACGTTGCTTCCATGACGGCGCTGAGCCTGCTGGCCAATGCCTATGTGGATATCGGCACATACGGCTCCATTACGCCCTATGTCGGTGCCGGTATCGGTGGCACCTATGTGAACTGGAAGGGCCTCAACAACACCTCTTGCGAGGACGGCGATCCGACGAACTGCGACCCGACCTTCAATCACCGCGGCAAGAAGAACTGGCGCTTCACCTACGCCCTCATGGCCGGTGCCTCGATCGACGTGACCTGCAACGTGAAGGCCGACGTGGGCTATCGTTTCCGCCATGTCACGAAGGGCGGCATGTTCGGCTACAATGCCGGCGGTGGTCCCGGCTACGACAAGGGTTTTTACAGCCACGAAGCGCGCGCCGGTCTGCGTTATTCGTTCAACGGCTGCGACCAGCAGGCTTACATCCCGCCGGCAGAAATCCCGATCGAGCAGCCGGTCTACAAATAATCCGTCCTGTCCGATCCATGTTCAAGGCCGCCCGAAAGGGCGGCCTTTTTCGTGCCGGGCGTAAAGAACCGGATGCTTAACGGTTCCTTCACTCCTTAAGAAGTATGGTTAATCAACGGTATAGAGCCGCGGCAATTCCTTGCAAGGCAGCCTGTACCGATTGCGCAACCGCCTGGCCTCGCCGGCTTCGAGGGAACGAGAACATGTTTCGTCGCATCGCACCCATTGGTATCGCCATTTTGGCTGGCCTCGTCGCAACCAGCGCGGTTGCGAGCGATCTCGACATCATCAATGCGCCGGAAATCGACGTGTCTGGCGGCGGGGTGGCCGAGGGCTGGTACATCCGTGGCGATCTCGGCTATTCCGGCTGGATGAAGAGCGGCAAGCCCGACTACACGGTCTATTCGCCGGGCGGCTCGGTCTTCTCGCAGGAGACCTTCGACAGTTCGCGCTTCTCCAAGTCGCTGTCCTACGGCGCCGGCATGGGCTACCAGTTCAACAGCATGTTCCGCGCCGACCTGACGACGGATTTCTTCAACGGCGATCTCAGCGGTGATTCGAACATCAACCTGCCGTGCAGCAGCGATGAACCGGCCGGCACAAGCTGCGGCTTCAGCCATAAGGCGGACTACAGCGCGATCAATGTCATGGCCAACGGCTATGTGGATCTCGGGACGTTTGCCGGCTTCACACCTTATGTCGGCGCCGGCGCCGGCGTGACCTACGTCAACTGGGACGACCTGAGGAGCCAGCCTTACTGCGTGGACGGTTCGTCGCTGTGCTCGGGCGATACCTACACGGGCGGTCGACTGACGGGCGAGGACAGCTGGCGCTTTACCTATGCGCTGATGGCGGGTGCCGCGGTGGACCTGACCGACCGCATCAAGCTCGACCTCGGCTATCGCTTCTCAGACACGGCGGGCGGAAAGATGTTCCGCTATGGTGCCACCGAGCAGGGCTGGGGCGCGAGCGGCACCAAGGGCCGCGATGACGGCTTCCAGAAACACGAATTCCGCGCCGGTATTCGCATCAACACCTGGTAAGGCCAATTCTCCGGTTTTCCACGGCGCGTCGGGCAACCGGCGCGCCGTTTCCGTTGCGCCGGATTATTTTTCATTCACGACATAATGCGCTTGACGGAAGAGGGGCTCTTCAATATTTACGGCGGCGGGACACCCTTCCCCAACGAAGGGCTTTCTATCTGGAAGGATAGCCATCATGACGAAAGCCGTCACCGCACCGGACCTGCGTCCGAACAATACCCATTTTTCTTCTGGCCCTTGCTCGAAGCGCCCCAACTGGTCGCTCGAAGCGCTTTCCGATGCTCCGCTCGGTCGTTCGCACCGCGCCAAGATCGGCAAGACCAAGCTCAAGCAGGCCATCGATCTTACCCGTGAAGTTCTCGAAGTGCCGGCGGATTACCGCATCGGCATCGTGCCGGCCTCCGACACCGGTGCCGTCGAAATGGCGCTCTGGTCGCTGCTCGGCCCGCGCGGCGTCGACATGGTCGCCTGGGAAAGCTTCGGTTCGGGCTGGGTTTCCGATGTCGTCAAGGAGCTGAAGCTCCCCGACACGCGCAAGATCACGGCCGACTACGGCCTGCTGCCCGACCTTTCCACGATCGACTTCGACCGTGACGTGGTCTTCACCTGGAATGGCACGACCTCCGGCGTGCGTGTCGCCAATGCCGATTTCATTCCGGCCGACCGCAAGGGTCTCACCATCTGCGACGCGACCTCGGCTGCGTTTGCGCAGAACCTCGATTTCGCCAAGCTCGATGTGGTGACCTTCTCCTGGCAGAAGGTTCTGGGCGGCGAGGGCGCACATGGCGTCATCATCCTGTCGCCGCGCGCCGTCGAACGCCTCGAAAGCTACACGCCGTCCTGGCCGATGCCGAAGATCTTCCGCATAACCAAGGGCGGTAAGATCATCGAGGGCATCTTCCAGGGCGAGACGATCAACACGCCCTCCATGCTCTGCGTCGAGGATTACATCGATGCGCTGCTCTGGGCAAAGCAGGTCGGTGGCCTGGCGGGCCTGATGGCGCGTGCCGATGCCAATGCCAAGGTCATCTTCGACTTCGTCGAGAACAACGACTGGATCGCCAACCTGGCGAAGGAGCCGGCGACGCGCTCCAACACCTCTGTCTGCCTGACGATCGCCGACAAGGACGTGGCAGCGCTCGACGCCGACGCACAGGCCGCCTTTGCCAAGGGCCTCGTCGCGCTCCTCGAAAAGCAGGGTGTCGCCTTTGATATCGGCGCCTACCGTGACGCCCCGTCGGGGCTGCGTATCTGGGCCGGTGCCACCATCGACACCGCCGATCTCGAGGCGCTGATGCCGTGGCTGACCTGGGCCTTCGAGACCCAGAAGGCAACACTTGCCAAGGCTGCGGCCTGATTTTTTCGCGACCGGCTTCGTCCTCTGGGCGAAGCCACCTTTGATCTCATCTCCCTAGACTCAATTGAAGGAGGCCTCTCATGGCACCTCGCGTACTCGTATCCGACGAACTGTCGGAAACCGCCGTCCAGATTTTCCGCGATCGCGGCGTCGATGTGGATTTCCAGCCGCAGCTCGGCAAGGACAAGGACAAGCTTGCCGAAATCATCGGCAATTATGACGGCCTTGCCATCCGCTCCGCCACCAAGGCGACGGAAAAGCTGATCGCGGCAGCGACCAATCTCAAGGTCATCGGCCGCGCCGGAATCGGCGTCGACAATGTCGATATCCCGGCCGCCTCGCGCCGCGGCATCATCGTCATGAACACGCCGTTCGGCAATTCGATCACAACGGCAGAACACGCCATCGCGCTGATGTTTGCCGTCGCTCGCCAGCTTCCTGCCGCCGATACCTCCACGCAGGCCGGCAAGTGGGAGAAGTCGAAGTTCATGGGCGTCGAGATCACCGGCAAGACGCTTGGCGTCATCGGTGCCGGCAACATCGGCTCCATCGTCTGCGCGCGCGCCATCGGCCTCAAGATGCACGTCATCGCCTATGACCCCTTCCTCTCCAAGGAGCGCGCCGAGGAAATGGGTGTGAAGAAGGTCGAGTTGAACGAACTCTTCGCCGAAGCCGACTTCATCACCATGCATGTGCCGCTGACGGACAAGACCCGCAACATCATCGATGCGGCGGCGATCGCCAAGATGAAGGACGGCGTGCGCATCGTGAACTGCGCCCGTGGCGGCCTCGTCGTCGAGGCCGACCTTGCCGAAGCGCTGAAGTCCGGCAAGGTCGCCGGCGCCGGCTTCGACGTGTTCGAGGTCGAGCCTGCCAAGGAAAGCCCGCTCTTCGGCCTGCCGAACGTCGTCTGCACGCCGCATCTCGGCGCCTCGACCACCGAAGCACAGGAAAATGTTGCCCTCCAGGTTGCCGAACAGATGTCGGACTACCTGGTGCGCGGCGCTGTCTCGAACGCCATCAACATGCCGTCGATCACCGCCGAAGAAGCGCCGATCCTGAAGCCGTTCATCCGACTTGCCGACGTGCTTGGTGCCTTCGTCGGCCAGGTCACGGAAAGCGCGATCAAGGAAATCGAGATTCTCTACGACGGCGCGACCGCAACGATGAACACCAAGGCGTTAACGAGTGCCGCACTCGCCGGTCTCATCCGCTCGCAGGTTTCCGACGTCAACATGGTTTCGGCACCTGTCATGATCAAGGAAAAGGGCGTCATCCTCTCCGAGGTCAAGCGCGACAAGTCGGGTGTCTTCGATGGCTATATCCGCCTGACGGTGACCACCGCGAACCAGACCCGTTCGATTGCCGGCACCGTCTTCTCCGATGGCAAGCCGCGCTTCATCCAGATCAAGGGCATCAACCTCGACGCCGATGTCGGCAACCACATGGTCTACATCACCAACACCGACGTCCCCGGCATGATCGGCTTCATCGGCACGACGCTGGGCGAGGCGGGCGTCAACATCGCCAACTTCCAGCTCGGCCGCGACAAGCAGGGTGGCGATGCGATCGCGCTGCTCTATGTCGACGCTGCCGTGTCGGAAGACGTGTTGAACAAACTGCGCGCCAATGAGGCGATCCGCCAGATCAAGCCGCTCGTCTTCAACGTCGATTGATCTTTCGTCCTCCCAAGACGGACAGAAAAGGCCCGCCGGATCATCCGGCGGGCCTTTTTCGTGAGCGCTTGGGCCTCTTTGCGATCAGGCGGCGCGGCGCATGTGGCTGCGGCTGGTGTCGGCAAGCTGGAAGTGGGCGATCCGGCCGGCAAGCTGACCACTTTCCTCGGCGAGCGTCTGGCTGGCGGCTGACGTCTCCTCCACCATGGCGGCGTTCTGCTGGGTCATCTGGTCCATCTGATTGACGGCGGTGTTGATTTCCCGCAGGCCAACCGATTGCTCCTGCGCGGCGGTGGCAATCGCCACGATGCGGTCGTTGATCTCGTTAACGCGGCGCTCGATGTCGGCAAGCGAGGTGCCGGTTTCCTCCACCAGCGACACACCGGCGGAAACTTCCGTCGACGAAGCGTTGATGAGCGTCTTGATCTCCTTGGCTGCGTTGGCGGAGCGCTGCGCCAGTTCGCGCACTTCCTGCGCCACGACGGCAAAACCCTTGCCGGCTTCGCCGGCACGCGCCGCCTCGACGCCGGCATTCAGCGCGAGCAGGTTGGTCTGGAAGGCGATGTCGTCGATGACGCCGATGATTTCGCCGATCCTGGAGGAGGAGTTTTCGATGCGGCCCATCGCGTCGATGGCGTTGCGCACGACATCGCTCGAGCGGGCAGCGCCGGTACGGGCATCGGCGACCATGCGCTTGGCTTCCTCGGCGCGGCTCGTCGAATTCTGCACGGCGGCGGTAATTTCGTCGAGTGCGGCGGCGGTCTCCTCAAGCGAGGCAGCCTGCTGTTCGGTGCGCTGCGAGAGGTCGTTGGCGGCACGGCTGATCTCGCCGGCGCTTCCGTTGACAATGGCCGTCGATTCGGCGATCGCGGCGATGGTGGACTTCAGCGCCTCGACGGCGCCGTTGAAGTCACGGCGCAGCTTCTCGTATTCAGGCCCGAGTTCCGGCACGGAGACAGTCAGGTCGCCATGGGCGAGACGTTCCAGCGCGGAGCCGATCGTTTCGACGACGCGCGACTGACTGCGAGCGACGGTCGCCTGGTGCTGCTCGTTGGCGCTGCGTTCACCATCAATGACCGCCTGCTGCTCGCGCTGGCGAATTTCCAGCGCGTTGCGCTCGATGACGGAATTGCGCAGCAAGACCAGCGCGTCCGCCATGCTGCCGATCTCGTCCTTGCGGTCGGTATCCGGCACGTCGGACTGTGTGCGGTTGTTCGCGACTTCGAGCATGACGTCCTTGAGGCGGTTGATCGGGAGGCTGATCGAGCGGCCGATGGCGAGTGCGGCGGCAAGCGTCGCAAGGCCGGCAAGCAGCGTGATGACGATCGTCGTCGTCATGGACGTATAGTATTTCGCGGCGAGGTCGTCGGCATAGACGCCGGTGCCGATGCCCCAGTTCCAGGGCTTGAAGCCCTGGATATAGGAGAACTTTTCAACAGGCTCGCTGTGGCCCGGCTTGTCCCAGTAGTAGTCGACGAAGCCGCTGCCGGGGTTCTGTGCGATCTGGATGAGCTCGACGTTGAACGCCTTGCCGTTGGTATCCTTCAAGCCTCGCACGTCTGTGCCGATCAGCTTCGGATTGAGCGGATGCGCGATCATCATGCCGTCGAGACCATTGATGAAGAAGTAGCCGTCTTGGCCGAAGCGCATGGCCATCACGGCGGTGATCGCCCGTGCCTTCGCGTCGTCCACGGAGAGTGTGCCGTCGCTTGCGAGCTTTTCGTAGGAGGCGATGACGGAGATTGCCGTTTGCGTCACGTTGCGCAGCATGAGGCGCCGCTCGTCGTTCACCTCACCGTTGGCGTGTTGGGTCTTGTAGATCATGGCGGCGGCCATGAAAAACAAAGCCATGGCGGTGAGGAGGTAGATGCGGGCGGAAATGCGAATGTTTTTCACTGCTTAAACCTGACGAGAAATAATGTTGCGGGCACTGCAACAGTAAAAAATCTAATCAAGTTTTAAGCACTCCCCTCATTTTTGAGGGCGAGACTGCAGGAAATATGGGTTCTTGCAGGTGGGTTCTTGTATTTGTCAGATATTATTTTTCTTCGGCCGTCCCCATTCGGCAATCGCGATGCCGCCGAGCACAAGGAGCAGGGCGACGACGTGGAAAGGGTGCATCGTCTCGCCGATCAACAGGACGGACAGAATGGTGCCGAAGACCGGGATGGCATTGATGAACAGGCCGGCGCGGTTGGCGCCGATCATTTCCACGCCGCGCACATAGAGCACCTGCGAGAGCAGCGAGGGGAAGATGCCGGCGTAGAGCACGATGGCCCAGCCGGTCGTATCCGGAAAGATCGCCGCGCCGCGCGACAATTCCCAGAAGAACAGCGGGATGGCGCTCAACAGCGCGCCGAAGGCGGGCGCGGCGATAAAGCTCTGCCAGTGCATGTCCGGCTTCCAGCGCAACGATACCGTATAGGCGGCATAGACGATGCAGGCGCAAAGCATCAGCGCATCGCCGAAGTTGAACTCGAGTTCCGCCAGTGCCGAGAATTCGCCATGAGCGGCTGTTACAAGAACGCCGACAAGTGTGACACTGAAGCCGACGATCTGGGCGATCGATGCCTGGATTCGAAACAGAATGAAGTTGAAGACGAAGATCAGCATCGGAATGCCAGCCTGCTCGATGACGGCGTTGATGGCGCTCGTATGGCCGAGCGCAGTATAGAGCAGGGCATTGAAGGCGGTGAAGCCGAAGACGCCGTAGAGCAGCAGCTGGAGCCAGTGCTTGCGAATGACCGGCCAGTCGCGTTTCACTTGCGGCAGCATGAAGATCAGGATGATCGTGAGCGCGACGATCCAGCGGAACGTCGTCAGCACCATTGGGCTGACATGGCCGACGGCAAGTTTGCCCGCAACCGAGTTCGCGCCCCAGAAAAGCGCGGTGATGCAAAGGTAGAAATAGGCTCTGCTGTTCAAGGTGGGATGTGTCCGGATGAAGAACGGGTACGCGGGGTGCGTCGGCGGGTGCCTCAGATAAGGGGAAAAACCGCGGAATGTCATGCAAAAAGCGGATGACGGCCGTCATAACAGGGTCGCATTCCCAAAGACAACACAGTATAGATGCGCGGGTTTGTGTCAGGCGGGCGGGTATCCGCGCGCAAGAATGGGAAAGATTAAATGACGAACGTCGTGGTGATCGGATCGCAATGGGGTGACGAAGGCAAGGGCAAAATTGTCGACTGGCTTTCCGAACGCGCGGATATTGTCGTGCGCTTCCAGGGTGGTCACAATGCCGGCCATACGCTCGTCATCGACGGCACGAGCTACAAGCTCTCGCTGCTGCCCTCCGGCGTCGTCCGTCCGGGCAAGATGGCGGTCATCGGCAACGGTGTCGTCGTCGACCCACATGCGCTGATCGCTGAAATCGACAAGCTCGGCAAGCAGGGCGTGACGATCACGCCGGAAAACCTGCGCATCGCCGACAATGCCACGCTTATCCTCTCGCTGCACCGCGAACTGGATGGCATCCGCGAGGATGCTGCCTCCAACTCCAATTCCGGCGTCAAGATCGGCACGACCCGTCGCGGCATCGGCCCGGCTTACGAAGACAAGGTCGGTCGTCGCGCCATCCGCATCATGGACCTCGCCGACCTCGAAACCCTGCCGGGCAAGGTCGAGCGCCTGCTGACGCACCACAATGCGCTGCGTCGTGGCCTTGGCGAAAACGAAGTCACGCATGAGACCATCATGCAGGAACTGACCTCGGTTGCCGATCGCGTGCTGCCGTTCCGCGAGACGATCTGGCTGATGCTCGACAAGGAGCGCCGCCGTGGCGCGCGCATCCTGTTCGAGGGTGCGCAGGGCTCGCTGCTCGACATCGACCACGGCACCTATCCGTTCGTAACCTCGTCCAACACGGTCGCCGGTCAGGCCGCTGCGGGTTCGGGCATGGGTCCGGGCTCGCTCGGCTACATCCTCGGCATCACCAAGGCCTACACGACCCGCGTCGGCGAAGGCCCGTTCCCGACGGAGCTGCATGACGAGATCGGCCAGTTCCTCGGCGAGAAGGGCCATGAATTCGGCACGGTTACGGGCCGCAAGCGCCGGTGCGGCTGGTTCGATGCAGCCCTGGTGCGCCAGTCGGTCGCCACCAACGGCATTACCGGCATCGCGCTCACCAAGCTCGACGTGCTCGACGGCCTCGACGAGCTGAAGATCTGCGTCGGTTACACGCTCGACGGCAAGGAAATCGATCACCTGCCGGCAAGCCAGGGCCAGCAGGCCCGCGTCGAGCCGATCTACATCACGCTCGAAGGCTGGAAGGGCTCGACGGTCGGTGCCCGCAGCTGGGCGGATCTGCCGGCCCAGGCGATCAAATATGTCCGTCAGGTCGAAGAGCTGATCGGCGCGCCGGTCGCCCTGCTGTCGACCAGTCCGGAGCGGGATGACACCATACTTGTGACAGACCCGTTTGAGGACTAATCTCAAGCTCAACACCAGTTCCGTGTCGTATTCCAATAGGATAGCGCACGGACACGACGGAAAGTTCTGATGGCGGATTTTGTAGCAGTCATTCGAAGGGCCGTTGATGGCCTCTCGGACAACAATGCCGAGATGCGGCAGAAGGTTTACGAGAAGGCCCGCGGCGCCGTCCGCAGGCAGCTCGAATCCATGAACCCGCGCCCTTCTGATGACCTCGTGAAGCGTCAGCTTGACAAGCTCGAAGCGGCGATCGGCGACGTCGAGGGCGAGCACGCCGAGGCACTTCCCGTCGAAGAGCCCGCGCCCGAACCCGTCGAGGATCTCGCAACCGAGCCTGTCGAAGAGGCCGTGCAGCCGGAGCCGGTGGTCGAAGAGACCGCCGCCGCTGAGCCGGAAGCCGAGGTTGCCGACGTCGAGCCGGAGGCGGAGCCTGCCGAAGCTGAACGGGAGGCCGAGCCTGCCGAAGCCGAGCCGGAACAGCACGCCGAGCCCGTTGAGCAGCCCGTTGCTGAGCCGGTGGAATCCCAAGAGGATGCGCCGGCTGAGAGCGTCGTTGAAGACGAGCCCGTTGCCGAGGCGCCGGTTGAGCAAGCGCCAGCTGTCGAAGCCGATGTCGGGCCCGAGCCGCGCGAGCCTGTGGTTGAAGAGGCGATAGCGGACGAGCCGCAGCCGGTAGCTGCGGAGGCGCATGTCGAACCGTCCTGGCAGGTCGAGGCCGCCCCGGCGGACGACTATGTGCCGTCCTGGCAGGAGCCGGAGACCGCGACCGAAAACACGACGGGAGAGCCTCAGTCCGGTGCTGCCGTCGAGCCGGAAGCGCAGGTCTATCCGGTTCACGATGAACAGGTGCCGGATGCCGAGCCGGTCGCGGATGCCCGCATGCCGTCGGCAGAGGCGCAGTGGAACTGGAACGAGGCGACGCCCGTCGTTGAGACGGCGGACACTCCTGCGCAACCTGTCGATACCGCAACCGATCCGCTTGCCTGGGACTGGCCGGACGAGAAGGCCGTGCAGCCTGCGGACACGGCGGAGAAAGCCGCTCCGGCACGGGATTGGGGCGACCTCGACGAACTTCTTGGCCAGAATGGGCCGAAGGCCGGTGCGGCGGTTGCGGGAACTGCCGCCATGGCAGAGGCCGGGCTCGCCGATGCGGCTGTCTCCCCGACGCCTACGGTCGAAACGGCCCGCGCACCGCAGCGTTCGTTCCGGGCGGAGCCGCGCAAGTCGCGCATCAATTTTGCAGCCCTCGTGGCGCTGGTCGCGCTCATCGCCATCATCGGCGGCGCGGGTGCGGGGTATTGGTTCAACCGCGACATGGTGAACGGCTGGGTCAACGAGCGCATCGCGTCGTTCACGGCCCCGTCGACCGAGACGCCTGCGGAAACCACGCAGACCAACCAGACCGCAGAAGGCGGCCGCAACCTGCCGGCCGACACCACGCCGGCCGAAACGGCCCAGACCCCGACGGACGATGCCGCCGGTACGACGCCCACGACGACCGAAGTTGCCTCTACCTCGCAAAACAGCAGCGGCAAGTTCACGCAGCGCCTGTTGACCGACGGTTCCGAAGTCGACCAAGGCCCGGCGCCGGCACTTGACGGCGCAACGCCGGAAGAAGGCAAGTCGGTGGCTGCCCAGTCGACGGAAACGGCAGATGCCGCCCAGGGCGGTGCGTCTGCCACTGGCGGCGCTACGACCACGGGCGGCGCTGCTGCGACCACGGGCGATACTGCTACTACTCCCACCGGGACGGACGGCACGACGCAGACCCCGGCCGGTACGGACACGGCGACGACGACGGACACCCAGACGCCGGCGGCGACCGGCGAACAGCCCGCCGCCATCGGCGTTACGCAAAAGATGTTCCTTTATGAGGAACGCCTGGGCCAGACCGCGCCGACGGCGATCGAAGGCACGGTTGCCTGGTCGGTTGCCGAGGAATCGCCGGGTGGCGACGCCAAGGCAGAACCGGTGGTGCGCGCGCAGGTCAATGTGCCCTCCAAGGGCCTGACCGCGCTGATCACCTTCCGCCGCAATGGCGACCGCTCGTTGCCGGCAAGTCATCTGGTGGAACTCGTCTTCTCGCTGCCGGAGAACTTTGAAGGTGGCGGCATCGAGAGCGTGCAGCGCGTGGCGATGAAGCGGACCGAGCAGGACCGCGGCGATGCGCTGATCGCGGTGCCGGCGAAGATCACCGACGACTTCCACATGATCGCGCTCAACGATTTCCCGGAAGCGATTGCCAAGAACACCGAGCTTCTGCGCACCCGCAACTGGATCGACATTCCGATCACCTACCGCAACGGTCGCCGCGCGCTGATGACGCTCGACAAGGGCGCTGCCGGTGCAGAAGCCTTCGACACGGTGATGAAGGCTTGGACGACCGCTGGCGCGGCCAACCCGTAAGATTTGCATCCATCAAAAGAAAAGGCCCGGCAGCGATGCCGGGCCTTTTTGTTTCTACGCGAAGCGGGCGATCACGCGTCTTCGATCACGCGGACAGCGCGGGCCTGTTCGGCCGCATATTTCTGCACGGCCTCCTGCACCTTCTCGAAGGCGCGAACCTCGATCTGGCGCACACGCTCGCGGCTGATGTCGAACTCGGTGGAGAGTTCTTCCAGCGTTACCGGATCTTCGGCAAGGCGACGGGCCTCGAAGATGCGCCGTTCGCGGTCGTTCAGCACACCCATGGCACGGGCGAGCATCGCGCGGCGCGTGTCCAGTTCGTCCTGCTCGATCAGCGTCTGTTCCTGGCTGTCGTGATTGTCGACAAGCCAATCCTGCCACTGGCCGGATTCGCCTTCGCCGGTTTTGATCGGCGCGTTGAGCGAGGCGTCGCCCGTGAGGCGGCGGTTCATCGAGACGACTTCGTCTTCGGAAACCTTGAGCTTGGTCGCGATCTCCTTGACCTGATCCGGACGAAGGTCGCCGTCGTCGATGGCCTGGATCTTGTTCTTCATACGGCGCAGGTTGAAGAACAGGCGCTTCTGATTGGCAGTCGTGCCCATCTTCACCAGCGACCAAGAGCGCAGGATATATTCCTGGATCGAGGCCTTGATCCACCACATGGCATAGGTCGCAAGGCGGAAGCCGCGCTCCGGGTCGAACTTCTTGACGGCCTGCATCAGGCCGACATTGCCCTCGGATACGACTTCGCCGATCGGCAGGCCGTAGCCGCGATAGCCCATGGCGATCTTGGCCACGAGGCGCAGATGGCTCGTGACGAGTTCATGCGCGGCGGTGCGATCGCCGTGCTCCTGATAACGCTTGGCGAGCATGTATTCCTGCTGCGGCTCAAGCATTGGAAACTTGCGGATTTCATCGAGATAGCGGTTGAGACCACCTTCTCCAGCCGTAATCGACGGCAGCGTATTGCGGGCCATTCAGCACCCCTTTCTAAGACGGCTTCCATTCGGCAAGCCTTGGTACGGAGCCTGATCCTGAAAACCGGATCCCCGTCAGCAACCATGCTCCCCGTGGGGCATGGCGACCCCACGATCATACAGATAGGTATGGCGAAACAATGGTTCAAGCCGCCGCAGGCTTCACGGCTGCGTGAAGGCGGGAAGGGCGAATGGATTTTGCGACACGTGGCTAAAATAGGGTCTGATGCCCGAAAATCAAGGGTTGGCGGCCTATTTGACCGCGCGCAGTGCCTCGATCAGCCGCTCCAGATCCTCCGGCGGCGGGGCCTCGAAATGCATGGTCTCGCCGGTTGCCGGATGTTCGAATTGCAGCAGGAACGCGTGTAGCGCCTGCCGGTGGAAGCCGTTGACCACGTCCCGCGCCGCATCCGGCAGACGGTTCGCCTTGGTCTTGAACGCGGCGCCATATTCCGGGTCGCCGATCAGCGGATGCCCGATATGGGCCATATGCACGCGGATTTGGTGCGTGCGGCCGGTTTCAAGGCGGCATTCGATGAGGGAGGCGAGGCTGGTGGCGTCGGGGGTCTCGGCATAACGCTCGATCACTTCGTAATGGGTGATCGCCTCGCGCGCGTCGTCAGTGTTTTCGCGCTTCACGGCGCGCTTCGTGCGGTCTGCTGCGCGGCCAAGCGGCGCGTCGACCGTGCCCTTCAACTTGCCTGGGCGCCCCCAGACGACGGCCTGGTAGGCGCGCTCCAGCGGGCCGGTGCGGCCATGGTCGGCGAACTGGTCGGAGAGGTGGCGATGTGCGATGTCGTTCTTGGCGACGACCATCACGCCGCTGGTCTCCTTGTCGAGGCGGTGCACGATGCCGGGGCGGCGCACGCCGCCGATGCCCGATAGGCTCTCGCCGCAATGATGGATGAGCGCGTTGACCAGCGTGCCGGTCCAGTTGCCCGCACCGGGATGCACGACGAGGCCGGCCGGCTTGCAGAGCACGATCAGGTCGTCATCCTCATAGAGCACGTCGAGCGGGATATCCTCGCCCTTCGGTTCAGGATCGCGGGGTTCCGGCAGAGCGATCTCGACGGTGTCGCCGGGATGGATCTTGCGCTTCGGCTCGGCGATCGCGGCGCCATTGACGAGAACGGCGCCTTCCTCGATCAGTGCCTTGATGCGGCTGCGTGAAAAATCGCCGGCAAGCGTGGCCGCCAGCCAGGCGTCGATCCGGCCTTCGGCGTCTTCCGGCACCGTCAGGACTTTTCTTGTGGCCTCGGCTTCTTTAAAGGGGTCGGTCATCGTTCACTTATACTCATTGCCGGAAGGGCGCCTGCCATGTCCAATATCGAAAACGACGATCAGGAAGACAAGCCGCTCGACCCGGTGATGGAAAATGTTCGTCGCAAGATGATGCGCCTGCAACTCGTCTCGGGCGGCATCATGCTTTTGATGTTCATGGCGGTGCTTGCGGCCATTGTCTATAAGATCAACACGCGCGATGGCAAGCCGCAAGCCGCAACTGCGTCCAGTACGCTCGTTCCGAGCGATGCACCGGTCAAGGCGACGGCGACGCTGCCGGACGGGTTTGCCGTTTCCGCCGTCTCGCAATCGGACGGGCAGATCCTGTTCTACGGCGTGACTGCCGCTGGCGCACGCAAGGCTCTCCTCTTCGACATCGCTGCCGGCCGTATCGTCGCCGAGATCGACGTCGCGGGCAACTGATCGGGCATGGCGGCGCAACCCGTCCTTATCGATGATCCAGCCGACCCGCGCATTGCGGGTTTTGTGTCGATCCGCGAACGCGACCTGACCGGTCGCGACGGCCTGTTCATCGCCGAGGGTACGGTGGTGCTGCGCATGCTCGGCGCGGCGCCGGCACGGGACAATGGTTTTGCCGCCGAGGCCTTCCTGCTTCTCGAAAACCGGCTGGCCGGCATTGCGGACGTACTGGCGACCTTTCCGCCTACCGTGCCAGTCTATGTGGCCTCGGCGGCAGTCTTCGATGCCGTCGCCGGTTTCAACATGCATCGTGGCGTGCTGGCGCTCGGCCGGAAGCCTGCGGCACAGAGGGGAGAATCACTCCTCGAGCGCCTGCCGGAAACGAGCCTCGTCCTTGCCGGCTGTGGCCTGTCCAACCATGACAATGTCGGTTCGATCTTTCGCAATGCCGCTGCCTTTGGCGCAGATGCGGTTTTTCTCGACGAGATGTCCTGCGATCCGCTCTACCGCAAGGCCATCCGCGTGTCTGTCGGCTCGGTGCTGACGGTACCGTTTTCGCGCGGCCTTGATGCGCAGACCATGCTGCGCGGGCTGGCGGAGGCGGGGTTTGAAATCTGGGGGCTTTCGCCGCGTGGCGAGGTCGCCGTGGCGGAGATCACTGCGGCCCGGCGCATTGCGCTTGTGCTCGGCACGGAAGGCGAGGGGCTTGCCGAAAGCATCCTTTCCTCCTTCCGCACGGCACGCATTCCGCAGCGACCCGGGCTCGACAGTCTCAATGTCGCGACGGCGAGCGGGATCGCGCTGTATCAGATCGCTCTCGCCATGGGCCGGGTCGGGTAGAGTGAACTCAGTTCTCGTCTTGCCCAATCTGCGCGCGGACGCGCTGGGCAAGGCTGTTTTCGTCGCCGTCAAGAGCAGGGTCGATCGAGGCGATGAGGTCGTGCACCGGTGAGCCAGCGCCCTCTCGGGCGGCGGTGAGCACGATCATCTTGCTGGCAAGATCGGCCATTTCTTCGCGCAATGCGGCATCGTTTTCGCCGGTCTTTGCGGCCATCAGCCGTTCGGAAAGCGCCGTGCCCTGATCGCGCACATGCTCTTCCAGCGCGACGATATCGATGGGCGGTGGTGTCACCTTGTCGGACCGGCGCTGGGAGAGACGGCTTGTCACCGTGGCGCGGGCGGTCCCGGCCGAACGGACGGACTTCGCCGCTTCCTTGTTTTCAACTGTCAATGTCTTCACCTTGTCGCGCAGGCGGTTGACCTCCGCGATGCGCCTCTCGATAGCATTGTCCTTGTCGGCGCTTCCGGCGAGTTCCCGCGTCAGCCGGGTTTCCATCTGACGCACGCGGGCCTCCTCCCGGGCGAGCCGAACTTCCAGCGCTTTCGCATTCTGGCTCGTCGACTTCAAGTCCTCACGCAGCTTGTCACGCTCGTCCTTGAGATTGCCGATCCGGCTCTTCAGGTTTTCCATCGCCGTATCGCGGGTGGCGAGGTCGATCTTCATGTCGTCGATATCGGCGCGCAGGTGTTCGATGCTGGAGTTCAGCTTGTCGACCTCGGCCGCGCGGCCCCTGGCCTCCCGGTCGGCGGTTGTGAGAGCGACCTTCAGCTGTTCGCTCTTCAGCTCCTCGCGCCGGAGGGCGGAGCGCATGTCGCCGGCCTCGATGTTCATGTCGGCGAGCTGGGCGTGCAGTTCGGCATTTTCCGTGCCGATCGTGGCGGCCTGGGCGAGCAGCTTCTCGTTCCTCACCATTTCCAGCGTGTGTTTTTCTCGCTCGCGGCGCACGCTCTGGGAGAGCCGGGCATTTTCGGTCGCAAAGGCCGCGCGCGCCATATCCTTCTGGGCGCGCACTTCCTGCGGGCTCAGCGGCATGGTGGCCTTCATGCGGGCTTCGGTGAACTTGACGATGCGCTTCTGGATTGCCGGAGCAACGAGCAAACCGGTCAGTGTGGCGGCGAGAAAGCCGAGCGCGAAGAGAAGGGCGTACTCGATCACGGGTCACTCGTTCCAAAACGGGTCTCGGACGAGAACACTATAGCGGCTCGTCCGAACTTGCACAGGGGTTGTCTCTGCGAAATACACTCTCGGTTAACCTGACGGACGAGAGTGCCTTTTCATTCGCTCAGAAGGGGTTCCAGGTCGGCTGGCGCGTCAGCTTCAGGTAGCCGGCATTGATGCCGAGGCGGGCGCCGACGCCAGTGCGGATCGGCACGAGCACGACGTCGCGGTTGACGTTGACCTGCATGCCGACGCCGGCGACCAAATAGGCCGAGCCGGAAACGCCGCCGTAACGCTCATAGAGCGCGTTGACGTCAGGCAGGTTGTAGACGAGCATCATCGTGCGGCTGCCCTGGCCACCCCAGTCGAGGCCGAGCGACGGCCCCTGCCAGAACACCGAGTGCTGGCCGGCATTCTTGGTGTTCAGCGTGCCTTCGCCATAGGTCAGGCCCGCGACGAAGGCGCCGGACCCTTCCTGGCCAAGGATATAGCCGTTTGGCAGGCCGTAGGATTCGAAGGCGCGTTCCACCACCTTTGCCAGGCCGCCGGAGGTCGAGCCGAAGAATCCGTGACCGGCGTCGACGATTTCCTGCATGGAATATTGGTTGCTTCCCTGCTGCGCCTGAGCCGGCAAAGCGAGGAGTAGCGCCAAGAATGTTGCTGTTACGATCCTGAGCACCATCGTGACCAGATTTGAAATAGCCATGTCCCGTTCGCCTTTCTTCATGTATCGGCCCCGTTCATGTAGCAATTTGATCTGATCGTCTTAACAATCGGTTTACCAAATGTGGTGTCATTATGGCTGTCTTTAAATCGGGCACGCCTCGCGCAATTCTGACGTGCTATGCGTCGCGGAGACTGCCGCGAATGTGCCCTTGTCAAGCCGGCTGCGTTGAACGAACACGTGGACCTGGGAGAAATTTATGGCGAAAAATCTGAATCTTACGCTTGCCGGTCCCGATCTGGCAGCGCTTCTGTGCAGCCGCGTCTGCCACGATGTCATCTCGCCCGTCGGTGCGATCAACAATGGTCTCGAGCTGCTCGACGAGGGTGGTGCCGATTCCGAGGCGATGGACCTCATCCGCACCAGCGCGCTGAATGCTTCCGTCCGGCTGAAGTTCGCACGCCTGGCTTTTGGCGCATCCGGCTCCGTCGGCGCGTCGATCGATACGGGTGAGGCTGAGAAGGCCGCGCGCGACTTCGCGGCTGCCGAAAAGAAGACGGAAATCACTTGGTCGGGTCCGCGCGCCATCGTCGCGAAGAACCGGGTCAAGCTGTTGCTCAACCTGTTTCTCGTCGCCTACGGCGCCATTCCGCGCGGCGGCTCGATCGACGTCACGCTTGAAAACCCGGAATTCGATGCCGTCTTCAAGCTTACGGCCAAGGGCCGCATGCTGCGCGTGCCGCCCAAATTCGCGGAAATCCTCTCCGGCACACCGGAAGAGTCCGTCGATGCCCATTCGATTCAGCCCTATTACACGGTGCTGCTCGCCGATGAGGCTGGCATGGAGCTCGACGTGACGGCGAGCCCCGAGGAAATCGTCTTCTCGGCCCGGATGGCTCCAGCGGCGGAGTAAGACAACAGCGGCCAAGGTATCGTTAACCATGGCCGCTAACGTTTTGTTTGCCAGCCGTCGATAGAGTTGCAAGCTGTATCGTTCCCGCGCATCACGAGCGGGAGAGCTAGGAGCAGCGAATGCAGCGGTTGATGATCGCCGATGGTTCCGACGTCGTCCGGAAGGTCGGCAAGCGTATTCTCTCCGGCTTCAATTTCCTCGTGCTGGAAGCCTCGAGCTCGCTCGAAGCGCTGGTTCGCTGCGAGGCGGAGCTGCCCAACATTCTCATCGTCGATTCCACGATGGATGGCGCACTGGAGCTGATCGGCAATATCCGCAACCTGCCGCAGGGCAAGTCGGTGCGCATCTATTACTGCGTGGTCGAGGCGGACCTGAAGAAGATGATGATGGGCAAGCGCGCCGGTGCGGACGATTTCCTGCTGAAACCGTTCGACCGCAAGATCCTGACCCAGGTGTTCAGCAGCCTTTCTATCGCGGCCTGAACGCGCTCCCTGATACGAAGCCACCCACCAACGCGGCAGTTCGCAAGAACTGGCCGCGTTTTTGTTTGCCCTCTTGCCGCATTCCCGCAGGCAAAGAAAAACCCGCCTGCAAAGCGGCGAGTTTGAATTTCTTGAGCGGAGAGGGGGCCTATCAGGCGCTTTCGGCGAAGTCGCCTTCGGGTTCGCGCAGCACATAGCCGCGGCCCCAGACCGTCTCGATATAGTTCGCGCCGCCGGCGGCGTTTGCGAGCTTCTTGCGCAGCTTGCAGATGAAGACGTCGATGATCTTCAGTTCCGGCTCGTCCATGCCACCGTAGAGATGGTTGAGGAACATTTCCTTGGTGAGCGTCGTGCCCTTGCGCAGCGAGAGCAGCTCGAGCATCTGGTATTCCTTGCCCGTCAGGTGCACGCGCTGGCCGCCGACTTCGACGGTCTTGGCGTCGAGGTTGACGATGAGCTCGCCCGTCGAGATGACCGACTGGGCATGGCCCTTGGAACGGCGCACGATGGCGTGGATGCGGGCAACGAGTTCGTCCTTGTGGAACGGCTTCGTCATATAGTCGTCGGCGCCGAAGCCGAGGCCGCGCACCTTGTCCTCGATGCCGGCCATGCCGGAGAGGATGAGGATCGGCGTCTTGACCTTGGACAGGCGCAATGTCCGAAGAACCTCGTAACCCGACATGTCGGGGAGATTCAGATCGAGCAGGATGATGTCGTAATCATACAGCTTGCCCAGATCGACACCTTCCTCGCCGAGGTCGGTGGTGTACACATTAAAACTTTCGGACTTCAGCATCAATTCGATGCTCTGCGCTGTCGCGCTGTCGTCCTCAATAAGTAGAACCCGCATATCTGTCCCCTTTTCCGCCGCTCAAGGTACCTGGCCCCCTACGCGATACGGATCCAGTCGTTGCCTGATTTGGAGGCTGCCACGAAATGGTTAACAAATCCTGATTCACTTTGGCAAGGTGTATCGATCTGTTAATTATTTTAGGCAGCTCCCTGATTTCATGGATGAATCAGAAATGTGACTCTTAAACTGTCTCTTTAAGACACACATCTAACTGACTCTTTCGACTCATTAATGCGCCCCACCTCTTTTTTAGCGAACCGCATTTACTGAGCCTTAAATCATCGAACCTATGATTAACGATGCCCGTAAACGAAAGGTTACCAGCGGTAGGGTTTTATTAATATCGCTAGATTTTTTCGTGGGCTCGGCGTGTTTGGCCGGGTTTCGGGCGAAAATGTCGGCTTCCGGCGTGCGATGATCGTCGTGCTTCGGGTGCTGATTTGAAATGCCGGGTGACCGTTCGCCACATGTTTCGGTGGTCGATCACCTTAATGCCGGGGTCTCGCTATCCACGGGAGTATTGCGTATGAAGTCGCGTGAGAGCCTAGTTCGCCTGAAGGAATTTCAGGTGAAAGACAAGAGACGGCAGCTGGCCCAGCTTCAGTTGATGATGTCCGAATTCGAACGGATGTCGAAGGAACTGGAAAGCCAGATCGCCATCGAAGAAAAGAAGTCCGGGATCACTGATTCCAACCACTTCGCCTATCCCACCTTTGCCAAGGCGGCGCGGCAGCGCTCCGACAACCTTCAGGTCTCCATCCGGGAACTGAAGGTGCAGCAGGATGCGGCGGAACTGGCACTGGAAGAGGCGGATGCGGAGTTCGCCAAGGCGTCTGCACTGGAAGAGCGTGACAACGCGGTTCGGATGCGCGCCTGACCTGACCCAACTCTGAAGAACCCTCGCGAGCGGCCGGAAGACCGCTCACGAGGGCTCTTCGTGTTGCGTCAGACATCGACGACGTCGTGCCATTCCTTGTGGCGCAATGCCTGGGCGCGGAAAAACGGGCAAAGCGGCATGATCTTCCAGCCGCCCTTGCGGGCCGCCTCCACGGCATAGGCCGCTAGCGCCTGGCCGACGCCCTTGCCGCGTAGGGCATCCGGCACGCCGGTGTGATCGACGATGACGAGCTTTGGCGAGGTGCGGGAATAGGTCACTTCCGCCTCGTGACCCTCGACGACGGTATAGTAGCGGCCCTTCGAGCCGGTTTCAGCGCTGAGAATTTCCATGACGGCCTCGCTGTCGTTGCGTTGACGCCATCCTTTCCTGTCTCGTGCCGTGCTGCAAGGCAACGGGATGTGAACGCAGTGTGCTGCATCCTGATCGGGTGAATGTTATGCAGGGCGCATCGAAACTGCGATGTGTGCCATGATCCTTGTCGTTCCCGCTTTCCTCGTTCTCTCCGCACTGTTTCTGGCCTTCGGCCTCGTCCTGCCGCTCGTGCGCTTTGAAAAGCTCTATTTCTTCGACGAAACGCCTTCGCTGATCGACATTGTCGTCTCGCTTTGGGAGCAGGGGAGTGGCGGGCTTGCGATACTCGTGGGGCTTTTCTCCATCGTTTTCCCGGTGATGAAGCTCTTCGGCATCGCATTGGAAGCGACTGCGCCGGCCCAGCCTGGCGGCCGGGCAAACTGGATCGCGCGGCTGCTGCCGATCCTCGGAAAATGGTCGATGATGGACGTGATGCTGGTGGCGCTGGTCATTGTCGCGGCGAAGACCAGCGGCATGGCTTCGGCTTTCACCCAGCCCGGCCTCTGGTTCTATGCGGCTTCGGCAATCATGACCGGCCTGCTGCAAATGCGGCTGCAGCCCGTCTCCAAATGAAACAGCAGCCGCACTGGGTACGGCTGCTGTGGTCTTGATCCGGAAATGGCTAGTGGCGGTACTGCTGGATGCGCGTGGTGCGCAGGCCGGCAAGACCGTGATCGTTGATGGACGACTGCCAGGACAGGAATTCTTCGACCGTCAGCGTATAACGCTCGCAGGCTTCTTCGAGGCTCAAAAGCCCGCCGCGCACGGCGGCGACGACTTCTGCCTTCCGGCGAATCACCCATCGCCGCGTATTGGCCGGCGGCAGATCGGCAATCGTAAGAGGGCTGCCATCGGGGCCGATGACGTATTTAACGCGGGGTCGTATCAGTTCGGTCATTGGACTCTCTACATAAACTCAAGACCATATGGCGGGACTTTAGCCTGCCACATTTAAGATTTGCCTAAGCGCGCAGTAACAATTTTCTAATCATTTGAGCGGCTTCACCGGTATGATCACACTTGCGAAGCACCGGGTTCCCTTACGTTTGCCTGTGTGCCCATGCCCGACGGTCGCATGGGAGCTATGCGAATATTTCATTTCTATTTTATTCAAACGCTGCTAATACGCCCCCAAATTTAGGGGGTCGCATCGGATCGATGCACGGAAGCTCCCAGGAAGCATCCAAATGAATTCCCTCCGCGCGCCGTCTCCCTCTGGGATATGGCCGCGAGCGGCGTTTTTCGTCGTCGCTGGCTAGAAGGGGTGCTCCTGAAATTTTCCGAACCGAGAATGCACACGAGCCCGGCGCGACGCGCCGGCTGTTGGAAGCGGAAAATGAGAGATCCAGACAACATGCTCCTGCAGCAGGGTTGGTCGCCCGAATTCTTGTCCACGGCCAACATCGATTCCGTGCAGACCGAGTATGAGGTGCTGCACCTCATGCGCCAGTGCGCCAGTCACTTCCGCTTCAGCCATTTCCTGGTGTCGCGTTTTCCGGCCAATGCGCAGCAGCGTTTTTCCGAACGCCTGCTCGTCAGCAACTGGCCGGCCGATCTCGTGCGCAAGTACGATGCGATGAACCTCTTCCATGTCAGTCGGCTCGCAGTCGAGACCGGCATGACGAAGTTGCCTGTCCAGGGCGACAGTTCGCTCTTCGCGCCCTCGGATTGGGGGAATGTTCAGGTGGCCGAGGCGATCGCACTTTCCGAAAGCCACGGTCTTTCCGGCTCGACGGCCTTCCTGCTGCACTCCACGACGTCGGACCCCTATCTGATGGTGTTCTCCGGCGCGCGCGTGCCGCTTGCTCGTCCAGAGCTGGCGGAGCTGCATTTCGCTGCCCTCCAGCTGTTCGAATGCCTCGAGAAGACGTTCGTTGCGGCGACCGCGGGCCGTGAAAAACTGTCCAGCCGCGAGGTGGAGTGCCTGCGCTGGGCGGCGGCGGGCAAAAGCAGCGACGAGATCGCCATCATTCTCGGCATCTCGGTCTATACGGTGAGCAGCTACTTCAAGAGCGCGACCCGCAAGCTTCAGGCCGTCAACCGCATGCAGGCGATCGCCATCGCGTTGCGTCTTCGCCTCATCTGAGGTTGGTTTCTGGCAGGATGCTCTGTCGCTGACCGGAGGGTGTTCCTCTGCCCGGTCACAAAGACGAGGTTTCCGGCCTTCCCTTGCTCTCGGAGCGGCAAGTTTCTATATGTCGCTCGAAGGATGCTCTGCCGATCGCGGAGCGCCGCAACGGCCGGCTTCGGCCCCAATGGAGAGGTGTCCTGCGGTAGGATACGCAGCACCGGAACGGACCTCGCGTGAACAGTCTCGATTTTGATCGCAAGCCGGAAGATACGCGCGTCGTCGTTGCCATGTCGGGCGGCGTCGACAGTTCGGTGGTGGCCGGGATCCTGAAACGCGAGGGCTACGATGTTCTCGGCATCACCCTGCAACTCTATGACCATGGCGCTGCCGTGCACCGTGCCGGCTCCTGCTGCGCCGGCCAGGACATCGACGATGCGCGCCGCGTCTGCGAAACGCTCGGTATTCCTCACTATGTTCTCGATTACGAAAAGCGCTTTCGCGAAACGGTGATCAATCCTTTCGCCGAAAGCTACATCGCCGGCGAAACGCCGATCCCCTGTGTCGCCTGCAACCAGACCGTCAAGTTCGCCGACCTCCTGGCCACCGCCAAGGAGCTTGGCGCAGATGCGCTCGCCACCGGCCACTACATCCGCTCGCGCGCCAACCCGACGCCGGACGCGCCGCAGCACCGGTCGCTCTATCGCCCCGTCGATGCGGAACGTGACCAGAGCTACTTCCTCTTCGCGACCACCCAGGAGCAGATCGACTACCTGCGCTTTCCGCTCGGCCATCTCTCGAAGGCCGAAACCCGGGCGCTCGCCGAAGACATGGGCCTCGTCGTCGCCAAGAAGGCCGACAGCCAGGACATCTGTTTCGTGCCGCAGGGCAAGTATACCGACATCGTCAACAAGCTGAAGCCGAATGCGGCCCTGGCCGGTGAGATCGTGCATATCGACGGCCGCGTGCTCGGTCGCCACGACGGTATTTTGCATTATACGATCGGCCAGCGCCGCGGCATCGGCATCGCGACCGGCGACCCGCTCTATGTCGTCTATCTCGACGCACGCTCGCGCCGCGTCATCGTCGGTCCCAAGGAGGCGCTGGAAACGCGCCGCCTCTACCTGCGTGACATCAACTGGCTCGGTGATGACGCCCTCGAGGTCGTGGCCGCCAAGGGCTTCGATTGCTACGCCAAGGTGCGCTCCACCCGCCCACCGCGCCCCGCGCGCCTTGAGGCCAACGAGAGCGGCATCTATGTCGAGCTTGCAGAAGGCGAAGCGGGCGTCGCGCCCGGCCAGGCCTGCGCCCTCTATTCCGGCGAAGGCGAGGACGCCCGCATCTACGGCGGCGGTTTCATCCTGCGCTCGGAGCGGGAAGCCGCGGCAGAGGATGCCCTCAAGCGCATTCTGTCGACCCCGGTCGCGGCCTGAAACGCCTTGTCCGCCAAAGCCTTTGCGGACAAAGCAATTTTTCTCAGAACCTCGCTTGACACCCGCGGGAACAGCACCTTATAAGCCGGCCACCGGACGGAAACGGACATCGTTCTTGATCCTCCCTTCGGGCGGCGGAGTAGCTCAGTAGGTTAGAGCAGAGGAATCATAATCCTTGTGTCGGGGGTTCGAATCCCTCCTCCGCTACCATTTTTTTCCAATAAAATCAAAGGCTTACGGCATTTCGGCTTGAGATGCGCATGTTGCGGTCGGTAACAAATTTGGGTTCATACCCTCGCAATACCCCAGTTGGCGGAAATGTAGGTGGTTTCTGGCGTTGTCCACAAAATTGGGTGGTGAGTTTATAAATCGCCGGTTTCGACTCAATGATTCAGAACCCTCGCCAGCACCTTAACCTGGTCGAGGTTTAAATGGACATCCTGTCCATCGGCATTGATCCAAAGCGCTGATGACGTCATGTCCTTGTAGGGCCTGCTGGAGACCTGCAAGCCGCAAGGTTTTTCGTACGCATATTGGAAGCTGATCGTCTGAAACCCTCTGGAGGTCGTGCCGCGTTTGAAGCCGCGTGATAGCCTTGGCCTTCTCATATCAGCCCTACTTTGCGATAAAGATTCTCCCACATCTCGACAGACATGTTCAGCTCTTCAGCCAGACGATTGAGATGTGAGCCATAAATGATATCCCGGCCGTCGATGATTTCTTCCAGAGTGCTGTGCCTGGCGAACCAGGCGTCGTTTGCTGGCGACCATACCAGCGCCTCACTCGCAGGTGCCGCCTGACCTTGACCAGACGGGTGCCGGACTGGTTACCGGCGTGGTGAGGTTATGATTGTCCCGTCGGCTGAAATTTCAAAGGAGATTGTGCGGCCAGGATGGATTCGAATCACCGTACTCGTCGAGTGACTAAGTCGACGCCTTGCATCCGTCCGATCAGTCTAATCAGCGAATGCTATGTCCATGCCTGTGATGGGCATGCGTCCAACCGGGCTTAGCTACCGGCCGCAATACAAGCATTCGTCTTCAGCATACCTATGTCAAACGCCGAAAGCTAATATGTATTATAAGACATATTCAGCAACAAATATGCATCTTAAGACATAAATTAACGAAACCTACATTGCTACATCCGAAATCTATTTTAATTCATTTTAGGTTGATCTAGAATCCCCATATCGTTGACTGGATCAGGTGATACGAAGCCGGAGAAATTGTTGACATGGCGGACAATAACATCAGTTTTTTTGACGCCGTCCACTGGATGCATGCGAACTGGAACCCGGTCAAGGATTGCCATGACCTCGGCCTGCCTGCCGTTTATGTCCGTGACAACAAGGTCGTCTGGCAATTTCCTGGCGGCGAAATCTCGTCTGATATCGATGCCGGTGACCGTGCTCTCTCCATCCTGAATTCGGCTGCAAAGGGCGAGCAGGCGGACATGGCTCGGCACATCCAGACTCGATATGAGGCGATGACAGGTCAGGATTCAGGAGGTGCTACGAGCGTTGATTGGGATGCGATCATGGACGAGATCGGCATGGAAGAGCTGGACGCCGGTCTCTCAACCGATCTCGACACGGTAATTACGCGGGCTCATAAAATTGTCGATCAGGCGATTTCGAACCAGAGGTTGGCCGGGCTGCCGTCCGATCCGGCGACGGTCGCGATGACTGCAAAAGTGGCCGCCGGACTAGTATCTGACGAAGAACTGCAGGCCTGGGTCGACGAGCGGATAGTGGAGATCAAGCGCGATGAAAAATAACCAGGAACTACGTGATCGCCTGCGCCTAAAATACATCCCATTCGATCCGACGCCTGAGCTGATCGCCGAGGTGGAAGCTTTCCTTTCGATGTCGGATGCGGAACGGTCGCATAAGCTGGAAACTGCATACAACGAAGAAGCCGAATTTCTCATCTCGATAGAGACCGCCCGCGTGCTCTACAAGGCACCCATCGACCGCCATCATGGCTCGATTACGCAGGTCAAGGTCGATGCATATCCTGAGCGCTACAGATGACCGATCTCCCTAACACGCATCCACTGGTTCGGTATTCACGCGGCCAGATCAGCCGTCAGGTCGCCATCCAGCGGCTGAAGGTCCGCGATTACGCAACGCTGCTCGTAGCCCTCGGCGACGCTGATCTGCCGATGCCAATACCGTCGGATGAGCAGATCAAGAAAGAGGTCGAGACCTTCCGAATGATGATGAGGACATGAATCTCGAAGGTTTTCTCGTCTGGTCCGCCGAGCAGCCGGACCGATACGAATTCGTTGACGGCAACGCGCTGCCTCTGCCCGGATCGACACAGCAGAGGGCAGCTCTCAAAGCCGACATTCTGGCTGCCCTGCATGCCAGAAACAGAGACACAGGCTACCGCGTCTACTCTTCGATCCGCATTGTGCTGCCGTCGATCCACGAGGTCAGATATCCCAGCATTGTTGTCGATGCTGGACCGTACATCCCTGAAGCTACAGAGCCCTCCAAGCCGGTCCTGGTCGTAGATATCGGGCGTCATCGCGACTGGTCAGCTCTGCCAGGCGCACGGTATCTGTATGTAACCGATGATGCTGATGCAGACGCTGCTAGCGAAAAGGCGATTTCAATGATCGAGGAAAGATGACACTGTATGATGAGGATTACGTCGCCTGGACCCAGCAGCAGGCTGCTCTGCTACGCTCTATGCCGGACCACGGTGACCTTGATATTTCCAATCTCATCGACGAAATCGAAGGCCTCGGACGGAGTGCCATCGCCGAATTATCTGCCTGCATCCGTCGCATCCTGTCCGGTCTCATTGACATGTCTCTGGAGCCCGGCGCGATAAGTGCGGAAGATATCTATTCTGCTCAATCGGATGCGCTCATCCGCGCCGATGGCGGCGTCTGGCGGCATGTCGATCTCGATAAGACCTGGAGACTATCTGTGCGGTCGATGCCGGGGTTTCCTGATCGATGCCCGCTGACAATCGAGCAGCTTCTGTCGGAGGATTTCAACGTCGATCAGGCACTTGCTTTGATCCGATCTTGATTCTTCAGGCGCGAAAGAACAAAAAGTGAACTATGCGCCATCGTCGAGGTATCGATTTTCCGAGGAGCCAGCCGGTCGAAAAGATTGACCGTGAGACGACGTTTGAATCCTTGCAGCAGTGGTACGAACTCGGCGGCCTTTGCAGCAATTGCAACCGCGAAGGATGGCTAGATCGCTATGAACTGGCGCGACGGTTCTCGTCTCGATGCTACCTGCATTCGCTTGAGCGGCTTCTGCGGTGCCTGGGTTGTGGTCATAAAGGCGGCGGCAATCAATTTATCGTCCGAAAGTTGTCGCGATGCTCAGGAGACGCCTGCGCCCATGCCTGCACCACCCTCTCCGGCGACGACAGCAGATAGTCCGCCGCACGCTGCTGTCCAGCTGCCGCTTCCTTAGCCTCGTGTGCCTCATCGACATCCGGCAGATCGAGCCGCGCAGGCGGCATTACTGTGCCGCCACCGCCGCCTGGCAGCAGGCCTAGGAAGCGCTGCCAGCACCATTCAAATCCCTTCAATCCGCCTTCGGCCAGCCGTGCCATTGTCATCAAGATTGCCATAAAAAATGCTCTCATTTCCTTCACTCCCTTATTCTCATGAGAATAAGGAATCGTGAGCGTCTATAAAGCATTACACAAATCGCGCGGAAATAAATTACACGATTGAAAAATATTTAGTTGACGAACCCTGATATTATTAGGCGTCGTTATTTTACAATTACACGAAGGCACTTGCGCCAACAAAAATTACACCAGACAATTTTCTTGTCGAGATCATCCGGCAGGGAGAAATGCAATGGGAAGATTTAGATCATTTACTGTTCGGCCGCCGAAGCCGAGCTTTACGAAACGCGCAATCGAAATTTGGACTACGCAACTGGTCAACAGTTTTGGCGACCGGAATACTCGGCGAGACGACGCTGCGGAATGGCTGGATGTCAGCCGCAGGACAATCGATGCGTGGTGCTCAAAATCCGATCCGCGTGTGATCTCGGCGGGAATGTTGATGGAGTTGGCGATTGGCGCGACGATCAATCAGGCACCGCTACTTCCATCCGACATGATCTACGATGTCGTATGCGACGGCGAGATCATCACTACACAGCGCGACGTCGCGCACGCCGCCTACATCGCCGACTTGCGTGGATATGAAGTCGTGCGCCGCGACGGTCGGCCGGTGGAGATGACCGAGGAGCAGCAACTGCGATCACGCCTGCGCAAAATCATCGCATCCGGGCAGATTACGCTCAAGCAGATGTCTGAGATCGTCGGCGGAGATGAGTACGGTGTCGTCGACAGGATTGTTGAGCTGCGGAGTCGGACACATAAAATCCTGCACGACTTCCAGCTCGACCGAGTCGACCTTCACGTCCGCCGACATACCATCGGCGAATGGCCTTGGGTGACGGGAGATGCAGCATGAGAAAGGCTATACCTCTTACAAGCACCGTCACAGACGTCGGCGTCGTAAGCCCGGAGCATGCCCGTTTCCTGGCATCCTTGAACCGAGCAATCGAGCGCACCTTGGCCTCTGGCAAAATCAAAATCCGTCCGCACGGTGAGCGGCAGGCAGCACCAATGCCGACCGAAAGCACAGCTGACGGCCGCCCTGTCGACGGCGCATTTGTCCGTCGAGATCGAGGATCAACCGGGCCGATCAGTGAGCAAGCGGTGACGGTGATCCAGGATATGCGGGACCAGCTAAACCGGATTTCTGATCCGGCAGCGACGGCAAAAGCACCCCCTCCTCGCCGAGCACCACCGGCTCGGCCAGCGTTCAAAAGGCCGACCGCCCTAACAAAATGACGAAAAAAGCGGCCTCATTTCTGTGGCCTTTTCAATGGCTTAGAAAAAAATGCATGTCAACATTTTGCCGCCCCTTAGCAAGCCGGGGTCGGTCTTCTAGCTATGAGTGGGTGAGTAACAACGCGTAAAGGCACGCCATGACTAACCCGACCTCTGACCCTACGACTAACACGATCTTACTCAATCTTTTTGATGACGCGAAAGAATTTCCGCTGACCGTCGAAAATCTCCTGGAAGCAGCTGAACTCTACAAAGATTCAGCAATGTTCGCTTCCGACACCATCTTCGTCGGCACGCGACGCATCCATCTGACCGACATTATCGAGCTTTGCATGCCCGGCAAAAAGCGGCTCGCGAGGATCATTTACAATGATCTTTTCGATACCGTATTCGAAAAGGTGTCGGCATGAGAAAGGTAGTATCAAAGCCTAAGAAACCGACCAAAGCCGAAATTCTCGAACGCGAACGCGCAGAACGGCAGGCTTATTTTCGAGAGATTGAGCAGAGGATGAGTTTTTCGCTTAGCGCTCTTCACGAGCTTGTTGTCGCCAACCGTCCGAAGAAGAAATCACCATCGGCTGGCGAAAAATAACGCTTAAGATTTCCATCGGCGGAAGTTCTGTGTAATTATTTTGAGAAAAAAGTCGTTGACGATATAAACGATTTAAAGAGTTATACTCACGTCAACGAATTAGTTTTAGAATAGTTCTTGTGTAGTTTCCGCCGATGACTAATTATAAATTTACCAGCAAGACGCTTATGGCCGGCAAACAGAAAGATAGGAGCCGGGTAACATTGAGAGAAGGAAAGTTACAATGTTTAAGAAGCTCACCGAAATCGAAGTTGATGCAATGGTTTCTCAGATAGTCGAGGATTTGAGAATCGGAGACATCGATAACGGACTTTATCACCACACCAACAAGCTCATCCGCGCGACGATTGCCGACAAGAGTCGAAACGGCGGCTTCAAGCCGATCTGTCTATTAAAGGGCTTTGATGGATGGGTCGACGATGTTGAGGTAAAGGAAGCAGCCAACAAGGCTTATCTCGCACACGTTGAAGAGATGACGAAGACTATCGAAGATCTGTCTTGGGAAACCTACTGCAACCGCAGATTTGATAGTGTAGATGCAGCCGGATAAGAGAGCGGCCGGGTCGAAGGAACGAAAATAAAAACTTGGTTCATCATCACATCGTACAATCAAGAATGCCAATACGGATATGGCAGCGAGAAAGAAGCTGAAAGATATTGTGACATGATCGATAGTGACAAAGCCGTTTGGCACGCGACTGCTATGTCTGATGCTGAGATCGCAGAACTGAATCTTGGAGACATCTATTGCGGAGTTGGGTTCGTGTTGTGCGAAGCGATTGACGCGATGGAAGACGAAGCAGCCTGATAAACTCGGAATATCCTCAAAAACCCTGGCCTAGAAACCGGGGTTTTGCTTATTGCGCCTCGACGATCCTCTTCACCGCATCCAGTTTCGCCCGACAGTCGGCACCGGCCCGCGCGAGCTGGTCCGCAAATCGCATCAGTTCGACATCGAGAACCTGACCGAGGAGATTGAGGCGGCCGGTCGCAGCGAAATGACGGAGCTTTCGATCCTGTTGATGGGGCTGATGACGGCGATCATCAAGATCGCGATTGCCCCTCCTGGCGACGACCGGCGTCCGTGGACCGTTGAGGCATTCAACCTGAAAGGCAGCATCGAGGTCTGCCGTGACGAAGGCCTCGATGCTCATGTCGATCTGGACAGACTGTGGGCGAGGGCCTGGCAGACTGCTGTTGTCACCTTGCAGGAAACCGGCGCAATCGTTCCCGATAAAATCGATAGGTGCCCTTTGTCCATCAAACAGCTGGTCGATCCGAACCTTCATCCGCACGAGGGTGCGGCGATCATTCGCGATATCGTCCCTGATGCCTATAGGGTCTACTGGTGACAACTAACTGAAAATTACGCGATCAGTTTGACGCCGAGCCAGCACCTTTTCGGGTGTCAATTCATCTGCGAGAGCAGCAAGCTCGGATCGGCTTGAGGCGACAACCCACTGTCTCGCCATCTCGGCGGACATCCGATTGTGAATTCTTGCTATGCGCTTATGTTCGGGCCCAGCGGGACCGACTCTTAAAGACATCTGCCGTCGGCTCGGATCATCGCAAGGCGTTCCGATCATAAGCGAGCGTGGACCGAGTGCCATCAGCACCATATCATGCCCACGAGGTGTGAAATCCAGGAATGGCCGTTCACTGATCAGGAGCGGAACGGGCAGGTTGTATAGCACCAGGAATTCCCACGTCGAGAACGCTTTGAATTTCTGGCCGGTAGAACGCAGGATGTTGGCGACTGCAAATTCATGAGCCGAATTATCCGCTGTGCCTGAGGCCGTGATAGCCATGACCATGCTGTAGGCACTGCGATTGCCGAGTGCAATGCAAGCGCGGATCGCCTGATTGATCAGCTTTTCATTCGTAAAGCTCGCGAGCGTACCGGCAGCAGCTCTCTGGGAGAAGACGGCGAGCCCGTTCTCATCGACCGAAAACCAGTCTTCAAGCGCATCGTCACGTTCACCGTTTACGCGCTTCGGGACGTAGATGTAGTCAGTGATCGCGAAACTGGCTTCCCGTCCTTCCTCGAAGCAAAGGGCTCCAGTTGACAGATCGATGTAGTGAAGACCATCCTTGCTGCCTTCTCGACCCAGCCAGCTTTTTAGGAGCCCTTTGGGAACCTCGTGATTCCTGCGTTTCACCATCTGGCCCATCGCTCAGTAATAATGGTGTTCCCAGAAATCCTGGGTCGAGGGATCAATCGGGATATCTTCATCCCTCTCCATGGCCACCTTCGTCAGGGCGGCTGATTCCGTCTGAGCAAAGCTGTCAAGTCGCTCCAAGGCTTTCGCCAGCTTCTGCATCTTGGTGGATGTCCAGACGGTCTGATCGTACGGGTCTGTAGTGAACACTCCGCGCCTTGAGGCTTCCTCGAACTCCGAACGGTCGTTGTAAACGTCGATAGAGTATGGTTTGCCGTAATGTTCGCTCAACGCAAACATCTTGACGCTGGTGTACTTTAACGCACTAAGGGCATCACGGACCTTGTCGGCCAATTCCGATAGTGTTTTTTCGACGGGTTCATTCGCAACTTCCGCATACTGCTGCTGAAGCTCAGAAACAGCTTTCCGATCCTTTAGCTTCTCAGTTTCGGCCAACTGCTTCTTCAGTTTGGTGATCTGCTCCTCGTAGGCGTCTAGCTCAACCTGTGCCTCAGCCAGTTTATCTTCCATTTCCTGAAATTTTGCGGCAGGCACTGTGGTAGGGCCCGCGACCTCGGCAAGCAGCGGTTCAATGTTTTTCAGGAAATTGCGGCGCTTCGTATCCCATTTTGTTGATGTCTTTGCGTCGAGCTTGATTTCCTGACCCAGGCGATCACGCAGCTCATTGTACTTTATGTCGTCGTCGATCTTTGAAACCTGAGTACCAAGAAGGACATCCTTGACGTCGTCGTAGCCGAGGGGAGGGACCAGGATCGGGAAAATGAAGTGCGACTTCACCCACGCGGCACCAAGCTCGCTTAGGCAAAATTTACTCTCGAAGTACGAAGGCGTTAGCAGCAGAATGACGACCTTGGGCTCAAGAAGTTGGTCTTTCATGTAGGTGACGAACGTCATGCCGGTTGGAATACCGTACCCAGGGACTGAGGAGCAGAAGATTTCCGTTTCCGGCACGCCGATGCCCTGCTCGATAAGATCAACGATCTCAGCAGCGATCTTGGTGTCTTTAACGGCGTGGCTTATGAATACCGACTTGCTCATCGTTCCCTCATGCGTTGCAACCGTTGCTATATCATCAATTTCACATAAGGGACCAGACGCAGCGATTTGCGGTGGTGGAAACGAGTGTGGAGAACCCGACACCATTGTGCGAGAACATTGATGACTAAGCGGCAGCCAGTGGTATTGATCGGGCCGTGGTGTCGAGGACGGCTAGGAGACCAGGGTGAACGCGTTTGAAATCGAAGAAGCCATATCAGCACTGGCAGAGCAGCCGTTTGATGCTTCGGAATTTCCCTTTCTCTTTCTCCAGGCATTTGGCGCGAAGGAAACCACTCTTCGCCGCCTCAGAAGCGGGGACACCAATAAGTCGGATATCGGCGGTGTCCTGCAAACGACCAATATACATATCAAGGTGGCCGCGACCGGAGCGGCTACCGATGCGCTCAAAGACCTGAAATCCAGCCCAGCCACATCACGAGCCAAGGCCAAGTTCATCCTTGCCACCGACGGTGTTGAGTTCCAGGCCGAAGACTTGAATACCGGCGAGGTGATCGTCTGTGAGTATCGGAAATTTCCTGAGCTTTTTGGCTTCTTCCTGCCCCTGGCTGGAATTTCGCCAGTCAAGCAAATCCGCGAAAGCAGCTTTGACATCAAGGCCACGGGCCGTCTGAACCGTCTTTACGTCGAGCTTGTGAAGGACAATCCTGAGTGGAGCACGGCTGCACGTCGCCACGAGATGAATCACTTCATGGCGCGGCTCATTTTCTGCTTCTTTGCTGAAGACACCGACATTTTCACGAAAGAGACCCTGTTCACTGCCACGGTCGAGCAGATGAGCAGCAAGGATTCCTCCGATACACACATCGTGATCGAGGCCATCTTCAAGGCGATGAACACCCGCTCTGAGGATCGCGTCTCAGATGGTATTCCCCGTTGGGCGAACGTCTTTCCTTATGTGAACGGTGGGCTGTTTTCGGGATCGACCGATGTGCCGCTGTTCAGCAAGATTGCACGGACCTATCTGCTGCATATCGGTAACCTGGACTGGAAGAAGATCAATCCCGACATCTTCGGGTCGATGATCCAGGCTGTTGCTGACGACGACGAGCGCGGGTCGCTCGGAATGCACTACACAAGCGTGCCGAATATCCTGAAGGTCCTGAACCCGCTGTTTCTCGACGACCTTCGCGAGAAGCTGGGGGAGGCGGGCGACAATCCCCGGAAGTTGCTCAATCTCCGTAGCAGGATGTCCAAGATACGCGTCTTCGACCCTGCATGTGGTTCCGGCAATTTCCTGGTCATCGCTTATAAGCAGATGCGAGAGATCGAGGCTGAAATCAACAAGAGGCGAGGGGAGCCTGAGCGTCGTTCGGAAATCCCGCTCACCAATTTTCGCGGTATCGAGCTTCGAGATTTTCCGGCCGAGATCGCTCGGCTGGCACTGATTATCGCCGAGTACCAGAGTGACGTCCTCTATCGCGGCCAGAAGGAAGCGCTGGCTGAATTCTTGCCGTTGGATTCGAAGAACTGGATCACCTGTGGGAACGCCTTACGGCTCGATTGGCTCGGGCTCTGCCCACCCACGGGAACCGACGTCAAGTTGCACAGCGATGACCTCTTCCATTCGCCCTTGGAGCAAGCGGAGATCGATTTCCAAAATGAAGGGGGTGAGACATACATCTGTGGCAATCCGCCTTACTTGGGGGCATCGTTGCAGTCATCCGAGCAGAAAGACGATCTAGCGTCCATATTTGAGGCTTATACGAAAAACTGGAAGCTTTTGGATTACGTCGCGGGATGGTTCATGAAGGCTGCCTTGTACGGAACCTATACAAAGGCATCCGCCGCATTTGTTGCGACAAACTCCGTGTGCCAGGGTCAGCAGGTTCCGACGTTATGGCCCCTGATCTTTAAAACCGGCAACGTTATCAATTTCGCTTACACCAGTTTCAAATGGGCTAATTTGGCAAGCAACAATGCCGGGGTTACTGTTGTCATAGTCGGCTTAGCTAGTTCGGCAGGCACATCGCGCTATTTGTATTCGAATGCAGACGGGAAGGATGTTGCCCGTAAGGAAGTAGAGCATATCAATCCGTATCTCGTGCCAACAGACGATGTTTACGTGAGGCCGGAGTCTAAGCCGGTCAATGGTCTTTCACCGATGGACTACGGGAGTAAGCCAGCTGATGGGGGCGGGTTGATCATGTCCCTATTGGATAAAGAAGCTCTCGGCAAGGTCGACGGTGCAGATCAGTTCCTTGTTCCGTACATTGGAAGCACCGAGTTTATTGATGGGAAACAGCGCTTTTGTTTATGGATCGAGGACTGTCAAGTTCCGATGGCCCGACAAATTCCCGAGATAGCTTCTCGTATAGAGAATGTCAGAGGCTTTAGACAGAACAGCACCAAAAAGCCAACCCAGGTAGCCGCGCAGCGGCCACATGCTTTCTTGGAGATTCGATATGGAAGCAATGCTCGCACAGCGGTCCCATATATCGTTCCAATTCATACGAGTGAGAATAGGGAATACCTCCCTGTCGGGTTTCTAACGGTAGGAACCGTGGTGTCGAACGCTGCATTTGCAGTTTACGATGCTCCCCTATGGACGATTTCACTGATTGCTTCCCGTCTACATCTAAACTGGATCGCGACAGTGTGCGGTAAAATCAAGACCGACTATAGATATTCCAACACTTTAGGTTGGAACACCTTTCCGATTCCAAAGCTGACTGAAAAGAACAAATATGATTTGAACCGGTGCGCCGAAGATATTCTTCTTGCACGCGAGGCTCATTTCCCTGCAACGATTGCCGACCTCTACGATCCCGAGAAGATGCCCGCCGACCTTAAAGCAGCGCATGATCGGAACGATGAGGTGCTGGAAGCTATCTACATCGGCCGACGCTTCAGGAACGACACCGAGCGCCTGGAAAAGCTGTTCGAACTCTATACGAGAATGACATCCGGAAAACCGACGAAGTCCGGCAACATCAAGATGAAGGCATAAGTCATGAGCAACGAGAAATCCGTCCCGTCCGTCTCTGTCACTTATGCGCAGAACGGCAATTCCACCAAACCTAACGAGCTGGGAATGCGCGTTATGCAGGAGCGCGCCTACGAAAAGCGGGGAGAGCAGTACCTGCTGATCAAATCGCCCCCCGCTTCCGGCAAGAGCCGGGCACTGATGTTTATCGCGCTCGACAAGCTCCACAACCAGGGCGTTCGCAAGGCCATCATCACTGTGCCGGAAAAATCCATCGGATCGAGCTTCGCGGACGAGCCCCTTTCGAAGTTCGGTTTCTGGACTGATTGGACGGTGGAACCGAAGTGGAATCTCTGCAATGCACCGGGCTCCGAGGGTGGGAAAGCAGAGGCGGTCGGGACGTTCCTCAAGAGCGAGGAGCGTATTCTCGTCTGCCCTCATGCGACCTTCCGCAACGCTGTTGAAAAATTCGGTATCGAGGCCTTCGACAACTGCCTGATCGCCATCGACGAGTTCCACCATGTATCTGCCAACCCCGACAATCGCCTGGGCGCGCAGTTGGCCGAGCTGCTGGCGCGGAACCAGGTCCACGTGGTTGCTATGACAGGCTCCTACTTCCGTGGTGATGCGGAACCTGTTCTGATGCCGAGCGACGAGGAAAAGTTCAAAAGCGTCACCTACACCTATTATGAGCAGCTGAACGGCTACAAGCACCTGAAAACGCTGGATATCGGCTACTATTTCTACGCCAACGCCTACTCGGACGACATCTTGAAGGTGCTCAATCCCGACGAGAAGACGATCATCCACATCCCTTCGGTCAATTCCCGAGAGAGCACGAAGGATAAGGTGCGGGAAGTGGAGCACATCATCGAAGAGCTGGGTGAGTGGCAGGGCACCGACCCTGTGACCGGGTTCCAGCTCGTCAAAACTCCCTCCGGCCGCACCCTCAAGATTGCTGATCTGGTTGATGACGATGCAAGCAAACGTGACCGGGTGTCGGCCGCGCTGAAGGACCCCAGTCAGAAAAACAACCGTGACCATGTCGATATCATCATTGCCCTCGGCATGGCGAAGGAGGGTTTCGACTGGATTTGGTGCGAGCATGCGCTGACGGTGGGCTACAGGTCGAGCCTCACTGAGATCGTACAGATCATCGGACGGGCTACCCGTGATGCGCCCGGTAAATCACGGGCTCGTTTCACGAACCTGATTGCTGAACCCGATGCGTCGGAGGCCACGGTCGCGGAAGCGGTCAACGACATGCTCAAAGCCATCGCAGCCAGCTTGCTGATGGAGCAGGTGCTTGCTCCGAAGTTCAACTTTACGCCAAAAGCCAAGGCCACAGGTCCGCAGGACGGTTTTGACTACGGAGATGGCGGCTACCAGGATGACAAATGCAATGTCGGCTTCAACCCTGACACCGGTGAGTTCCAGATCGAGATAAAAGGTCTGGCTCAGCCGCAGAGCAAGGAAGCCGAACGCATATGTCAGGAAGACCTCAACGAGGTGATCGCCGCATTCGTTCAGGACCGGCCGTCGATTGAGCGTGGCCTTTTTGACCATGAAATGGTGCCGCAGGAGCTAACACAGGTCAGGCTTGGCAAAATCATCAAGGAAAAGTACCCGTCGCTGACGGAAGAGGACCAGGAGGCGGTGCGACAGCATGCAGTTGCTGCCCTCAACCTGACCCAGCAGGCGAAGGCGGTTCTCAACCCGAACGAGGAAGCCCCCCAATCCGGAAATACCGCCTTGATCGACGGCGTCCGGAAGATTGCCTTGAGCGTGCTCGAACTCGACATCGACCTGATCGACAGCATCAATCCCTTCGGTGAGGCCTACAAAATCCTCGCGAAAGAGATGAACGAGGAGCGCCTGAAGCAGGTTGAGGCTATCATCACCGGCAAGAAGGTTCAGATGACACCCGAGGAGGCCCGCGACCTGGCCCGCCGTGCCCTCAAGTTCAAAGCAGAACGGAGCCGCTTGCCTTCGCTCACCTCGCCTGATCCTTGGGAACGCCGCATGGCGGAAGGCGTTGCATTCCTCGCGCGCATGAAGGCTGAGGCCGCCAATGGCTAATTTTACTGATGATGATGATGCTCTGCTCGCGGAACTTGGCGTTGAGGTAGAGGCCAAGCGCACAAGCACGCGCACGGCTGAAGAAGAGCGGGTCATTGCAGGTTTCGAAGATATTCAGCGTTTCTTCGAGACGCACAAACGCCTACCTCGCCATGGGGAAGCCGTCGATATCTTCGAGCGGCTTTATGCAGTGCGACTGGATCGCATCCGTGAAATCGAGTCTTGTCGTTCGATTGTCGAACCAATCGATCATCAGGGACTGCTCGGGGTTCAGCCGGTCATGAGCCAGGCCGACATTGAGGAGATGGACGACGATGCTCTCTTGGCGGAATTGGGAATAGAAGCGGAAGTTGCAGAAATAACGACTCTGAAGCACGTTCGCTCGGTATCGGAGAAGCGGGCGGCCGAGGAGATCGCCAACCGCGAGCGCTGCGAGGATTTTGACCAGTTCAAGCCATTGTTTGACCAAGTGCAGGACGAATTGAAATCGGGCGTTCGCACGACCCGGCCATTCGTGAAAGATGCAGGTTTCCTGAAGGCGGAGATCACCGCCGGGCAGTTTTTCATTCTCGGCGGCCAGACAGTCTATGTGGCCGAGGTGGGGGAGCCTATTAAAGCGCCAAATGGCGAAACAGATGCTCGTCTGCGTGCGATCTACTCAAATGGCACCGAGAGTAACATCCTGCTCCGGTCTCTCCAACGCGCACTCTATAAGGATGAAACTGGGCGAAGGATCACCGAACCGACTGCGGGTCCGTTGTTTGCCGACGAAACCGATGATGGCGATCTCGCCAGCGGCAAAATCTACGTCCTGCGCAGCATGTCCGAGAATCCCTTGGTCGCCCAGAACCGTGAACTTATTCATAAGATCGGGGTAACGGGCGGAAGTGTCGAGCGCAGGATCGCCAATGCGAGATTTGACGCAACTTTTCTCCTGGCGGAGGTCGAGATCGTCGCGACATACGAGCTTTTCAACATCAACAGAACAAAGCTCGAAAACGTCATTCACCGAGTATTTGGGGCGGCTCGGCTCGATATGAAGATCAAGGATCGCTTCGGTAAACCAGTCGTTCCACGGGAATGGTTTCTGGTACCGTTGTTTGTGATTGATGAAGCTGTCGAACGTATTCGGGATGGCTCGATCTCTCGATATCGATATCGGCCGGATCAGGCTGCTTTGGTTGTGGAAGACTGACAAAATACAACTATAGATAATGTTTACGTTTTCGTTTACCATCCGTGGTACGATTCCGGCCGTCCCGGGAGTGTATGATGGCTGAAACGACAATCGAATGGACCGACGCGACCTGGAATCCAGTTGCTGGCTGCACAATCATGAGCGCTGGCTGCACCAATTGTTATGCGATGCGAATGGCAGCTCGACTAGAGGCCATGGGTGTCGAAAAGTATCGTGGCCTGACGCGCAAGAGCGGCGGCAGGCCGAAGTGGACCGGTGCGCTTTACCTGGATGAAAGCGCCCTACAAATTCCCACCACATGGTCTCGCCCGAGGAATGTGTTCGTCAACTCGATGTCAGACCTCTTCCATCCGGACATTCCCACCGAGTTCGTGCGGAAGGTCTGGCGGGTTATGGCGGATACCCCTCGCCACACCTACCAAATCCTGACAAAGCGTCCTGACAGGATGGCGGAGATTTTACAGACCGGATTCCCTGTGCTCTCCAACGTGTGGCTAGGAGCCAGCGTCGAAGATGGGCGTGTCTTGCATCGGCTCGATGAGCTGAGGCAGGTCCCAGCTGCTGTCAGGTTCGTTTCCTTCGAACCTCTCATCGGCTCGGTATCCGGAGGCAATCTCAACGGAATTCATTGGGCAATCGTCGGAGGTGAATCCGGCCCAAACGCGCGGCCAATGGACCCTGTGTGGATCGACGAGATTTTTGATATGTGCACGGACGCCGACACTGCCTTCTTCTTCAAGCAATGGGGCGGTCTCAACAAAAAGAAGACCGGTCGCTCATATCGCGGGCAGACGTGGGATAATATGCCTGCGACCGCCGCTTAAGCCCTGTCGATCTGATCCGCATCGTCGGGTTTACGACGCCTCGATCCGTTCATGCGCCAAGTCTCCTTGATCTCTCCTGCCTTCCCCAACTCCACACATATGTCTTTGGCATCGGTTCTCCTCACCATGAACCGGTCAAGCATATGTGGCCAAACCTCTGAGAATGATTTCGGACAGTTCGGTAACTGCTCGCGGAGCCAGTCCTTGGCTTGAAGCTTAATGCTCGCGAATTGCGCGTCGGCCGACAATTCAGCGAAAGAAGCCGCACCCTCTGCACCGAACATGTCAGTCTGCCCGGTCTTATTCTCCCTGATCGCTTCACGGGCAGAGGCCCGCCTCATACCGTGATCCTTAAGGGCCGCGTGTTCGACATCACGATACGCAGCCAGTCCCTCAGCGCTGCGAGTTCCGTACACGATATGGAAATGGGTGCGGTCAGATATCTTCTCAATAGGGGTGCTGAGGACGTACCGAAAACCGCCAGCTTGCCGGAACTGCTCGGAGAAGAGCGCAATTATCTCTTCTTCACGCGGCAATGACGGGTCAAGGCGTTGCTGCCATCCCTGACCCAGAATGCCGTCAAAGGAGGCAAGCGTCTTCGGGTCAGATGAAGCGGTGAATCTACTGACGAAGTCGTACATGAAGTTCAGCAGAACTTCGCCGGGCGCGTGCTCAAAGATGGATTTCACCTTGTCGAACTCGTAGCCGGTCCAGCCTGTTGGATCGATGAAGGTGAGGGCAAACGATCCCTCCATCGTTTTCTGAATAGGGCTTACAGCGTTCTCAAATTTCCCGTTGAACGTCTCAATGAAGAAGCTGTTGGCTGGATCGTGATGAGGGGCAACCGCCGCCTTCAATTGAGCGTAGGAATCCCGGTTCTCTTCTGAGAAGAAGCATTTGATGCGCGGTCTCTTCCCGGTGGCACGTACCTTCGCTTGGGCGTCCTTGAGCACTTCCAAGGCAATCATAAAGGAGGAGTCTGAATGATCCACCGTCCGTGATTGCCACGGTCCCGAAAAGCCATCGATGTAAGCGAGGTTCCATCCGCCATGAAGCGCCTTAAAGGCCAGCGTCTGAAGATATTTTCTTAGAATAAAATGCTTGGCTTCGGTCTGTTCACGGCCCTGATAGATACTCGTCATGGCGAATCCCGGCTGCTGATCAACTCAACCTATGACTGATTTCGAATGTCGCCAACTCGCTTAACTGCAAAACCCCATGTTTCTTCAATGATCCGCGCTGATTTCAGTCATTAGTTGATCGATCTCCGCCTGTCGGGCGGCATATGCCTTGACCTTGCCCCGTTGAAATAATCCATTTTGAAGTAAGCTCTGGCCCATTGAGAGGACCAGGGAATGAAGCGCAAC